>CALUOX010000089.1 GCA_944322375.1 uncultured Alistipes sp.
TGATACGGCGAACCTTCAGACCGGCGATTTCGCCCGCCTCCTTCGTAGCCTGACGCTGCGAGTCGGAGAAGTAGGCCGGCACGGTGATCACGGCCTCATCGACCGTCTGACCCAGATAATCTTCCGCCGTCTTCTTCATCTTCTGAAGGATGATGGCCGAGATCTCCTGCGGGCTGTACTGACGACCGTCGATCTCCACACGCGGCGTATCGTTGGGGCCTTTGACCACCTTGTACGGAGCACGTGCGATTTCAGACTGTACCTGCTCATAGGTTTCGCCCATGAAACGTTTGATCGAGAAGACCGTCCGCTGCGGGTTGGTGATGGCCTGACGTTTTGCAGGATCACCCACCTTCCGTTCGCCGTTTTCGGTGAATGCCACGATCGACGGCGTGGTACGGTGACCTTCCGAGTTGGGAATAACGACCGGTTCGTTACCCTCCATGACCGCTACGCAAGAGTTCGTAGTGCCCAAATCAATACCAATAATCTTTCCCATAGCTGTAATTATTAATTTATCTTGTTTTCAAATTTGTTTTTCTGTTCTTGCCCCGCTCCAGGAGAGCGATTGCGTGAGGGGTTTGAACAAAGGTTGTACCAAACGGAAGAATCCCTCCATTTATCCCGCAAACGGGGCCCTTCACCTGCCAAAACCGCACTCCGGACTGACAAAATGGCGGGCGCGGCATGCGGAAGGCTGACCGTCTGACAGCGCGTCGCAAGGGTCATGGCCGCAGGTTGCCGTGCCGTTCCGGTGCAACGGCCCTGCAGGCGGCGGCAGGGCTGTTGCGCCGCGCACCGACGACGGCACGTCCCATAGGACCGCGCTGCGAAAAAAGAGTTCGAAATCGGAAATTTCTGCACGGATATTGCCGCTGGAATTTGTATAATCCAAATAAATATCGTACTTTAGTAGGTGAAAAATGTCAACTCTAAAACTTATACGACTATGGTGATTACATTTAATGAGTTGCGCCGCATCAAGGACAAACTGCCCAGCGGCAGTTCGCAACGGATAGCCGATGAACTTGGAATCGACGTGGAGACCGTGCGCAATTACTTCGGAGGCAAGCATTACGACGCCAAAGGCAATATCGGCATTCACATGGAACAGGGACCCGACGGTGGAGTCGTCACGCTGGACGATACGTCGATCCTCGATGCGGCGATGCGCATTCTGAATCAAAACAAATAACGACGACCGGCACGTCAACTTTAACGGCTCCATGCGGGGCCGTTTTTTATTATCCGTATTTTCCGGCAGCCTCCCGTCCGCGGGCTGCCTCCCGATGTCCCATGGACAGCCGCAAAATACCGCCAAAATGGAACGGGGATACTCCCGCAAAGGAATACCCCCGTTTTGATCTTCAGATCAAGGATCGGCTATCTGCGCACGCAGCGTACGTAATGACCGAAAGCGTATGTGTGCAACGTTACCGTAAACTTAGCTACATCGGGTTCGAACGTCAGACGGGTATTGCTGTCATAGAGTCGATAATAGATCAGACCCTCACCCAGGAAATCCTTTGCTACAGTGGATGTCCAGAAAAGGACGTCGGGAGTGGCTGTTCCGAACGAATCACCCGAAGATTCCGTAGGTGCATAATATTGTCCGGGCAAAGCATTGAATCCCGTAATGTTCGTACCAGGATTCGAAGACCAACCAATGGTCGATTTAAGTTTGGTACCCGTTCCTGTAGTGCCGATGTAGTCGCGCAGCGCGGCGATGTCGTCTGCCGTAGGAACATCCCAGCCCGCAGGAGCAAGCCCCGCCTCGTTCGTGACAGCCTTGCCGCTGTACATCGTACCGTAAACCGACTTCCAGTCGGCAGCACTTTCGTTGAGGTAGATATACGCACCGGCCTCATTGTTCCAATCGGTCGAAATGGGCGTTCCGTCGGCGAAGTTCTCGGCACGCAGGTTCTCGGCCATCCAGTACTGTGTACCGATCTTGACAACCTGGTACTCCTCGATCGAGGTACCGCGCACGTCGCGCAACAGATCGGGTTCAACCGTTGCATTCTCAATATACCCTTCAGCCTCGAGCATCAACTCACCCTCCTCCGAAACATACAGCTTCGTAAGGGGAGCCGAAGCCGAACCGGGCGTATAGGTGCAGCTGTTCGACGCGGTATCCCACACCAGTGAACCGCCCGTGGAGACCTCCAGACCGCGGGTCAGATCGGCCTTGCCATCGACAACGGGATAAACGACCGTCATCTGCTGGTCAACATCGCCGGTCAGGACATATTCGAGGCAAATCTCAGCGACCTTCGTTCCGCCATATACGGCACGCTGTACATATCCACCGGAGAAGTCGGTCGGCAGTTCAACAGCCAGAATCGGAGCGGCAGCCACCGACACCTCCATCGACGCCACCTTGCTCAAACCGTTCGCATTGAAATAGATCACCGCGATTTCACCCGCCAGATCGGCACATGCGGCGTGATCGGAGGCCGGAGCCGTTACCGTGAGCTTGCTGTCGGCGTAAGTCACTTTCCACTCATCGGGTTTGTTGACAACCGTCTTCATCACACCGGCGCTCTCGACAGCAAACTCCTTCGTCTCGCCGAACGTAAACTCGACAGGCTGTTCCACGCCGACGATCGTCAACGAGAAACCGGTTCCGAGAGGAATCTCAAGCTGCGTATCCTCTCCGTCGTTGAGCGTCAGATAAAGGTATTCGTCATCGACCGTCACCTCCTTGAAATAGGCGGAGTCGCCTTCGGCCACGATCGGTTCACCGGCTGCGTCAAGCAGACGCTCCGACGTCGCACCGCCATCGTAGCTGATCGTCCAATAGCCCTCGGCATCGACACCCAGTACGGGCGTCACACCGGAAACCGGAAGTTTCTTTCCCTCCTTGTCAAGCAACCAATCGGTTTTGTCTCCAACGGTTTTCGTCCAGTAGTAGAGGTTGTCTTCCGCCGTAGCGATGCCGAGAACGGGAATCGACGCAACGGACTCGCTGCCGGCAACGTTTACCGTTGTTCCGTCGGAGAGGACGACCACATAACCGCCCTTGCCATCGGGCGTAACGCTCTTCAGCGCGAGATTCTGCTGCAGGGTCGATACCAGCCCCGAGAGGGTGGCATAATCTTCGTTCAGTTCACTGACCTGCGCTTCGAGTTTCGTGAGCCGGTTTTTCAGATCCTCCACGCTGCCGCGCAGTTCCGTATCGTCATACTCATCGCTGCAGCCTGCAGCCACGACCAGCATCAGCGCACACCCTGCCGTCACGCGATGAAAGAGACCCAAAAATTCCCCCCCCATCGACAAATCATTTGTCCAAAATTCTTCATAAGCGATTGATTGTTAAAAAAGAGCTGAGATACAAACATAACGATTTTATTCGGTTTTTGCAACGTTTCCACCCAAAAAAGCACAATATATCTCCATAAAATCGGATTGCAGGCCCCATGAACGGTATCCGAAAGGGACAAACCGGGGAATAAAAGGACAAAAAAACGGAAGAGATTCCCCTCTTCCGCCTGATTCTACCGGCTCCGCCGTTATTTCACCATCAGCATATTTTCCGGCTCAGCCCGCTTTATTTGTCCCTGTCCGGTTGTACGGCACAGATTTTTGTCCAACGCGGATTATTCCTCCACCGCAGATTTTGTTCAACGCAGATTAACAGATTATTTGTCCGGCACTGATTTTTGTTCAACGCAGATTATTTCTCCGGCACGGATTGTCTTTGCGACGTTAGTTGTTTTTTCGACGCTGGTTGTTTTTCCAGCTTCGTCACATTTTCGGCTTTCGAAACGATATTCAGACCGCCCTTCGACCATCACCCCTTCCGGACGACACCTTCGGCTCCACCGCTACACTCCCATTCCCGTCCGGAGGTCTCTCCAACCACGACGCGCGTTACTTTCCATCCGGTGGCCGGTCCAACTCCGACGCGCGGTCCTCTTCGTCCGCCGCCCCGCAGTTTTTCTCAGACGATTCACGCCTCCAGCCGCCGCCTTTCGAAGTCCCCGGCCAACAATCCCGATTCCAAGTCGATACCCCAACGCACCGCCCGAACAGTATCTCCGGCTTCGCCGCTATGCCTTCATTTTCGTCCGGCAAACTTCCCGGCCACGACGCACGTTACTTTTTGTCCGGCGGTCGGTCCAACTCCGACGCGCGGTCCTCTTCGTCCGCCGCCCCGCCGTTTTTCTCAGCCGATCACACCTCCAGCCGCCGCTTTTCCGGAATCCCCGGCCGACATCCCGGCCCCGGGTCAACGTCTTGACGGCCTTCCGATCAACGTCTCAAGCCGCCGGGCTACTGCTCCTTGGGTTCGATATAGATCTGGAACAACAGCGGAGAATAGGCCGGAATCTCCGTCGAATAGGTCGTCACCGTCTCCGTATCGGACGTATAGTCGTAGTTCGACTGATAGTAGTAGTTGTTATAAAGACCATTATAATAATAGTCGTAATAGTTGCCGTAGTAATAGTTGTTGTACAAGCCGCCGTAATAGTTATTATAATAGTTGTAATAATTATAATAATTGTAATAATTGTAGTAGTCCAGGTAGCTCGACGAACTGCTGTCGGAAGACGACGATGAACCGCCGCTCTTGCCCGAAGCACCATACCCGTAGGACGACGTGGTGACGATCGTCGCCCACTGCCCGTACCTCAACTGCGGCAGGCTGTAATACCACGCATAGATGGTCTCCAGCGTCGAGGTATCCCCCTCCTCGGGAGCCTCATAGGTATAAGCTGATCCCGTACTTGCCACCTCGCCGTAGATGATCTTCTTCACCTCGTCGATATTCGTATCGAAGATGAACCCGTCCAGGAAGCGACCGATATACCAGATGTTGACCGTTTCGTTGCTCTTGATCGAATCACCCTTGTAGGTTCCGCTGCCGAACCGATCGACCAGCACCTCGTTGATCTGCCTGTCGAGCTCCTCCATCGACTGATTGTACGGGAAATAAGGGGCTGAATAGGGATTCGTCCACTTGTAGGTGGTCGCAGGCTCCCGCCCGGGTGAATATACGTGCGAGATGTAGAGCTGCGGGACCGTATCCACGGCCTGGTACCAGGTATATTTGAAGGGATCGATGCTCGTATCGGGCAATTCGGGCTCCTCACTGTCACCCTCGGCCAGCAACGACCGGCGCACCGCAGCCAATTTGTCGGAAGCATTCTCCTCGTCATCCTCAACCGGCTCCACCGTACCGTTCGCCTTGACGAAGGCATCGACCTCGTCGCCCTCATAGGCCACGGGATTCGACACCCGCTTGGTCACCTTGATGTGGAGAATTGCCGGCAGATTGGCGTCGAGCGAATATTGTCCGCCATAACCGCCGCTGTCGCTGGCGCCCGACGACGTATAGGCCAGCGACGACGGGAGGTAAAGCATCAGTTCCGTACCCACACGTGCCTGCATGCCGTCCGACAATCCCCGGTCGGCCAGCGAGTCGAGATAGCGGGCTCCCAGATGCAACGGCTCGCGCAACGCATAGTAGCTGCCTTCCAGCAGCGTCGTATAATCCGAGCCGCTGTAGCGGTAATAGGGCACATAGTGCGTATAGCGTGTAAAGGTTCCCTGCTGCTTGGCCTGCACGGCATCGCGTGTCAGACAGACATTGCCGTTCAGATCGCGGGCCGTAAACTCGTATTCCACCCAGCAGTCCGTTTCGGCAATCAACGTATCGGCCTTGTCGGTCGAACCGGCATTGAGGACATCGACATAATAGGAGAAACCGCGTGCCTCCTGCTTGTTTTCCAGCAAGCCCGGACGGTGGATCTTCATCCACGCATCGAGCGATCGTTGTTCAAACTGCGTATAGGAAACGTCCGACTCCTTGGCGCACGACACCATCATGCATGCGCAAAGAACTGCCAGCACACCACGCTTCTTCCCGTCGATTAAAAAACGCATAACAGTACTCTTCACTATTTCGTAACTTTGTTTATCGTGCAAAACAACGCCACGGGGCTCTGCTTGGGCATCAAGCCGACAATCAGCTTCTCTCCGTAGGCCTCGTTGTATGTCATGTAGAATTCAACCTCATCCTCTTCGCGGCAGCCGACGAAAGCGGTCTGCAACCCCTTGAGGATATCCTTACCGCCCACCGTGATTTCGCAGGCCTGCGGCACGAACTGACCGTTCTCGTCCACCAGCGGGACACCGGTTTCGTCGCATTGAACCCATTGCGTAGGGTTAAGACCATCCTTCACCAGTTGATTGATCATCACCGTGTCGTTCGAATAGACACAGGTCTCGGTCGTCGGCGAGCGGTACTCCGAAAAGTCATAGAGCGAAAAGGTGATGTCGATACGACTGCCCTCCGTCACCTCCGGCCGCGACAGCCGTTCGGCATCATACACGTCGGCAATATAACGATAGGTCGTATTGCCGAAGGTCGAATAATAGGGAGGATTGTTGTCGAGCGATACGGCAGCGTCCGCCTCGGAGAGCAGACGCGGCGAGTGCGTTCCCGTCAGGAAGGAGACGATACGCTCCTGTTGATTGGGCAGAATATCCTCCTCCTTGCTGCACGACATCAACAGAACGAATGCCGACAACGCTATGAACCACCGAATTCCCATTGCTACATATATAATCGTGCAAATTTATAAAAAATTGCGTAACGGCACCATTTTTTCTCCCGTTTTTCGATCCGCTGCGACGGCACGGCCGCCGGAGCCGCAAGGCCACAAAACCGCATAACGGCAAGACCGCAAGACCGCGCCGGCAATCCGTCAGGTCATTTCTTCGAGATGAGATACTTCTGGAGAATGGCCCCCAGACGATCGGGATTGATGTCCAGATTGATTCGACCGTTGTTTGCGATCGAGATCGAACCGGTCTCCTCGGAGACGACCAGAATGATTGCATCGGAGATCTCGCTCATGCCGATCGCCGCACGATGGCGCGTCCCGAACGATTTCGGCACGTCGCTCTGCGTCACGGGCAGGATGCACCGCGCAGCCATGATCCGGTCGCCCTCAATGACGATGGCTCCGTCGTGCAGCGGCGAGTTCTTGAAGAAGATATTGCGCACCAGCGGAGCGGAGATCTTGGCGTCCAGAGCGATACCGCCATCGATAATGAGCGACAGATCGCTTTGCTGTCCGATAACGATCAGTGCGCCGGTCTTCGAATCGGCCATTTCGCGGCAGGCCACGACGAGCGGCTGGAGGTTCGTGTCGGACATTTTCGAGCCGTGGTTGAAGATGCGGGAGATGAAATTGAACCGTTTCTGGCTCATGCCGATCTTCTGGAGGAACCGGCGTATTTCGGGCTGGAAGACGATGATCAGCGCCATTGCGCCGACGCTGATGATATGGCCGAGGATTGTCGAGAGAAGCTCCATGTTGAGCGTCTTGACAATCACCCAGAGCAGATAGACGATGATGATGCCCGAAATGATATAGGGAGCGTTCGTCCCCTTCGTGGTACGGTAGATCCAATACATGATGTACGCGACGAAGAGGATGTCGATCAGGTCGATGAAAGTAAAAGGCACGAAACCCATATGCGCAAGCGGTCCTTAAACAAGCTGTTTCATAAACAGAGACAAAAATAAGAAAAATTACCGATATCCCGCATCGAAACGATTTTTTTGTTCGGCATACGCACGTCGGGCGATCCGAACGGGAAGGCCGGTCATTCGGGCGGATACGGCAGGCGAAGGAGCCGGACAAAGAGCAAATGACGGACGACCGTCCGAACGGTCGTCCGTCATTCATTGTTCTCTTGTTCTCCGAAGAGCCGCTCCCCGTTTCTCTCCTCCCGCAAGATTCAGGATACGGGTTATACGGCAGCGACGGCCCGGACTATTTCTCGGCCGCCTTGTCGGCAGCGTAGAGTTCATTGACCTTCGCCAGCACCGCAGGCGTGATATCGAGCAGCGAATCGGCATCGACAAGCGCCGTAGCGTTGAGAATGAGCTTGTACTTCTTGTCGGCATTGATCTCCTGCACGGCCCGGTGAATGAGATCCTGCGCGCGGTTCGTGAAGACGTAGTTCTCTTCATCGAGCGTCTGCGCCTCCTTCTGTGCCGACGACTGATAGTTGGCGATCTGCTTCTGGATCTTCTCCTGCTCGGCCTGGGCATTGGCTGTCGTGATCAGCCCCTTCTGATACTTTTCCTGCAACTTGGCAGCCTGTGACTGGAGGTTCTGCTCCTTCTTGGCCCAGCTGTCCTGCGCCTTCTTGGTCTTCTCCTGCAAGGCGGCGCCTTCGGTCTTGAACAGATCGCTCTGGGCAAGCACGGCCTCGACCTGTACAAAGACGATCTCTCCGGCTACCGCTTCCGGCGCCTGCTCCGTCGAAGAGCCGGCTGCGGCCGTCTGAACCGTTTCACCGTTTCCCTTGCATCCTGCAAAAAAGAGTGCCGCAACTGCGACGAGATAGAAAATTCTCTTCATAACAAATATTCGCTGTTTATAAATTTATTGTTTGTTTACGCATCGCCCCGGATCCGTTTCACCATCCGGACTATTAAAAAACCTGTATAATGGACACAAAGATAAACAAAAATTTCATACTTTTGTCCTCTGAAAAAGATTTCTCGAGAAGATGTACGAATATATTCAAGGCAATATCGCGGAACTGGGCCCGACCTTCGCCGTGCTCGACACCGGCGGAGTGGGTTATCTGCTGAATATATCGCTGCAGACCTATTCGGAGATCGAAGGCCGGACAGCGGCCAAACTTTTCACGCATTTCATCGTACGCGAAGACGCCCAGTTGCTGTACGGTTTTGCCACGAAAGCCGAGCGGGAACTCTTTCGACAGCTGATCAGTGTCTCGGGCGTAGGCGGAAATACCGCCCGCATGATTCTCTCGACCTACTCGCCGCGCGAGCTGCAGAGCATCATCACCACCGAAAATGCCG
>CALUOX010000090.1 GCA_944322375.1 uncultured Alistipes sp.
GCCCGTGCGCATTGCCGTTCTTGGCGACTCGTGCATCGACGGCGTGATCCTGACGGCCGACCTGCGCGGACAGCTGCAACTGCGCTACGGCGGCCGGGGATGCGGATTCGCACCGATGTCGTCGCCGCTGACAGGCTTCCGCCGAACCGTCCGCACCCGCTCGACAAACTGGACCTCCTACAATCTCATGCAACGCCGCACGACGCCGGAGTCATTGCGGGGAGACTATTACGTCTCCGGATGGCTGTGCCGTCCGGCCGAGGGGGCTACCGTCCGCTGGGAGGGGAGCGACTTCCGCCGCCGCATCGACCGGTGCGGCACGGCCCGCCTGTTCTTCATCAGCCGGGACACGAGTGCGCTGACGGTTACGCTCAACGACTCGCTGCAGCAACACTTCGATATTCCCGCCTCGGAGGCCGTCCGTCAGATCGTCGTACGAGGCCCGATCGGCTCGCTTGCACTCCGCATCGACCGCGGAGCCGCCGGATTCACGGGCTATGGAGCCCAGTTTGAAGATGCGGCAGGCGTTACGGTTGACAACTACTCGATCCGCAGCAACAACGGGCAGGCCCTCTTCGGCACCAACCCCTCGATCGACGCCCAGATCGCAGCAATGACGCCTTACGACCTGATCATTCTGCAATACGGATTGAACATCATGCAGGAGGGGGTCACCAACTATTCGGCCTACGCCTCCCGCATCGAGAAACTGATCGTCTTCGTGCGGGAATGTTTCCCCGGAGCTGCCGTACTCGTTCTCTCGACGAGCGACCGTTCGGTCAAGTCCGAGACGGGTTTTGCTCCCATGTCGTCGGCGCCGGCGATGGTCGGGTGGCAGCGCCGTGCGGCACAAAATACCGGTGCAGCCTTTTGGTCGACGTATGACGCCATGCGGGCGGCGGGCGGCATGGAACGGTTCGTGGCAAACGGCTGGGCCGGAAAGGATTACACGCACATCAACTATGGCGGCGGGCGGCAAATCGCCCATGCGCTCGCAGACGCCCTCAACGCCTGCGTGGAGGAGGTTCGGAAAGAGTTGCTGCAACTCCGGCAGCCCGAGCCCGTGCTCGACAGTCTGACCATCCGGCTTCTCGACAATTCGATGCGCTCCGCGCCCTCGACCCCGGGTATAGAGTCCTTCACCGATACGCTTACCGATCCGTATTGATCCGTTCAGATGGAACAATCGTTGCATGACATAGGCAGCCGTCTGTTATCGCTGCTGACCTACGACCCGCAGGCCCCGATGCTCTTCAGCAGCGGTTTGTTCCTGTTCCTCTTTGCGGCATTCGCCTTCTTCTACGGCTTCATGCGCCGCACCCCGACGCTGCGCATCTGGTATGTCATCGCCTTCTCGCTCTACTTCTACTACAAGTCGAGCGGAATCTATCTGCTGCTGCTTGTCGGGGTCTCCGTCAGCGACTTCTGGATCGGACGCGCCATCGCCCGCGCCGCATCGAAACGGCTGCGGAAAGCGCTCGTCACCCTGAGCATCACGGCCGATCTGGCCGTATTGGGCTACTTCAAATACACCAACTTCTTCATCGAAATTACCCGAGATCTCTTCGGCGCGGGATTCCTCGAATTTCAGAACATCTTCCTGCCCGTCGGCATCTCGTTCTTCCTGTTCCAGTCGCTCAGCTACACGATCGACATCTATCGCGGGACCCTGCAGCCGCTGCGCAACTGGGGCGACTACCTCTTCTACCTGTCGTTCTTCCCGCAACTGGTGGCCGGGCCCATCGTCCGCGCCAGCGACTTCCTGCCACAGATCCGCCGCAATCCCATCACCGTCACCCGAGAAATGTTCGGAACGGGAATCTTCCTGATCGCCATCGGACTCTTCAAGAAGGCGATCGTCTCGGACTACATTTCGCTCAACTTCGTCGATCGGATCTTCGACGATCCGGCCCTCTACTCCGGCGTGGAGTGTCTGGCCGCCATCTACGGATACGCCCTTCAGATCTACTGCGACTTCTCGGGCTACTCCGACATGGCCATCGGACTGGCCCTGCTGCTGGGATTCCACTTCCCGAAGAACTTCGACGCACCGTACCATTCGGCCACGATCACCGAATTCTGGCGCCGGTGGCACATCTCCCTGTCAACATGGCTGCGCGACTACCTCTACATCTCGCTGGGCGGCAACCGAAAAGGACGCATACGCACCTACTTCAACCTGCTCGTGACGATGCTGCTGGGCGGATTGTGGCACGGCGCCGCCATCCGCTTCATCCTCTGGGGCGGACTGCACGGCGTGGCCCTGGCGCTCCACAAGATGTGGCTCTCCGTTGTTCCCGGCGCCAAAGTCGCAGGGTATCAGATGCGTTTCATACCCCGCGTTCTCGGGGTCTTCCTGACCTTCCATCTGGTTTGCTTCGGGTGGCTGCTCTTCCGTGCCGACTCGATGCGCACCGTACGGCTGATGCTGCACCAGATTACCGAAAACTTCCAGCTGTCGCTCATTCCGCAGATGGTGACGGGATATGCCGGAGTCTTCGCGCTCATGGCCGTCGGCTACCTGCTGCATCTGCTCCCCGGACGAATCGACAACGCCGTGCGGCGACGGGTCGTTGCCGCACCCTTCTGGGCGCAGGTTCTGCTGCTGGCGCTGGCCGCATGGTGCGTGATGCAGGTTCAGTCGAGCGACATCCAACCCTTCATCTACTTCCAATTCTGACAACTCATGATCCTTCCGCTCTACACCTTCGACCATGCGCTCTTTCTGGCCCTCAACTTCGACGGCGGACCCGTCATGGACCGTATCATGACACTCGTCTCCGGCACGGCGATGTGGATCCCGCTCTACATCCTGATCGTATGGCTCGTCTGGCAGCGCGAGGGCTGGCGCAATACGCTGCTCTTCCTCCTTGCCGTCGTCGCGGCGATCGTGCTGGCCGACATGTTTGCCGGTATCTTCAAACACTCGGGACCCCTCAAGGGGCTGTGGAGCGACTTCCCGCCCCGCTGGCGGCCGATGTTCACCCCTTCGCTCGAAGGGCTGGCCGTACCGCCCGACACACTGATGCAGTGGCGGTTCGAAGGCCATGCCACGCCCGGCATCGTCCATGTCCCGGCCGGCGCCCTCGCCGGGAAGTACGGCACCGTATCGTCGCACGCCGCAACGATCGTCGCCCTGCTGGTTCTCTCCGCTGCGGAGATCCGCCGCAGGTGGTTCACCCTGCTGATGAGCGCGGCCGCACTCCTCATCTGCTACTCGCGCATCTATCTGGCCAAACACTTCCCGGTTGATCTGCTCCTCGGCGCCGTCGTGGGAGCCCTGACGGCCTGGGGCGCATGGGTACTCTACCGGCATCTGCGCGCCCGTCTCCGAACGGATCACAACCGTTGAAACAACATCCGCCGGAAAAGTCGAGCCCCCACCCGAGCCGTAAGACAGATCAGATGCAAAACAGGCTGGGGACGAATCACCTCGCCGATTCCCGATCGATCCTGCTTCCCCGGCGGTCCGAATGAGTCCGACAGGGTTCTCCGAACTTCCGTCCGGAGAAGAGTGAACGGAGGACGGAAAACGTGCAGCCCGATCATTCCGAAGGAACAAAACAGAAAAACGAGATATTTTTCGTAACTTTGCGTCGCTTCATACAAGACAAACAAACAGCACGAAATATGGCAATAGAACTCAGCGAACAGGAACAATTGCGCCGCCAGTCGCTCGCAGCGCTGCGCGAACTGGGCATCAACCCCTACCCCGCCGCCCGCTTCGACGTGACGGCTACGGCCCGGGAGATTCTCGACGGTTTCGACGAATCGAAAGGAAACTTTGCCGACGTACGTATCGCCGGCCGAATCATGTCACGCCGTATCATGGGCAGTGCGTCGTTCTTCGAACTGCAGGACCACACGGGGCGCATCCAGGTCTATGTCCGTCGTGACGACATCTGTCCCGAAGGCGATGCCACGATGTACAATACGGTCTTCAAGAAGCTGCTCGACATCGGCGACTTCGTCGGAGTGGAAGGTTTCGCCTTCATCACCCGAACCGGCGAGATCTCGGTACATTGCCGCAAGTTTACGCTTCTCTCCAAGTCTCTGCGGCCGCTTCCCGTCGTCAAGGAGAAGGACGGGCAGACCTTCGACGCCTTCACCGATCCCGAAGTGCGCTACCGGCAGCGTTATGTCGATCTGGTCGTCAATCCGCAGGTGCGCGACGTCTTCGTCAAACGGGCGAAGATCATTACCACCATGCGCGAATTCTTCAACTCGAAAGGATACCTCGAGGTCGAAACGCCCATTCTGCAACCCATTCCGGGAGGTGCTTCGGCGCGGCCCTTCATCACCCACCACAACTCGCTCGACATCGATCTCTATCTGCGCATCGCGACGGAGCTCTATCTCAAGCGGCTCATCGTCGGCGGATTCAACGGCGTCTATGAACTGGGAAAGAACTTCCGCAACGAAGGCATGGACCGTACGCACAACCCCGAATTCACCTGCATGGAGATCTACATCGCCTACAAGGACTATCTCTGGATGATGGGATTCACCGAAGAGATGCTTGAACGGATCGCAATGGCAACCAACGGTTCGACGAAGATCCAGATCGACGGCCACACCATCTCGTTCAAGGCACCGTTCCGCCGTGTAACGATGACCGACGCCATCCGCGAGAAGACCGGTTACGACATCACGGGACAGTCGGAGGAGCAGCTGCGCGAGGCCTGCAAGCGTCTGGGGGTGGAAACCGACGAAACGATGGGAAAAGGAAAGCTCATCGACGCCATCTTCGGCCAATATTGCGAAGGAGAGTTCATTCAGCCCACCTTCGTCATGGACTATCCCATCGAGATGTCGCCGCTGTGCAAACGTCACCGCGACAACCCCGATCTTACGGAACGTTTCGAACTCTTCGTCAACGGCAAGGAGCTCTGCAACGCCTATTCGGAGCTGAACGACCCGATCGACCAGCTGGAGCGCTTCCAGGAGCAGCTGCGGCTCTCGGAGAAGGGCGATGACGAAGCGATGTTCATCGACATGGATTTCGTCCGCGCGCTGGAGTACGGCATGCCGACCTGCTCGGGAATGGGCATGGGTATCGACCGTCTGGCCATGTTCATGACGGGCCAGACATCGATTCAGGAGATCCTCTTCTTCCCGCAGATGCGTCCCGAAAAGAAGGTGCAGAGCGACCCCGAAGAGGCTTACACCACCATCGGCATTCCGGCCGAATGGGTTCCCGTCATCCAGAAGATGGGCTATCTGACCGTCGATTCGCTGCGGAAGCTCTCACCGGGCAAGTTCTTCAACGACCTGTGCGGATTCAACAAGAAGAACAAACTCGGGCTCAAGGCCCCCTCGATGGAAGAGGTCAAGGCGTGGTGCACGCCCGTCGCAGAGTAACCGGACAGCAAAAGAGCCTCTGAAACGAATCTCCTCCATGAAGCAGCGTCCACACACCCTTCTGACGATCCTCATCGCGGCAGCCGTCGCGGCAACGCTTGCGACGACGGCAGGCTGGATCTCCGAAAAGGCTCTGCGCTGGATCGTGCTGCTTCTGCTGGGCTTCTACTGGATTCGTTTCATTGTTCTGCCGGTCGATGTGATCAAACGTACGAAAGTGCTCAACAGATTCGCCGTCACGTGGTGGGTCAACAACTTCCCCGTACTGCCGGCCATAACAGGAGCTATTCTGCTGTGGCGCGGAGCCGCTCACGAAGAGCGGATCTGGGGATCGCTGCTGCTCTTCATCCTCGTCTCGGCACTTGCCGGATATCTGACGATACTTCGTTACAATCATAAACTAAAAAAATTAAAACCATGAGAAAAAAGATCGTAGCAGGCAACTGGAAAATGAATACCTTGCCCGCCGAAGGCGTTGAACTCGCCAAGAATGTCGCCGCAGGCAAACACACCGTCTGCGACTGCGTGAACTTCATCGTCTGCCCGCCCTTCACCCATCTGTCGGAGGTTGTCAAGGTCCTCAAGGGCACGGGTATCGCCGTCGGCGCACAGAACTGCGCGGCCGAAGCCAAAGGCGCCTACACGGGTGAAGTTGCCGCCGCCATGATTGCAGCCCTGGGTTGCGAATACGTGATCCTCGGCCACTCGGAGCGCCGTCAGTACTATGGCGAGACCTCCGAAACGCTCAACAAGAAGATGGCACAGGCCTATGCCAACAACCTGACGCCGATCTACTGCGTGGGCGAGAACCTCGAGGAGCGTGAAGCCGGCAAACATTTCGATGTCGTGAAGGCTCAGATCGAAGAGGTCGTTTACAACCTTACGGCCGAGCAGTTCGCAAAGCTCGTCATCGCCTACGAACCCGTCTGGGCAATCGGCACGGGCAAAACCGCAACGGCGGATCAGGCTCAGGAGATTCACGCCTATATCCGCAAGGTGCTCGCCGAGAAGTTCGGAGCCGCAGCTGCCGAGTGTCCGATTCTCTACGGCGGTTCGTGCAAGCCGGCAAATGCTGCCGAGATCTTTGCAAAAGAGGATGTGGATGGCGGTCTGATCGGCGGAGCAGCACTCAAGGCCGAAGATTTCCTCGCCATCGGCAAGGGTTTCGAGAAGTAGTCAACGACTTCGCAAACACAAGGCAAGGGCGGCCCAGAAGGGCCGCCCTTGTTCCTATATGCCTGTCTTCAGCGTTGATTCCCGCTCCGTTTTTCTTCCGTGCTTTTTCGCGCTTCGCACCTTTACGCACCTTCGCTCCTATACGCTCCTGCCCGCCTCTGTCCGCCGCTTTTGTCCGTTATTATCCAAGCGGCACCCGTCCGGCAAGCACCTCCTTTGCGAAGGGCTTTGCGCTGTTTTTCCGGGGTAACTTCGGGTTCTTTTGATAGATGAGCCCAGTTGATAGATGGAATCGGGACCGGTATGAAGCACGTCGATTCAAACGAAAGGGATCCGACACCTCGTCAAACAAGAGTAAAGGAAGCCTCCAAAGTCTTTCCGATTTCCGTATTTGCTGCCGTCCGGCCCGCAGACCTTCCATTGTCTGACCCTCCGGCCCGATGTTGTCCGGTCCGCAGACCTCCCATTGTCCGATCCTCCGGCCCGATGCCGTTCGGTCCGCTGACCTTCCATTGTCCGACCTTCCGGCCTACTGTCGTCCGGTTCGCTCACCTTCCATTGTCCGATCCTCCGGCCCCCTGTTATCCGGCCCGCTGACCTTCCATTGTCCGACCTTCCGGCCTACTGTCGTCCGGTTCGCTCACCTTCCATTGTCTGACCCTCCGGCCCCCTGTCATCCGGCCCCTCGCCTTCTTCTCGCCCCCTCCTTGCGGAGCCGATCAGGCTTCAAGAACGTTGCGTTGCAGACGGCGCCGAGAGCGGGAGGTCAAGCCTCGCCGACCTTGCAGCCGGCATACTCGTCGTTTGCACGCTGCGGCGAAGGGATAACGATCTGACCGTGAACACTCTCATAGCGAACGATATTCTCCTGCAGCGACATCAACAACCGTTTGGCATGTTCCGGTGTAAGGATGATCCGGCTCTTCACCTTCGCTTTGGGTACGGCCGGCATGACTGCCGCAAAATCAATGATGAACTCCGACGAAGAGTGTGCTATGATAACAAGGTTCGAATAATACCCCTGCCCAACCGTCTCATCCAACTCAAGATCGACTAAATTCTTGGTCTCTGCCATAAAAGTGCTGTTTATATTTTACAAATATAGCGGACCGACAACCAAAACGGAGCCATGAGGCCGGCAAAGTTTTCAATCATTTATCAACAATCATGAAGATTGAACAGACAACGGAAAATGTCAGGATGTCCGATTCAAAAAAACCACACCCGCATAGATCGGATTTTAAGATATTGAGAATTTTTCTAAATTTTTCAAGAGCAACATCTGGATTTGACGATTTTTTTCCTTATATTTGATTTCTGTTCGGCCAGGGCTGCACGACACACGCAAAAGTTCGCCCGTACGCCCGCCGACCGGACCGCTTCAACCGCAAAACAACGCCCGGCAGAGGAGACAATGCACAAGCCGGCAAAAGATAAACTTTAAAACTTCGCAACATGAAAAACTACTCAGCTAAAGAGATCAAGAACATCGTCTTGATCGGCGCACCAGGTTCAGGCAAAACAACCCTCGCCGAAGCGATGGCTTTCGAAGGAAAGGTCATCGATCGGCGGGGAAGCATCGAAATGAACAATACGCTGTCGGACAATACCGACATCGAACACGAATACAAACGCTCCATCTACTCGACCATTCTCTTTACGGAGTTCATGGGCCGCAAACTCAACATTATCGACTGCCCCGGCTCGGACGACTTCTGCGGCAGCCTCTTTTCGGCCTTCAAGGTCGGCGACGTGGGCGTCATGCTCTTCAATGCCCAGAACGGCTGGGAGGTGGGATCGGAGATCCAGGCCCGCTATGCCCGCGAACTGGGCAAGCCCGTTATCGGCGTGATCAACCAGCTTGACGCCGACAAGGCGAACTTCGAGGGTGCCATCGACAGCATCCGCGCCGCATCACGTGTCAAACCCGCCATCGTTCAGTACCCGATCAACCAGGGTCCGGGGTTCAACGCCTTCATCGACGTGCTGATGATGAAACTCTACCGCTTCAAGGACGAAAACGGAACCCGCGAGGAGTTCGACATCCCCGACGAGGAGATGGAACGGGCAAAAGAGCTCAACCGCGAACTCGTCGAACTGGCCGCCGAAAACGACGAAGCCCTCATGGAGCTCTATTTCGACAAGGGAACGCTTACGCAAGACGACATCCGTGCCGGTCTGCAAATCGGACTTGCACGTCGCGAAGTGATGCCGATCTTCTGCACCAGCGGCAAGAAAGATATCGGTACG
>CALUOX010000091.1 GCA_944322375.1 uncultured Alistipes sp.
ATAAAAAACCAAAATAAATTGCTGAACCGATGAGACACACCTTTTTGAAATTGGGAATCTCGTTGCTGGCGCTTGCGGGTGTCGCCGAGGTTGCGGCTCAGGAGCAGGTGATCCAGCTTTTCGCCCATCGCGGCAGCCGCTTCGAGTACGACGAAAATACGCTGGAGGCCTTTGCAGCCTCCTATGCGGCCGGATTGCGCGGTTTTGAGACCGATATCCGCATGACGGCCGACGGCGAACTGGTCATATCGCACGACGAGACGTTCGCGCGGCTGACCCCTTGTACGCGGGTCGTTGAGACGATGACGGCCGACGAGGTGCGCCAGGTCAAGACCAAGCAGGGACATGACCTGATCTTCCTGCCCGAACTGGTCGAGTTCTTTGCCGACAAGGATTCGGTCTATATCGAGTTTGAGATGAAGACGAAGCCGGAGTCGAGCTATCCGGAGGAGCGCCTGCGCGAATATTGCCAAAAGGTCTATACGACGGTCATGGCCAGGAAACCGGCCAATTCGCTCTACCTCTTCACGTCGAGCGACAAGCGGGCGTTGAAGATGATGCGGTCGCTCTATCCGGATGTGGATCTGCTGTTGATCATATCGAAGCCGATCTGCGAGGCGACGATTCTCGAAGCGATCGATATGGGGATCAAGCGTCTCGGCTGCCGCATCGAAGGCACCTCGAAAGCAATGGTCGATCTGGCGCACAAGGCGGGGCTTTATGTCTCGCTGTGGCCCGGACAGTCGCCCGAAGAGTTCATGCTCGGAGCCTATCTCGGCGCCGATGCGCTGAACAGCGACCGGGCGGTGGAGGTCAAGAACTGGCTCGACAAGAATGCTCCCTGGATCAGATACAAGTAGCGGTTGAGGCATACCATGCCGAATCGGTTGGCGGCCGTATCTCGATGAGAGATCCGGCCGCAATCGTTCACTCCTGTCGGCCGGCGGCAGGCCCGGTCTGCCTTTTTCCTGCGGATTTCCGGATCGGCGCGGCATCCCGCATGGTTTCGATACAGGTAAAACACCTGCATCAGAACGGAAAGCAGTTGCGAAAGATGGATGCACGGCACGGTCAACAATTCGGCATTGCCGGCGTTGCGATATGGAGGACGGGTCTCTTTCGTAAATAAAGTATAAGACAGTCATCGGTTCGCAGCGGCCCTATCGGAGCCGCTTAAGCCGGCGTTTCTTCAATTCGTTTTCATATCGGGCCAATTGTTTCCGGCGGTATGCCTCGATCAGTTCGGGTAGCATGGAAACATCTTCTTTCAGTATTTTGCGGAACGTGTTGAGACTGATCGGAAGAGTTTGTAAAATGTGGTGATGATAAATCACCCGCATGGAGTATTTTCCCGTATGCAATAAGGGTTGTGCGATCTTCTGCACTTCGGCAGCCATTCTCAAATAGCTGAGTCTTTTTGTGGCTCTCTTCATATTTGATATATATTAGGGGTTATTAAATTTCGGAAAATCAAAATATTTCGCCAAGTAAAATGGCAACTGTTGGTGTATGAATTTATAATTGCATGAATGCAATATGTTGTTATGTCGGCCCGTGTTGTCCTGAGGTAAAATGGGATATGTGGGGTCTGTCTTGTTTAATTATTTGATTTTCATGAAAATATTGTCTGCCGTTGTAGGACGGGTTCGGGAAATGCGCTTCGGGTTGGGGCGTGGATGTTATTTTTTGAAACGGGCCGAACCCCGTGATCTGATTTTGAGACCGGCCGATTCGGATGGCGTACCGCCTGCCGCTCCTTGCCGGCATCGTGTCCATCAGAACGGGAACGGCCCGACGCGGAACCCCGAAAACAGCGTATGACGGGGAAGGCCGTTGCGCTCTCCGGTGAGCGGATGAACTTTTTTCGCGGATGGACGATGCAATGATTGGAATTATGGGAAATAGTGCCTATATTTGTTAACCCATAGTTTTTTTGAAGTCAGCCCATGAGTGTTTTACGGAATAACGAAACGTTTGCCGGCGATTATGTCGTGCGCTATTTCATCAAGGCGGGAAGTTGTGCCGAGACCTACCGGATCTCGGATCGGGACGATCGCTCCTATTTTCTGAAGATCTTCGACCTGGAACGGGTTCCTTCGTCGCGTTTGACGGAGCAGGGTGTTCCGTTTGAGGTGGAGGCGTGTGCGCGATTGTCGCATCCGGTGCTGGCGGCATGCCGGCGGACGGGTGTCGAAACGCTTCGCGGACGTCGTTACGCCTATCTCGTTACGGACTACATCCAGGGCGGACTCCTTGCCGAACTGCTTGGTCGTGAGCACCGCCTGTCCGTGCCGCGGGCCGTGGAAATCACCCGCAGGGTGCTCGACGGCGTCAAATACCTCCACGAACAAAGCGATACGTTGATCCATAACGATCTGACCGCACGGAATATCATGTATGAAACGGCGAATGACGGGTCGCTGAATCCGCGTATCATCGATATGGGCCATTTGTCGCATCCGGTGATGGGTCGTCCCGATTTTCAGACCTCCGACCTGGAGATGAATTATCGGGCACCCGAGACCTTCCTTGGAATCTATACCTGTGCGAGCGATCTCTTCTCGGTCGGGGTGCTGCTTTATGAGATGATCTACGGCTGCAGCCCCTGGACGGTCGATGTGTCGGAGCCGCTTGAAGAGGCTGCCGACGCTTTGCGGGCCGCCCGCAAGGCGGGGCTTGTCTTCCCCGACAACGAACCGTCCGATATGACCGATGCTTTGCGTGATGTCCTGCGCCGGGCATTGGCTTTTTCGGATCGGGATCGTTTCGACGATGCGCAGGCCTTCATCAATGCACTGGAGGGCAAGGAGTCCGAACCGAAACCCTTCTTCCCGGATGTCTCGCAGTTCGAATCGCAGCAGAGTGCCTCGAAGCCCGAAGGCGGCGGAAGTGCACCCGACGGGGAATCTCCGCGTGCGGAGTTCGTCCGGGGCGAAGGAAAGGGCTTTGAGGATGTGGCCGGCATGGAGGAGTTGAAGCAGCTGCTGCAGGTGCGGGTGATCAATGTGCTGCGGGACAAGGAGCGTGCCGAGAGGTATCGGCTGTCGATCCCCAACGGAATGCTGCTGTATGGACCTCCGGGCTGTGGCAAGACATTTATTGCGGAGAAGTTTGCCGAAGAGACGGGTTTCAACTATACGCTGGTCAAGGCCTCCGATCTGGCGAGCATCTATGTGCACGGTTCGCAGCAGATGATCGGCAAGCTCTTTGACGAAGCGCGGCGGAAGGCTCCGGCGATCCTCTGTTTCGATGAGTTCGATGCGCTTGTTCCGAACCGTTCCGATGCCAATCAGTCGTCGGGCCAGTCGGGTGAGGTCAACGAGTTCCTGTCGCAGCTGAACAATTGCGGGAAGAAGGGGGTCTTCGTGATCGCGACGTCGAACCGTCCCGACAAGATCGATCCGGCCGTTTTGCGCACGGGGCGTATCGATCGGATGATTTACGTGCCGCTGCCGGATCTGGAGGCACGGCAGGCGTTGTTCGAGATCAATCTGAAGGGGCGTCCGACGGAGGGTGTCGATTGTGCGGCGTTGGCGGCGCGGACGGAGAACTATGTGGCCAGCGACATCGCCTACGTGGTCAACGACGCGGCTGTCACGGCAGCGTTTGCCAATGTCCCCATTACGCAGAAGATCCTGTGCGAGACGCTCGACTGCATTCGCCCGTCGGTTTCGGCCGAGGTGCTGCACGACTATGAGGTCATGCGGGAGAAGATGACCGGACTGGAACGGCGTGCCGCCCGTACGCCGATCGGTTACAAACGATAGAATCCATTATCAACTCACTAATCGATATTGCACTTATGACAACACAGGAGATGATCTTCAACTATTTGAAGGATGAGGGATTTGTTCCCGGCTACGACGAAGACAGGGATATCCGGTTCAAATATCAGATGCGGACCTTTATCGTGTCGGATTATGAGGATGACAAACAGTTTCTGCAGATCATGATGCCCTATATCTTTGACGTGACGCCGGAGAATCGGCGCATGACGCTCGAAGCGTGCAACAAAATCAATGCGGAAAAAAAGATCGTGAAGGCGGCGGTCATCAACAATTCGGTCTTCCTGACCACCGAGATCCTGTTGGATACGACTCCCGAACCGAAAGATTTCGTGATGCGCATGCTTGACATGCTGCTTGGCGCACAGCAGACCTTTTACAATGTTTTGCGAGAGATGTGATGTCTCCGAGACACATTTGATACGGCGGGGCCTTCCAGCGGAAGACCCCGCTGCCTGTTGTATCGGGGAGGGATGAGAGGAGCGTTTGGGTGCGGGATGGATGTTCTGTGAAAATGTTCTGTGGGGGGGGGAGATGTTCGGAACGATTGCGTCGGAGCGACAGTCGTGCAGAGGGGCGTGCAGAGGGGTGTAGAGGATGTGGCCGATTGTGCGGGTCGGGAGCGGGGAGATGTGTGTCCGGTAGAGTTGGTGCGGGGTTAAATTGGCCGAGGAACCGTGGTAGGGCGGCTTGCATGGCTTGTTTGGAGAAGACGGATCGTGTTGTGTCGGGAAAGAAGTGCTGTGCTCGGCCTTCATGTGTGGAAAGAAGGTCGAACCGGATCATGGATGTGAGTTGGAGCGGCTTGCATGGCGAAGGACGGGCGGATCGTGTTGTGTCGGGGAAGAGGGTTGTGCTCGGTCTTCTTGAGTGGAAAAAAGTTGAATCGAATTGTGGAAGCGGGTCGGAGCAGCTTGCGTGGCGAAGGACGGGCGGATCGTGTTGTGTCGGGGAAGAGGGTTGTGCTTGGTCTCCTTGTGTGGAAAGAAGGTTGAATCGGACCATGAAAGCATGAAAGTGAGTTGGAGTTGCACTGTATCGGGTCGTAACGGGTGAGGATTGGCATCGGGGAGATCGGATTCTCTCAGGAAGATTCGTATCGGATGCGGATCTTTTGACCTGAAGGCGCGATCGGCTGCGTCATTGGGTATTCACAAAAACGGAGTTTGGAGACCAAATGGTCGCGGGCCGGGCGGAACCGGCGGCAAACCGGTCGAAATCGTCTCACATTCTGCCCCGCGTCACAATTCTCGCGTCAATTCTCGTGTCACAACGCCCGCGTCACAATTCTCGTGTCAGCTCCCGTGTCACAATTCTCGCGTCAACTCCCGTGTCACAATTTCCGCGTCAATTTCCGCGTCAATTTCCGTGTCACAATTCTCGCGTCAACTCCCGTGTCACAACTCCCGTGTCACAACTCCCGTGTCACAATTCCCGTGTCACCTCTTGCATCGACTCTCGCGTCAATTTTCGCGTCACATCTCGCATCACAACTCCCGCATTACAACTCCCGTATTACAATTTCCGCGTCAATTCCCGTGTCATAATTTCCGCGTCAACTCCCGAGGAAATCCTTACGGCCCCGGATCCCTCCGTTTTGCCGGTATTTCTGTCGGAAAAGGATAAAATGTCGGCATCCGCTCTCGGCTACATACTAAAATCCCGCAGGCTTCGTTTTATTGTTGAAATCTCCCGATTCGAAAACGAATCGAAGGTTTGGCACAGGATTTGCGAAAGAACAGTCAGCTGCATCGGAGCAATTACCTGATGTGGTGAGGTTTCTTCATTATTTAAGTTTGGGTTAGTAGTTTTGGAATAGGAGCAACTGTGAAGTTCCTCCTATTTTTTTGTCCTTTCGTCCGAACCGTCGCTTTGCGGTGCTGTCGGCCTGGCGCAAGTCCGGACGGAACCTCTTTCGCGATCGGTTGCCGCCGCTCCTTCTTCGGCGCGGCTGTTTGATGAATGCTTCGTCCCTCGAAAATACGATTCGGAGTCGGCTGTTCGGAATAGGGCCTCCCTGTTGTCCGTTTTCCGCATGGATGGCCCGTGTGCCGATTGTGTCGTCTGTCGAGGCCGCGAAATCTGCTCTGGCACGGGATTTGTCCTTGTAATTGGCGTAGTATCGAATGCTACGAGGTTTCTTCATTTATTTAAGTTTGGGTTAGTAGTTTTGGAGAAGAGCAATTCTTCTCGGAACGGCAGGCAATCGTGAGATTCCCTGCCGGTTTTTTTGTTCGGATGGCATGTCGTTCCCGCGCGAAAAAACGTTTGACAGGGTGTCGTCGTACGTCGGTTCTCCGTCCGCTTCAGGCGAAGTCTTCACGGAAGATGTATGGCGGTATTTGAAAAGGCGGGGGTGTTGTCGGCGAGCGGTATCTCGCTGCGTGGTTCCGTATGGAATTGCAGTTGCGGTGTTGATTTCGATTCCGGGAGGCCGGGGCATTTCGTACATTGATTCGTTTTTCCTTTCGTGTAGCTATATGGGAAGAAAAAGGTAATTAGGTATTGAAAGAAAAGGAAAATACCGAAATTGAGTGAGTAAAAATAAAGGAAATTGTTGTGCATATAAAATTAAATCCCTAACTTTGTGATTCGGAAGCGAAAATTACCGGTCATCCGGATCGTCGCCTCCGGAAAAAGCAGTCTATTGAAATTACAAATACAACGAAAGATGAACAAAGTTGAAAATGCCCTGCAGCGCACGACGGATACCAAGGCGCTGATAATCGGTAATGATGCCTTGCAGCGCAGTGCCGAGATGTTCAAGGAGCTGTTTCCCGGCAAGCGGGCCATTGTCGTTGCCGACAAGATTACCTACAAACTGGCCGGAGAAGCGGTGAAGGGATACCTCGCTGCGGCGGGAATCGATCAGGATGAACCGCATGTTTTCGGTTATGACGACTCCTTTGCCGAGTGGACCTACATCGAAGAGCTTGAGAACGTACTCAAACACACCGATGCCATTCCCGTTGCCGTGGGTTCGGGCGTGATCAATGACTTGACGAAACTGACGTCGTATCGTTGCGGCCGCCGTTACATGTGTGTGGGTACGGCCGCCTCGATGGACGGTTATACGGCCTATGGTGCGTCGATCACCTACCAGGGAAACAAGCAGACGTTCGACTGCCCGGCTCCCTACGGAATGACCTTCGATCCGCAGATCGCCGCCAAGGCCCCCAAGGCAATGTCGGCGTCGGGTTATGCCGACCTGATTGCGAAGATCCCGGCAGGTGCCGACTGGATGATCGCGGATGCCGTAGGCGCCGAGGCGATCGATCAGTTCGCATTTGATGTGGTTCAGGACGGGTTGCAGGAGGCTTTGAGCGATCCCGAAGGCGTTTACAACGGCGATGTCCGGAAGGTTGAACAGCTGGCCGAAGGGTTGCTGTTGAGCGGTTTCGCGATGCAGGCAGCCAAGTCGAGCCGCCCGGCTTCGGGTATGGAGCATCAGTTCAGCCACTTCTGGGACATGGAGAATCTCGAGTTCGAGGGCAAGCATGTGTCGCACGGCTTCAAGGTCGGTATCGGCACGCTGGCTTCGACAGCTTCGATTGAACTGTTGCTTGCCGCTCCGATCGAATCGCTCGATATCGACGCCTGTGTGGCAAAGTGGAAGTCGTGGCCCGAGATGGAAAGCGATATCCTGCGGATTTTCGCCGGAAAGCAGGGCTTCATCGACCGTGCATTGAAGGAGACCAAAAACAAATACGTCGATAAGGAGGAGTTGCGTCACCAGTTGGAGGCCTTCAAGGCGGCCTGGCCCGAACTGAAGGAGCGCGTCCGCAAACAGATCATTCCGTTTGAAGAGGTGCGCCGCCGTCTGAAGCTTGTGGGTGCTCCGTATGAGCCGGAGCAGTTGGGTATCTCGCGCGCACGATTCCGTGACACGTTTGCGAAAATTCCCTACATGCGCAGCCGGTTCTCGAATATCGACATCGTCTTCCGTTGCGGCCTGATGGACGAATGGGTCGAGCGCCTCTTCGGCAAAGGCGGCATCTGGGAGGTCAAGTAGCGGCTCTGTGCAGCGGTCTCTCCCGCAGCGGCTGTCACTCGGGATCCGGTTCCGGTGGCGGTGTGGGCGGTGCAACATCGTACGATAAAATTCATAGCGATATGAATTTTCCGTAATAGTTTTGTTTGGATTAATTGATGGGAGTCGGACGTTGGGAAACGTCCGGCTTTTTTACGGGTGAAGCAGCCGCGGATGAAGCGATTGCGGGTGAAGCAGGCGGGTTGGGACGGACGGAGGTGTCGTTGTTCTCGGCTCCTGAACGGGGCGGCTTTCCTTTCTTGCGTTGCACAGTCCGGGGCTGAAGCGTAAGGCACGACGGGGTATGATGTATTTCAATCGGTATATAACAATTTCGGAATTTGCTCCACTGGCAACCCTGTTGCAGGAGTCGGGACGGCGGATCCTCTTTCCCAAAGGCGCACGTTTCGTATCGCAGCAGGGGTGCAGCCGTCTCTGCGGCATGGTTGAGGAGGGCGCCTTCCGTTACCTGCATCTTGACGACTGCGGGGAGGAGCATGTTGTCGGTTTCGCCTTTGAGAACGAGTTCGTAGGGGACTATGT
>CALUOX010000092.1 GCA_944322375.1 uncultured Alistipes sp.
GGGTTCCGGGTGACACGGATTTTTTCTACCTTTGCTGCCGAAGACCAACACGCGACCGACAACGACATGAAACGCTTCGGATTCATTCTCTCACTCAGCCTGCTGGCGCTCTGCAGCCAGGCTCCCGCCACCGCACAAATCTATGCCAAACTCAACGGGCTCTATGCGCTTGTCGGCGTAATCAATCCGGCCGTCGAGATGCCGCTGACGGAACACTCCGCTTTCCAGACCGAATTTATCTACTCGCCCTGGCAGTCGATCAAGGTGGACGGGAAAAGCAAACCGATGCACTTCGGCATCTTTCTCAACGAATACCGCTACTACTTCCGGGGCTATGCAGGCGGCTGGTATGTCGGAGGAAATGCCGGAATGATGGCCTTCCGCATGTCAAAGCCCTACATGGATGGGTGGAAAATCCGGTTGGAAGATCGATACAGCAAGGGATACGGATTCATGTTCGGCGCCTGCGCCGGCTATGAGCGGACCTTCCGCGAACGCTGGGTCTTCGACCTCTTCTTCGGATGGTCGTGGATGACCAGCTTCTACAATGGCTACAACCTCGACGGCACGACGCAGATGGAGCCCCATCGCCCCGTACAGCCACCGCACCCCGACCCGTTCAACGGCTCCTCCGAGTGGTATCCCAACAAGATCGGCATCTCAATCGGCATCCGCATCCATGATCCTGCGCTCCACAAAAAGCGAAGCGAAGCACGACGCCTGCGCAAACAGACAACACGCACACCCGCTCCGTCCGGCCGCTGACCCGGCCGCGGCATCAAATTATGCATCAGGCTGCAGCGCCGGCCGCAAGATCGAACTGCATCAAGCTGCATCGGACTGCAATTTAAAAAAGCTGTAACATCGGCGTCTCGGAGAACATCTTCAGAGAGAGAACATCCTCTTCAGATTCTTTTCTTCAGAAAGAGGCTGAAAATCAAATAACTCAGACAACGACGATTTCGATGCCGGAACATGGTTCCGGCATCATTACCGGCATGTCATCCGTCAGACCGATGGCGGAGTCGCGGTTCCGGCGTGCCAAAATGTCAGCCGGCGGCTGTCAAAACGGGCATTCCGACTGACAAAACCCGTTTGGCATACCTCTTGTTGTACCCTACGCCGGAAACGCCGAAAAGAAAAGACGATTCAGACGAAACAAATGTTAAACTAATAAATAAAACGAAACTATGAACGTAAAACCCTTATCGGACAGAGTGCTGATCCTCCCGAATCCCGCAGAGGAGAAGACCGCAGGCGGACTGATCATCCCTGACACTGCAAAAGAGAAACCGCTGGCAGGCAAAGTCGTTGCCGTAGGCCCGGGCACTTCCGAAGTCAAAATGGAGGTCAAGGTCGGCGATCAGGTTCTCTATGGCAAATATGCCGGTACGGAGATCAATGTGGACGGCGTTGACTACCTTATCATGAAGCAGTCGGATATTCTGGCAACGCTCTGACCGGCGCACGGAAAAACAACCGCTAAAACATCCAATTTTCTTTTACACTTTTAATTTCGTAAACAACTATGGCTAAAGAGATCAAATATAACGTAGAGGCACGCGAGATGCTCAAGACGGGTGTCGATGCATTGTCGGATGCCGTGAAGGTCACGCTCGGCCCCAAGGGGCGTAACGTCATTATCGACAAGAAGTTCGGTGCGCCCCAAATCACGAAGGACGGTGTGACGGTTGCCAAAGAGGTAGAACTCGAGGATCCGATTGCAAACATGGGTGCACAGATGGTCAAGGAGGTCGCATCAAAGACCAACGACAATGCCGGCGACGGTACCACCACCGCAACGGTGCTGGCACAGGCGCTCATCGGCGTAGGTCTCAAGAACGTGACGGCCGGTGCAAACCCGATGGACCTCAAACGCGGTATCGACAAGGCCGTTGCAGAGGTTGTGGCCTCGCTGCGTGAGCAGAGCCAGGAGGTCGGCAGCGACTTCGGCAAGATCGAACAGGTTGCATCCATCTCGGCGAACAACGATCCCACCATCGGCAAACTGATCGCCGAAGCGATGTCGAAGGTCAACAAGGAGGGTGTCATCACCGTCGAGGAGGCCAAAGGCACCGATACGCACGTCGATGTGGTAGAGGGCATGCAGTTCGATCGGGGTTACATCTCGGCCTACTTCATCACCGATACGGAGAAGATGGAGGCACAGCTGGACAAACCGTACATCCTCATCACCGACAAGAAGATCTCGACCATGAAGGAGTTGATGGGTGTTCTCGAACCCGTTGCACAAAACGGTCGTGCACTGTTGATCATCGCCGAGGATGTCGATGGCGAAGCGCTCTCCGCACTCGTTGTGAACAAGCTGCGCGGTACGTTGAAGATCGCAGCCTGCAAGGCGCCGGGCTTCGGTGACCGCCGCAAGGAGATGCTCGAGGATATCGCCGTACTGACGGGTGCCACGGTCATCTCGGCCGACAAGGGCATGAAACTCGAAGACGCCGATCTCTCGATGCTGGGTACGGCCGAGAAGGTGACGCTCAACAAGGAGAATACGACCATCGTCGATGGCAACGGTAGCAAGGAGGCCATTGCAGCCCGTGTTGCACAGATCCGCGCCGGCATCGACGCCGCAACGTCCGATTATGACAAGGAGAAGCTGCAGGAGCGTCTGGCCAAACTCGCCGGCGGTGTAGCCGTTCTCTACGTAGGCGCCGCAACCGAGGTCGAAATGAAGGAGAAGAAGGACCGTGTTGAGGATGCCCTGGCAGCTACACGTGCTGCCGTTGAAGAGGGTATCGTACCGGGTGGCGGTGTAGCCTATCTGCGTGCTACCGAGAAACTCGAAGGCATGAAGGGTGCCAACGAGGATGAGACGACCGGTATCCAGATCGTAAAACGCGCCATCGAGGAGCCGTTGCGTCAGATCGTGGCCAACGCCGGCGGTGAAGGATCGGTTGTTGTCAACAAGGTCAAGGAGGGCAAGGGTGCCTTCGGGTACAATGCCCGTGACGACAAATATGTGGACATGTTCGAGGCCGGCATCATCGACCCGACGAAGGTTTCGCGTGTAGCGCTCGAAAATGCCGCATCCATCGCATCGATGTTCCTGACAACCGAATGCGTATTGGCCGAGAAGAAGTCTGAACAGCCCGCACCTGCAATGCCTGCAGGAGGCATGGGCGGCATGATGTAATCGAAGCCCATCCCATAGTGGCAACGCCCGTCGGAGCAACTCCGACGGGCGTTTTTTTTGCGTGCGAATACTCCCTGCGGAAGAACTGCAGATCGGAGACAGGGCAATAGGGCAACAGACGGACAGACGATGCAGAGCCCCGTCCGTAACGACATACGACGCTTTATGCCGCTTCATGATGTTCCGACCCAATCCAGCCGCTCCGCCAACCTCTGCGGGGATCCGGCAAACACATGTCCTGCAAACCGGTCTCCGACGTGCCGTTTCGGTTCTTTTTACTGCCGCCGCAACTGCAACAGGATGACAAAACGACAAGACGACGAGAGAAGAAGGCCCGCCGGGACACAATCTGCTTGTATGAAAGATGGGAGATGCGACCGCATCTCCCATCTTTATGTACAAACCGTGATCCGCCCTATTTCAGCGTCGATTTGAACTCGTAACGGCCTGAACCCAGACGCACAAGCGTGTATCCATCGTTCCAACCCTCCGACGTCAGGTCGTCGCAGGCCGCAAGGGCACGACCCGACTCGGTCACGCACTCCGCCGAAGCCGACGGTACATATACCTCGGCCGTCGTATTTGCCGGAATCTCGACCGTCAGCGTCACCGCATCGCCGTCAAGCGTCCAGGCACTCGACGCCAGTCCGTAGGGTGTCCGTTCTTCGGCCTTCATCGAGGTGAAATGGTCGTTCAGATAGGGCTTGACGCGGATCTTCCGGAATCCCGGAGCCGCCTCCTGCAATCCGGCTGCCCAGCGGTACAACCAGTCGCCGATAGCCCCGTAGGCGTAATGGTTGAACGACACCATGCTGTTCGAATTGACCATGCCGTTTGGCAGCATGCTGTTCCAGCGCTCCCAGATGGTCGTGGCGCCCATCGAGATGGGATAGAGCCAGGAGGGGATCTTCTTGTTCAGCAACAGTTTGTAGGCAACATCCGCATAGCCGAAGCGCGTCAGCACCTCGCAAATGTAGGGTGTCCCGAGGAAACCGGTGGTGATGTGACCGTAACGGTTCACATTCTCGACCAGACGCTTCGCCGCACCGGCCCGCTGTTCCTCGGGCAGGAGGTCGAACATCAGCGCCAGCGTATAGGCCGTCTGGGTATCCGATACGAGCATGCCGTTCGGCGTTACATATTCATTGCGGAAGGCATCGACGGCACGCTTGTACAGCGCCTTGTACTTGGTCTCATCCTCCGCAGCGCCCAACAGCTGCGCCGTGCGCACCACCAGATCGAGCGAATGGGCGTAGAAACATTGCTGAATGAACGGTCGGATCGTCACGGCCGAGCGGCCGTCCAGATCGTCCGAATAGCTGAAGAAGACCCAGTCGCCGTAACTGCTCTCCTTGCGCCACAGATCGTTCTCGGTCTTCGACGTAATGTAATCCACCCACTTCTTCATGCTCGAATACTGCCGTTCGAGCATCCGACGGTCACCATAGGCCATGTAGTGCTGCCAGGGAATGATCGTCGCCGCATCACCCCAACCGGCCGAGATGCGCGTACGGTGCGTCACGGGATAGACGCCGTTGACCGCTCCGTTGTCATACTGCTCGGCCGCCACGTCGGCCATCCACTTCGTAAAGAAGGTCTGCACGTCGCGGTTGAAGGTCGCCGTACGGAAGAAGACCTGCGCATCGCCCGTCCATCCCAGACGCTCGTCGCGCTGCGGACAGTCGGTCGGAATATCGACGAAGTTGTCGAGCATGCCCCACTTGATGTTCGACTGCAACCGGTTGATCAGCGAATCGGAGGTCTCGAAGGTCCCGCAGGCGGGTGTTGCCGAACTGATCGCCTCGGCCCGAAAATCATCGGGATTCAACTCGCCGTCGATCCCCTCGACCTTGATATAGCGGAAGCCGTAGAAGGCGAAATGCGGAGCCACCCACTCTTCACCTTCACCCGAAAGGATGTAGGTGCTTACCGCCTTGGCGGTACGGAGATTGCGCGTGAAGAACTCGCCCTTCTCAAGAATCTCCGAGTGATAGATCCGCACCGTATCGCCGCGCTTGCCGTGCAGCCGCACACGCTCGCGGCCCGAGATGTTCTGACCGAAATCGATGACCCGATCTCCCGAGGGCGTCGTAAAGATCTTTACCGGTTTGAAGGTTTCGATGACCCGCACGGCCGGACTGACACTCGGCACGAGGTTGTCAAGCGGCGTATCCGTCAGACGGACCGTCTTCCATGAAGCATCATCGAACGATGCCGTGCTCCACCCTTCGCACCGAAGATTCAGATCGATCGTCTCACCGTCGTAGAGATTTCCGTAGCTGATCGCACCCGTCGCCGTCCGCCAGTCATCGTCCGTAGCGATCACTTCGCGCGTACCGTCCTTGTATCGGACCATGATCTGGGCCAGCAATCCATATTCGTCGCCGTAGTTGAACTCGCGGCTCCAGGTGAGTTTCGAAAGATACCATCCCTTCGCGACGGTTACGCCGATCGCATTGTCGCCCTTTGCGACAAATGGCGTCACATCGTATGCCTGATATTGCAGACGTTTCTTGTAGGCCGTCCATCCGGGCGTCAGCAGATCCTCGCTGACACGCCGTCCGTTGATATCGGCCTCATAGATTCCGTGTGCCGTAATATAGAGCGTCGCCTCGGCAACGGGTTTCGAGAGCCGGAACGTCCGACGGAACATTGCGGCCCGATCGTCGCTCTGCTGCGGCTCGATCCATCGGGCCTGCCACTCCGCCTTCTCGAAAAGGCCGGTATGCCAGCTTGCAGGGCGGCTCCATGCCGAGACCTTGCCGCGATCGTCCCATACACGCACCTTCCACACGTAGCGCATGTTCGACACCAACGGTTCCCCGTCGTAAAAGATTCCGGCCGACTCGGACGATTCGACCTTCCCGCTCTTCCACACGGTGCGACCGTTCGTCTCGACACGCACCTCGTAGGCCTGCTGCATCACTCCGCGACGCGATGCATCGCTTACGATCCAGCTCAACATCGGCCGTCGTTCGCCCATCCCCACCGGATCGGTCAGGTGCTCACAACGCAATTGCGACACGACAGGCTGTGCCGCGACGCTCCATACTGTCGTCACACACGACAACAACAGCAACAAAAGTCTCTTCATACTGGGTAGTTTTAAGTTTTGATCCAAAATCTTCTCATTCCCGCTGCACGTCGGCCGGGAGCATCCGATACAACCGGCTCCGGTCATCCGCCGCGAAACCTGATTCAATATGGCAAGTTAAACATTTTTATCCATGCACACAGTATAAATTCTGATCTGCGGATTATACATTTTGACATAATCCATACCCCTGTAAGTCCGTACGATCTGCACGAAGCAATAGAAGAAGAAAGACGGATCCCTGTTCGGAGCCGCCGATCCCAACTCTTGTTCCGGAAGTGAGAAAAAAAAGAGGGTGTCCCGATTTTGATCGGGACACCCTCATGAATACGGGGAAGCAAGGGAGTTATTTCTTCTCCTCCTCTGCCGCCATCTGAGCCTTCAGTTCGGCAAGGCCCGCGATGTCGCCCAACGTGGTCTTCTCGACCGAAGCGTTGATCTTCTTCACGGCCGACTTGCTTGCCTCGGCTGCGGCCTTCTTCTCGGCCTTCTCTGCAGCCTGCTCGGCACGTTTCGCATCTTCATAGGTGCGGCTGTGCGACAACGTGATCCGCTTGGTAGCCTTCGAGAACTCCAGCACCTTGAACGGAAGTTTCTCGCCGACCTTCGCCGTCGTACCGTCCTCCTTGACCAGATGCTTCATCGGGCAGAACCCTTCGATCGAGTCGGTCAGGGCTACGATTGCACCCTTGTCCACCAGCTCGGTAACGGTACCCTCGTGGATCGAATCAACGGCGAACTGACCTTCGAATTCATTCCACGGGTTCTCCTCAAGCTGCTTGTGACCCAGCGAGAGACGACGGTTCTCCTTGTCGATCTCCAGTACGACAACATCCAGATCGGCACCGATCTGCGTAAATTCGGACGGATGCTTGATCTTCTTGGTCCACGACAGGTCGGAAATGTGTACCAGACCGTCGATACCCTCCTCGATCTCGACAAAGACACCGAAGTTGGTAAAGTTGCGCACCTTGGCCGTGCACTTCGTACCCACGGGATACTTCTGCTCGATGTTTGCCCAGGGATCCGCCGTAAGCTGCTTGATACCCAACGACATCTTGCGCTCTGCACGGTCCAGCGTCAGGATAACGGCCTCGACCTCGTCGCCGACCTTCAGGAACTCCTGAGCCGAACGCAGGTGCTGGCTCCACGACATCTCCGAAACGTGGATCAGACCCTCGACACCCGGAGCGATCTCCACAAAGGCGCCGTAATCGGCCATTACCACAACGCGGCCCTTGACCTTGTCACCGACCTTGAGGTTGGGATCCAGCGCCTCCCACGGATGTGGGGTGAGCTGCTTGAGACCCAGAGCAATACGTTTCTTAGCCTCGTCGAAGTCGAGAATAACGACCTTCAGTTTCTGATCCAGATGAACGATCTCTTCGGGGTGGTTTACACGGCCCCACGACAGGTCGGTGATGTGAATCAGGCCATCCACGCCGCCCAGATCGATGAAGACGCCGTAAGAGGTGATGTTCTTGACCGTACCCTCGAGGATCTGGCCCTTTTCGAGTTTCGACATGATGACCTGCTTCTGCGCCTCGAGTTCGGCCTCGATGAGTGCCTTGTGCGAAACGACAACGTTGCGGAACTCCTGGTTGATCTTCACAACCTTGAACTCCATCGTCTTGTCAACATATACGTCGTAGTCACGAATGGGTTTCACGTCGATCTGCGAACCGGGCAGGAAGGCCTCGATACCGAATACATCGACGATCATACCGCCCTTCGTGCGGCACTTGATGTATCCCTTGATGACCTCGTCATTTGCCAGAGCCTCGTTGACACGATCCCAGGACTTGAGCTGACGGGCCTTTTTGTGCGACAGTGCCAGCTGACCGTTCTTGTCCTCGGCCGACTCGACATAGACC
>CALUOX010000093.1 GCA_944322375.1 uncultured Alistipes sp.
GTGCGGCGTGGACCGCCCCCTGTTCATGGCGCACCAGAATATGGCGCAACCGGTCGCGATAGTCATACAGCGCATCGTAAACGGGAATGATCGCACCGCCGGGATAGCCGAAAATCGTATCGACCCCTTCCTGCAAAAACGATTCGATCAGCGCCTGCGATCCGGTCAGCAGCCGTCCGTCGCCGGACATTGCATTATGGTCTATTTTCGAGTTGTTCATATTCATACGAGATATGGGAAATGTCCTGTTCAGAGTTCTTCGTCACCGACGATCCGCACCGCGCCCTTGTCGGCCGAGCTGACCAGTCGCGCATAGGCGCGCAGCGACGTCGGGACATGACGGTCGCGCGACACCGGCCGGAACCGTTTCATCGCAGCCATGCGCGCCGCGATCTCCGCATCGTCAACCAGCAGCCGGATCGAACGGTTCGGGATGTCGATCTCGATCGGATCGCCCGTGTGCACGACGGCAATCGCTCCTCCGGCCGCAGCCTCCGGCGAGACATGGCCGATCGAGAGCCCCGACGTACCGCCGGAGAAACGTCCGTCGGTAATCAGCGCACACGCCTTGTCGAGGTGTTTCGATTTGAGGTACGACGTCGGATAGAGCATCTCCTGCATGCCGGGACCGCCCTTGGGCCCTTCGTAGCGGATGACGACCACCTCGCCCGGCTGCACCTCATCATTCAGAATGCCGTGCATCGCCTGCTCCTGCGACTCATAGACTCGCGCCGCGCCCCGGAAGACGAACAGCGACTCATCGACGCCCGCCGTCTTGACCACACAGCCGTCCATTGCGATGTTGCCGCGCAGAACAGCCAGGCCTCCGTCACGGAAATAGGCGTGCTCCACATCGCGGATACACCCCTTCTCCCGATCCGTATCGAGCGTGTCGTATCGACATTGCTGTACGCCCAGTTCCCGGCACGGAACACCCGCCGGAGCGCTGTGCCACCGTTCGAGCGCCTCCTCCGCAACCGTTGCACTGCGCACGTCGCAGGCGGCGATCGCCTCGCCCAGCGTCCGGCCGTCAACCCGCTTCACCGAGGTCGAAAGCAACCCCGCACGGGCCAGTTCACCCATGATCGAAAGGATACCGCCGGCACGATTGACATCCTGTATATGGTAGTGTGAATTGGGCGCCACCTTGCACAGCACCGGCACGCGACGCGACAACCGGTCGATGTCCGCCATCGTGAAATCCACGCCCGCCTCGTGCGCGACGGCCAGCAGATGCAGCACCGTATTGGTCGAACCTCCCATCGCAATATCCAGCGACATCGCATTTTCAAAAGCCGCTTTCGTTGCGATCGAGCGCGGCAGCACCGAGTCGTCACCCTCGAAATAGTAGCGTTCGGCATTGCGCACCACCCACGCCGCCGCATCTTCGAACAACCGCCGGCGATTGGCATGCGTGGCGACGATCGTACCGTTGCCGGGCAGCGAAAGGCCCAGGGCTTCGGTCAGACAGTTCATCGAATTGGCCGTAAACATGCCCGAACACGAACCGCAGCCCGGACAGGCACACCGTTCCACCTGTGCGATCTCCCCGTCGCCGTAACGGTCGTCGGCTGACATCACCATCGCATCGATCAGATCCAGATCCCGACCGCCGAAATGTCCCGCCTCCATCGGTCCGCCCGATACGAAGACCGTCGGGATGTTCAGGCGCATCGCCGCCATCAGCATGCCGGGCGTGATCTTGTCGCAGTTGCTGATGCAGACCAGCGCATCGATCCGGTGCGCATTGGCCATGTACTCCACGCTGTCGGCGATGATCTCCCGCGACGGCAGCGAATAGAGCATGCCGTCATGGCCCATTGCGATGCCATCGTCGATGGCGATCGTATCGAATTCGGCGGCATAGCATCCGCGCGCCTCGACGAGCTGTTTTACATATTGTCCGATTTCATGCAGGTGCGTGTGTCCGGGCACCAACTGTGTAAATGAATTGGCAATGCCGATGATCGGTCGTCCGAACTGCTCTTCGCGCATGCCGTTTGCCCGCCAGAGACTTCTGGCGCCCGCCATCCGGCGGCCCGTTGTGGTAACGGAACTTCTGAGTGGATGTTTCATCACTTCCGGTTTTAACTTCTCGGATCGGCTCTCCGCCGCCGCATTCATCAAAGAAGCCCTTCTCTTGTGGAGAAAGGCTTCATCTCATGTCTGCATACATATAAAACAACCTTTCTCCCATCACTTTCGATTGACGACGAGCAACAGGTTAAGGTTAATGTGAATATATGAACTGTACAGCGTACACATACCGTTTCCAGATCCTTGTTACGAAACAAAAGTAGGAATATTAAACCACTTTACCAAGTGAATTTTATAAAAAAAATAATAAGGTAACAATCAGCCTGTATCGCACCCGGGAGACAGTCGCTTTTTTACCGTACAGAGCTTTTTGCTTACAATCCGACACCCGGGTTATCCACCCTGCAGAATCGTTGAACGCATCAGACAAACTTTTCGGAACTTTTTTACGCCGGAGAAGGTTACAATCCGTATTTCCTCCGGCGCTGCAACACCCCGCCGGCTGCCGCACGGTCCGCACGCTTCATCCGAACGGACACCCCTTTCGGCAATCCGTCAGATATGGGCCGCAACGTAATCCCCCACGTCCGAGGTCCCGTAGCAACGGGCTCCCGGGGCCGCAAGATCCTCCGTGACGATACCCTCGACAAGTGCACGGTTGACCGACACGCGGACGGCACGTCCTTCGCCATTCAGTCCCAGATGCTCCAGCAGCATCGCCGCCGAGAGGATCGTCGCCATCGGATTGGCGATGTTCTTTCCCGCCGCCTGCGGATACGATCCGTGAATCGGTTCGAAGAGTGCCGCATGGTCTCCCAGACTCGCCGACGGAAGCATACCCAGCGATCCGCTGATGACACTCGCCTCGTCGGTCAGGATATCGCCGAACATGTTCTCCGTCACAATGACATCGAACTGCGTCGGACAACGGACGATCTGCATCGCCGCATTATCGACGAACATGTAATCCACCGTCACGTCGGGATACCCGCCCGCAACCCGCTGTGCCGTTTCGCGCCATAGCCGTGACGTCTCCAGCACGTTGGCCTTATCGACAACGGTCAGATGCCGGCGACGGCGCATCGCAAGACGAAACGCCGTATGCAACACCCGTTCGATCTCTTCAACCGTATAGGTACAGGTGTCGAACGCCCGCCGGCCGCCTTCGTCACGCCCCTGCGGACGACCGAAATAGATGCCGCCGGTCAACTCCCTCACGCAGACGAAATCGGTACCGCGCACCACGTCGGCCCGCAGCGGCGAACGGTCGATCAGGGCGTCGAACAGCGACACCGGACGCAGATTCGCATACAGCCCCAACGCCTTGCGCATCCGCAACAGCCCCTGTTCGGGACGTACCTTTGCCGCAGGATCGTTGTCGTACCGCGGATCGCCGATGGCTCCGAATAACACCGCATCGGCTTCACAACAGACCTTGTGCGTCGTCTCCGGATAGGGGTCGCCCGTCGCATCGATTGCCGCGGCACCTACCGGAGCCGGATGATATTCGATACGATGGAAAAACTTCGCCGCCACGCGGTCCAGAACCTTCACGGCCTCGGCCACAATCTCCGGACCGATTCCGTCACCGCCAAGAAGTGCGATTTTGATATTCATCTTCGTTCTCTGTTTTGGTTCCCAATACAAATACACACATTCGCATATGCACGCCCCGCTGCATCCGGGACGCTGGCCGCTATTTGCGGGCCGCCTCGAATGCCGCGATCTGATCGCCGATGCTTACCAGATAATCCACATCGTCGTAGCCGTTCAGCAGGCAGCGTTTCTTGTAGGCGTCGATCTCGAACTCCACGCTGCGGCCGCTCGACACGATCGTAAAACGCTGCTCCTCCAGATTCACCGTAAACTGCGCGGCGGGATCGCGCCGCAGCTCGCCGAAGATCTCCGCCAGAAACGCATCGCTCACACGAACGGGCAGCAATCCGTTGTTCAGGGCGTTGTTGCGGAAGATATCGGCAAAAAAGCTCGACACCACCACACGAAAGCCGTAATCGGCCAACGCCCATGCGGCGTGCTCGCGCGAACTGCCGCAGCCGAAATTGCGCCCGGCAACGAGAATCCGTCCCCCGTAACGCGGATCGTTGAGCGGAAACGTCGGCACGGGTGCGCCCGACGCATCGTAACGCCAGTCCCGAAAGAGGTTCTCGCCGAAGCCCGTGCGCTCGGTGGTCTTCAGAAAACGTGCCGGAATGATCTGATCGGTATCTATGTTCTCCACCTCCAGAGGCACCGCCCCCGAGGTGAATGTCTCGAATTTTGGAATAGCCATAACTCTTTCTCCCTTCTCAAAGTCTGTTACATCGGCTCTACATCCCGAACACCTCGCGCGGATCGGCCACATGACCGCAGACCGCCGCCGCAGCCGCAACGGCCGCGCCGCAAAGCATCGTCCGTGCTCCGGGGCCCTGACGCCCTTCGAAATTGCGGTTCGACGTCGAAAGGCAATACTTCCCGGCGGGAACCTTGTCGGCATTCATCGCCAGGCAGGCCGAACATCCCGGCTGCCGCAGTTCGAACCCCGCCGCTGCAAGGATCCGATCCAGCCCTTCGGCTCGCGCGGCCGCCTCGACCGCCTTCGATCCGGGGACGATCCATACCGTTACCCCTTCGGCGCGATGACGGCCCTCGACAAGATGCGCAAAACGGCGCAGGTCCTCGATACGACCATTGGTGCAGCTGCCGACAAAGACATAATCCACCGGTTTGCCCAACAGCCGCTCGCCGGCCGTGAAGCCCATATAGTCCAATGCCTTGCGGTCGGCATCTTCAGGAATCGCCGCATCGACGGCCATACCGGCCCCGGGATTCGTACCATAGGTGATCATCGGCGCAATGTCGGCCGCATCAAAACGATACTCCTTGTCGAAAACGGCATCCGCATCGCTGTACAACTCGCGCCACCGCGCCACGGCCGCGTCGAACGCCGCACCCTGCGGCACGCGGGCCCGACCGCGCAGGTAGGCGAAGGTCGTCTCGTCGGGAGCAACCATGCCGCCGCGCGCCCCGCACTCGATGCTCATGTTGCAGACCGTCATGCGCCCCTCCATCGAGAGTGAACGGATCGCCTCACCGGCAAACTCGATGAAATGTCCCGTTCCGCCGGCGGCACCGATCCGCGAAATGACGTAAAGAATGAGATCCTTGGCCTCAACACCCGGCCGCAACGTGCCGTCAATCGTGATACGCATCGTGCGGGGCTTCGTCTGGAGAATGCACTGGCTGGCCAGCACCATCTCCACCTCCGACGTGCCCACACCGAATGCAACGGCACCCAGGGCACCGTGTGTCGAGGTATGGCTGTCGCCGCAGACGATCGTCATGCCCGGCTGTGTAAATCCCTGCTCCGGCCCGATAATATGGACGATGCCCTGATGCGGATCGCCCATACCGAAATACTCGATGCCGTACCGGGCACAGTTGGCTGCCAGCGTCTCCACCTGCCGTCGCGATTCGGGCTCGGCAATCGGAAGATGCTGATCGACCGTCGGGATGTTGTGGTCCACCGTTGCCGTAATCTGCGCCGGGCGTGCGACGCGCAGCCCCCGCCGTTCAAGTCCGGCAAACGCCACCGGAGAGGTTACCTCATGGATATATTGTCGGTCGATATAGAGCACGCAACGTCCGCCCTCCTCCGTGCGGACCGTATGGGCATCCCAGATCTTGTCCAGAAGCGTCCGTCCCATAACCCTACTCCTCCTGCTCTTTTCGTTCGGTAACATTCAGCACGCGCAGGGCATCAAGCACGGCCTCGACCGAAGCCCGCGTCGTATCGGTATGCGCCGCGAAACCATGCACCGTACGGTTGCCGCACTCGACCTGCACATGCACGCGGCCCACGTCGTTCGAACCCCGCGTCACGGCCTGCATCAGAAACTCCGACAGCACGATCCGTTCGTTGATCAGCTTCCGGATCGCCGAAACGGCCGCATCCACAGGTCCGTTGCCCGTCGCGATCGCCATGCGTTCGTGGTCGCCGAACTTCAGCACCACCGTTGCCGTCGGAACAAGCGTTCCGGTCGTCACCTGAAGGAACTTCAGCGACAGCGACTGCTGCTTCAGGCGGTCGATGTCGCCGATCAGATAGAGCAGGTCGTAGTCATGGATCTCCTTCTTCTTGTCGGCCAGTTCGAGGAACTTCTCATAGGTGGCGTTCAACTCCTCCTGCGTAAGGTCGTACCCCAGCAGTTCGAGGCGGTGAACAAGCGCCGCACGCCCGCTGCGGGCCGTCAGCGCAATGACCGATTCGTTGAGTCCGATATCCTGCGGGTCGATGATTTCGTAAGTTTCACGGTGTTTCAACACACCGTCCTGATGGATGCCCGACGAATGCGCAAAGGCATTGCGGCCCACGATCGCCTTGTTCGGCTGCACGGGCATGTTCATCAGACTCGACACCAGATGCGACGCCTTCGTAATCAACCGTGCATCGATGTTCGTATCCACATTCAGCTCCTTGTGGCAACGCAGCGTCATGACAACCTCCTCAAGCGACGTATTGCCCGCACGCTCCCCGATGCCGTTGATCGTCACCTCGGCCTGGCGCGCACCGTTGAGAACGGCACTCAGCGTATTGGCCGTCGCCATGCCCAGGTCGTTATGGCAATGGGTCGAAATGATCGCCTTGTCGATATTGGGGACATGATCGACCAGATACTTGATCTTGGCGCCGTACTCCTGCGGCAGACAGTAACCCGTCGTATCGGGGATATTGACGACCGTCGCTCCGGCCGTGATGACCGCTTCGATCACCTGCGCAAGATAGACGGGATCGGCACGGCCGGCATCCTCGGCGTAAAACTCCACATCCTCGACATAACGTTTGGCGTACTTGACCGCCTCGACGGCCGATTCGAGAATCTTCTCCGGCGTCGAACGCAGCTTGTCATAGATATGCTGGGGCGAGACACCGATACCCGTATGGATCCGCTTGCGCTTGGCCAGACGAAGTGCATCCGCCGCAACGTCGATATCCTTCTTCACGGCCCGCGTCAGGGCACAGATCGTCGGCGCGGAGACCGCTTTCGAGATCTCCAGCACGGAGTTGAAATCGCCGGGGCTGGAGATGGGAAATCCCGCTTCGATCACATCGACCCCCAACTTCTCCAACAGGCGGGCAACCTCGATCTTTTCGGTGGTATTCAACTGGCAACCGGGCACCTGCTCGCCATCGCGGAGCGTGGTGTCGAAAATGTATAACCTTTCGCTCATGGGATCACATTGATTTCATTCGACATTTCTCATTATTTATAATTTGGTACAAGTCTCTCCCGCCGTCGCGACTTCAGGAGGCGCCACGCCGAAAAGAGGAACCTTACAAATACGGTATTTAATTACAATCCGGAACCAAAACAGACAATACGAATATCAAATTCGTCGATTTTCACCCCTTCCAGCTACGATTCCGGAACCAGGCTTATCCGTGCAACTGTTTCATTCACTTGCAAATATACAGTTTATTCAAGAATTTCAAAAATTATTTCTCTACGAATTTCAATTCATAACCGGAATCCGTTCGCATTCAGACAAGACGAGGTTAAAAAAATTTATCGCGGATGTTTCCCCTTGCAAACGCCCGCCCACGCCATCACTCCGCCTCTCCCGGCAGCGACTTGCGGCAATCGCCAGATCTCCGTTTTTCGGGCTTCCGCTCTCCGTCATCCGAAGCCGAAACATTCGGGAGAACCGTCCGCTCCACTTCCTCCGCAACAACGGCTGACAAACGATCTGCCTGCCGTAGCTCCACGTGTTGAAACGGGCCTCGGACTGGAGCCTTGCGAACAATAATTCGAAAAAAAAGCTATTTTTTTTGGAAATATAAAATTTGTTCGTACCTTTGCAACGAAATCAGAAATGATTGATGCCTCTTTAGCTCAGTTGGTAGAGCACGACACTCTTAATGTTGGGGTCCAGGGTTCGAGCCCCTGAG
>CALUOX010000094.1 GCA_944322375.1 uncultured Alistipes sp.
GAGGAGGCAAAAAAGAAAGGACGGGGAAAACCGGGCGGGGGGGAGGGGGAAAAAAAAAGGGAAAAAGAGGGGGGGGGTGGGAAAGGAGGATTGTGATGGAGCCGGGGAGCAGTCGAACAATTAAAAAGCAAGAGATAAGATCCGTGCAGAAATGAGGAACGGGAAAGACGTCGATACAACACTCGGTTTCAAGGAGTGAAAAGCCTCCGGAAGAGAGAGCCTGCCTGAAAAACCGGGCAATGGAGACTGAATCTCAAGAACAACCAAATCATGGAATGCGGGAAGGAGTATATGAAAGGCAGGCGTCGTCCGCATTCGGACAACGCCTGCCTTTACTCGTCTGCGAATCGACTGCACTACTCCGCGGCATCGGGATCCGCCACAAGAATACGACCGCAATATTCGCAGATCATGATCTTCTTGCCGAGACGGATATCGGCCTGACGCTGGGGCGGGATGCGGTTGAAGCAGCCGCCGCAGGCATCGCGCTTGACCGTCACGACAGCCAGTCCGTTGCGGACATTGTGACGGATACGTTCGTAAGCCGCCAGCAGCCGTTCGTCGATCTTCATCTTTGCAGCAGCCTCCTGCGCCTCGTATTCGGCCATCTGATCCGCCGTTTCGGCCTCGATACCAGCCAATTCCGTACGCTTCACCTCCAGATCGGCCCGACGGTCCGCCGCAATACCTTCCGTCTCCTCCAACTGAGCCTTTTTCGCCTTGATACCGGCCGCATACTCCTTGAGACGTTTTTCCGCCAGTTCGATCTCCAGTTCCTGATATTCGATCTCCTTCGAGATGGCGTCGAACTCCCGATTGTTCCGTACGTTGTTCTGCTGCTCCTTGTAGTTGGAGATCATGATCCGTGCCTGATCGATCTCGCGTTTGCGTTGTTTGGTCAAGGCATTCAGCTCCTCGATCTCGGAATTGATATGCGCAATGCGGGTCTCCAGGCCGGCCAGTTCATCCTCCAGATCCTGCACCTCCAACGGAAGCTCGCCTTTGATTTTGTTGATTTCGTCGATTTTCGAATCGATTTTCTGCAACTCGTAGAGCGCCAGAATTTTCTCCTGCATGGAGTAATCGACTTCGGCTGTTTTCTTCTGTGCTGCCATATGTCGTGTTTAATTGTTGATCATCCGAATCATCCCCGTTTCCGCAATACGGCCGATGCGGTTCGGCCGGCTTTCAGCCGTGGCACTTCTCATCGCCAAGCCGCATTGTCCGGACATACTGCCGCGGGGCTCCTCCTCCCCCTTTGAAAAACCCTCTCCGTCATCACGCCGCCGTTTCTTTTCCCGCGGCACCGAACAGCTACTGACAGAGATAGTTCACCGGGTTGCGAGAGCACACACTCTTGCGAACGGCAAAGGTACGTAAATTTTTCGAAAAAATCTCAAATAAAATTGCAATTGCGCAATATTCGCTCTCGAAATGGCCGATGTCGGCGACCGTCATGCGTCCCGAAGGTGTCATGAAATCATTATATCGCAGATCTGCCGTAAGATAGAGCTCCACACCCGACGCCAACGCCTCACCCATGAGCGAGGCGCCCGCGCCCGTACAAACCGCCACATGCCGCACCTGTCCGGAAACAATATCGCTGTGACGGATCGCACCCACATGCAACTGCTGCGCCACCCTGCGCAGGAATTCGCAGGTCGGAACCGCTTCGGGCAGCCATCCCGCCACACCGAACCCGACCCCTTCGCCCTTGCCGGGCGACGGTTCGAGCAACTGCAACTCCTGCAGCCCCAGCTCCGCCGCCAACCGCCAGCTCATGCCGCCGGGGGCGCTGTCGAGATTGGTGTGACACGCATAGAGCGCAATGCCGCTCCGGATGGCCCGGGCCACACAACGCTGCACATAATCGGCTTCATTGAGCCGCCGCAACGGATGAAAGATCAACGGATGGTGCGTAACAATCAGGTCGCAGCCTTCACGCTCGGCTTCGGCCAACACCTCCTCCGTAACATCCACGGCCAACAGGGCCCGATGTACCTCCGCTTCGGGATCGCCGACCACCAGACCGGCATTGTCATAATCCTCCTGCAACGCAAGCGGCGCAAACCGCTCGATCGCCTCGGCTATTTCACGCAGTTTCATCGCTCATCAAAACAACGACTGTTCATAAAATGCAAACAACTCCTTGTGTTCCGCCTCCTCCTTCTTGCGACGGGGACGACGGACCTTCGGTTGCTCGGGACCCGGCACCGCAGCAACAGGTCCGGTCGCATCCGCGCTTCCGGATACATCCGCATCTCCGGACACACCTCCGGATGCATTTTCTACCGCATTTTCCGCTGCATCTCCGACCGCCGCAACGGTCACCGGCGAATCGGGTCCCGATCCGGAAACCGGAGTTTCGGACTCGCTCCCTGCCTCGGCCCCGTCAACGACAATCGCCCCCGCTTCGGGCTCCTTCAACTCGTTGCGCACCTCGACCAGCTGTGCCCGAATCGCCTGCAGCCGCTCCAGCAGCTCCATATCGCGCGCCACCTCGGAGAGGCCCTTCCCCTTGAGAGCGCGGCTCGCACCGTCGAGCGTCATTCCGCGCTCCTTGACCAGATGGTAGATCAGCTTGAGATTCTCGACATCCTCGGGCGAAAACATCCGGTTCCCCTTCTTGTTCTTCCGGGGGCGCAGGATGTCGAATTTCGTCTCCCAGTGCCGGATCAACGATGCGTTGACATCGAACATCTCCGCCACCTCACCCATCGAGTAAAACAGTTTCTTTGCCATAAGTCGTTATCTTATCCTTTCAATATTCTCAATGAATTGGGGTACATGTTGTTGCAGCGCCGGCCGATTCGCTTGGCAAAACCCAGCGCCACGCCGTCCGCCGTCACCAGATTCATGCCCTCCGCAAACCGCTCCGCCGGCACCTCGCCCCGCCGCAGATAGGACAACGCCTCTTCACGGGAGAGTTCCGCAACGGATACGGCCGAACGGGAGAGCTCCGGAAAGAGCGCCAGGGCATGGGCCGGTTTCAACACCCCCTTGAAGAGCTGTCCCATCTCGACACCCGAACAGATGACGTTCAATACGCCGGCCAACATCCGCACGGCTTCCGCCTGCGCCTGCCAATAACCGTAATATGTATCTCCGGCCAGTGCAAAACGCATCGATGCAGGTTCCACGACCCAGCGCGACAACTCCTGCACAGCCCGTTTTTCGGCCCACACGACCGGATTGCGCTGCGGTTTGGGCATCCGCATCCGATCGCCGGCGTCGGCGGCCTTGCGTGCCGCCGCAACAAAAAAGCCCTCGCCTTCGGCACGGTGCGGATAGAACCGGAAGGTCTGGAAAACACCTTCCGAGCCACAGACCACGCCCCACTCCTTCTCCACCGGCACCTGTTCGGCCGCCGCAAGATCATCGGCCGCCCATGCCGCAAAATCCCGCAACACCTCCTCGTTTTCCGTAAAGTTGAACGTACAGGTGCTGTACAGCAGCAAACCGCCGGGCCGCAGTGCCTGCCATGCCTCGCGCAAAATCGAGCGCTGTCGTTCGGCACACAAGCCGACGGCCGCCTCGCTCCACTCCGAACGGGCCTCCTCCGACTTGCGGAACATCCCCTCGCCCGAACAGGGCGCATCGACCGCCACGACATCGAACCAGCCCTGCATGCGTGCCACCTGCGACGGATCGTTGACCGTCACGGCTATGTTGCCCGTACCCCATTTGCGGACATTGTCGGCCAATACAGCCGCACGGCTGCGGTTGATCTCATTGGCTACGACCAGCCCTTCGCGGCCGACAAGCGAGGCATAAAGCGTCGTCTTCCCGCCGGGTGCGGCACACAGATCCAGCACGCGAAGCCCTGCCGCACCGCCGCAGGCTTCGACGATGTGCCCGACGAACTGCGACGACGCCTCCTACACGTAATAACGCCCGGCATGGAAGTCGGGATCGAGCGTAAACGACGGCCGCTCGGCAAGGTAGTATCCCTCGGTGCTCCATCCGACACGACGGTCTGAAGGTGCCGGCATCCCCTTTGCGCCGTTCAACCGCACCGAAACGGGAGACTCCCCCTCCAGCGCCCGGCACAGGGCCGCGCCCTCCTCCGGACCCAGGTCGCGCCGCACACGCTCGACAAACCGTTCAGGCAACATCGCTTCGATCACTGTTTTTCCGTAACACCGCCCTGCAAGGCATCGATACGCCGGTAGATCTTCTCCAGCACGGAGGGATCTTCCACGAAATCCTCCGTATCCTTGTCGATGACAAGCACCTCGCCGTCATAGATCTTCGAGATCCAATGCTCGTATTTGGCATTCAGACGCGACAGATACTCCTCATCGATATTCATTTCGTAGGCGCGGCCGCGCTTGCGGATCTGCGAGATAAGCGTCGGGACACTTGCCTTGAGATAAATCAGCAGATCGGGCTGCGGAATGAAACCCGAAGCCAGTCGAAAGATCCCCATGTAGGTCTCCAGATCGCGGGCCGTCATCAGACCCATTTCATGCAGGTTGTCCGCGAAGATATGCGCGTCCTCATAAATGGTACGGTCCTGGAAGACATTCGCATCTCCCGCAGCCAGCATGTTGAGTGTCTGCTGGATACGGCTTCCGAGAAAATAGATCTGCAGGTGGAAGGCCCACCGCTGCATGTCGTTGTAGAAGTCGTCGATGTAGGGGTTGTTCGGCTCCTCGTAATAGGCCTTCGCGTTGTAATGCTGTGTCAATATCTCGGTCAGGGTCGTCTTGCCGCTGCCGATGTTTCCCGCTATTGCAATATACATGATCGTATGGTTTTCCCTCTATTCGGAAGAGGCCGGCAATCCGCGTCCGCCCCACGCATCGGTGCGTCGCGGTGCCGCAACTCTTCCCTGCTCGTCATTTCTCCTTATCGTTCCGGCTCCGTTCCGACACTTCCGGCCGAAGCGGCTCCGTGTCGATCCGGTTCAAAATCTCCTCCACTACCCGCCGGTCATTCGACAGGCGCGGCACCTTGTTCTTCCCTCGTCGCAGCATCCAACCTTCAAACGTTCCGTGCGGTGCGACATGCAGCACGAGCCGATCCATCGTACTGCTGCGCTTCGCATCGTAATCCGAATTGACCCTCCGCAGCTCTTCGTCGAGAATCGTCGCAAACCGCTCCGCACTTCCGGGCTCTTCGGGCAGACGATCGAACTCCACGATCCACTCGTGCGCTCCGCGCCCCTGCAGCGTCATGTAGCGCGGTGCCGCCGTGTACTCTCCGACAACCGCCCCCGTCCGTGCCGCAGCCGCGGCGATGGCCCGCTCGGCGTTCTCCATGATCAGCTCCTCGCCGAAAGCGTTGATGAACTGACGGGTACGTCCTGCAATCCGGATCCGGTAAGGGTCCGTCGAGGTGAACTCCACAACATCCCCCAGCTCATACCGCCACAAACCGTTGCTCGACGTGATGAGCATCGCATAACGACGTCCGGTGCGTACGCCTTCGAGCGGCACGATCTCCTCACCGTCCCGGAATTCATAATAGATCCCGTAATCGAGCATCAGCAGCATGTCGTTGCGCGAAGCATCGTCGGCAATGGCAAAGAAACCCTCCGAGGCGTTGTAGGTCTCCATGTAGTGCATCGTATCGGACGGTATCAACTCCCGGAACGCCGTGCGGTAGGGTTCGAACCCCACGCCTCCATGCGCGAAGAGCTCCAGCCGGGGCCACACTTCACAAAGGTTCCGCCGCCCGGTCACCTCGACCATGCGGCGCAACAGCGCCAGATTCCACGACGGAACACCGGCAAAGGCCGTGACCCGCTCACCGGCACATTCGCGGCAATAACGCTCGACCTTTTGCGCAAAGTCGGGGATCAGCGCCGTCTCACGACACGGTGTACGAAACCACCCGCTCCAGAACGACATGCGTTCGATCAGCAGTGCCGAGAGGTCTCCGGCGACATAACCGTTTTCACGGCGGCAGCTGCCTCCCAGAGTCAAGGTTTTCCCCTCGAAGACGCGCGTCGAGGGGTATTGCCGCACATAAAGCGTCGCCACGTCACGCATTCCCCGCGTATGACAACGCCACAGCGAAGCATCGTTGACCGGCAGATACTTGCTCCGGTCGGAGGTCGTTCCCGACGAACGGGCGAACCAGCGCACACGTCCCGGCGCCGCAACGTCGGCCTCTCCGGCCAGCATCCGGTCGATATACCCCTTGAACGAATCGTAGTCGAACCGATCCACGCGACGGGCAAACTCCTCGGGCGTATGGATCTCCGACAATCCGTAGCGACGGCCGAAATCGGTTCGTGCACCTTCGCGCAGCAGACGATCGAACTGTTCCCGCTGTACGTCGAGCGGACGACGCAGAAAGCGATCGATCGAACGGTTGCGCAGGGAAAAATAGCTGCGAAGAATCGAACTTTTCAGCGACATTTCTCTTCTCTTTTTCTTTTATCGTTATGTCCGTCCGACAGGAACGGACCGATTCTGTCTTCTATTTTCTATGCGTTTCTATGCGACGGTCCACCGCCGTGCTCCGACAGCGACGATCTCCCGTACCGGCCGGCACCCCCGATCCGAAACCGACCGATCTCCCCGCCGGCACATCGACGGCCCGCGCCGGTGCCGTCAATTGAAAAACTCGCAAACGGAGGTCACGGCACTCGGCAGGGCAAAGACAACAACCCGGTCGTACGCCTTGATCTCCGTGCTGCCGACGGCAATCTCCACCCTGTCGCCCCGCACGATACCGCCGATGATCACATCGGCCGGAAGCCCCATGTCCTTGATCCGGCTGCGCGTGGCGGGCGAATTGGGCTTGGCGATGAACTCCATCACCTCGGCTTCGCTGCCCGTCAGGTACTTGATGGCCTGCACGTCGGTGGACATCGTGAAACGGAAGATATTCGAGGCCGTCACGAGTTTCTTGTTGATGATCGTATCGATCCCCATGCTTTCGGCCAGATTGATGTAATTGAGGTTCTCGACCTCGGCAATCACCTTTTTCACCCCCATGCGGCGTGCCAGCAGGGCCGCGAGGATATTGGTCTCGCTGCGGCCCGTCACGGCGACGAATGCATCCATGTTGGGCAGTCCCTCCTCCAGCATCGCCTCGGTGTTGCGGCCATCGACATTAATGATGAGCGTTTTGTCAAGGATCTCGGCCAGGCGATAGGCCTTTTCGGCATTGTAGTCGATCAGCTTGATGTTAACCTCCTCCTGCAACGCCTCCGCAATACGGATGCCGATGCGCGAGCCGCCCAGAATCATCAGGTTCTTGACCACGAAACCCGACTGTCCGGAGAGTTCGTTGACTTCGTGCACGGCATCCTGCCGCGCTATGACATAGATCGTATCCCCCTCCTCGAAATGTTCCTCGGCACGCGGGATGATCGTTTTGCCATTGCGGGTAATGGCCACCGTACGGTAGCTCAACGACGCCTCGTCCTCCGAAAAACCGGCAACCTGCCGGCCGATCAACGGGGAGGTGGGTTCGAGGCGCAACACCGACAGCGACAAACGTCCGCCCGAGAAATCGACATACTCCGTCGTGGAGGTATGGCCCAGCAGATTGACCACCTCCGAGGCCGCCACCTTCTCCGGATAGAAGAGGTAGTCGATTCCCATTTCGATAAAGATCTCCTTGTTGTTGGGTTCGAGATATTCGTTGTTGTCGATGCGCGCGAGGGTCTTCCGCGCGCCCAGCTGCTTGGCGATCACCGCCGCGACGATATTGTCGTTCTCCGTATGATTGACGGCGATAAAGAGGTCGCACTTGCGTGTGGCGGCCTTGCGCAGCGCCTCAAAGGTCGTCGAATCACCCTC
>CALUOX010000095.1 GCA_944322375.1 uncultured Alistipes sp.
GCTGCCGGCCATGCGATGCCGGCGGGGTTGTGGGGGTTCGAAAGGATCAAAAGCCGGCAGTCGGGATCGCACAGCAGGGTTTCGAGGTGTTCGAAGTTCATCTCGTAGCGGTCGTCGAGCCGCCGCAGCGGATTGTACACGATGCGGCGTCCCATGTTCTGGGGCACGAGCCGGAACGGATGATATACCGGAGGCTGGATGATGATCTTGTCCCCGGGCTGCGTGAGAGCCTGTACGACCATGCCGATGCCCTTGACGATGCCGGGAATGAAACACATCCACGACGGATCGGGATGCCAGTCGTGATGTGCCGCAATCCAGTCGGCGATTCGGGGCCAATAGTCTTGCGGCAGGTGGCTGTAGCCCAGTACCGGGTGGTCGAGACGGCGGCGCAGCGCGTCGAGGATGAACGAAGGCGTCTCGAAATCCATGTCGGCAACCCACATCGGAAGTAGGTCGTCGCGGCCGAAGAGCTCTTTCAGTGCGTCGTATTTTATGGAATTCGAACCGTGACGGTCGATTTCGCGGTCAAAATCGCAGGCAGCTGCCGCCTGTGTCGGCCGGCTTTCGTGCGCAGCCGTTTGTCGGGACGCGGTCATCTCTTTTTGAAATAGTCGTTGTAGATCTTGATGCCGAAGATGATGGCGCTCATGGTCGTTGTGAGCAGGTTGGTGGCGAAGAGCGGGATGTTGCGGGTCAGAATGCCCTGTATGGCGAAAGCGGCGGAGCCGAGGCCCATCATCAGGAAGGTGCCCATGGCGATGTCATCCGTCGAGCGGGTGCGGATGGTCCGAACGGTCTGGGGCAGATAGCCGAAGACCATGGCTATGGCGGCAATCGTGCCGATAATGTCTGAGATCTGCATGTGATATGTTATTTATGCAAAAATAGAAAATAATCCCAGAATTGCAAAGGGTTCCGGTGTGGATGCAGCTCCCGTTTCATGATTCGGGGCGAAGTGCGGTGTGCCGGTGCTTGTCGGCTGTGGGGTTGACGGCTGTGTGGAAGGCGGAAGAAAAAAGGTGGAAGGAAGAAGGAGGAAGAAGGGAAGAAGGAGAAAGAAAAAGAAAAGGAAAAGAAAGGAGAAGAATGGAGGAGGGGAGACAAAAGGCGAAGGGAGGGGACGAAAGAAGAGAAGAAAAGAAGGTGGGAGGAAAAAGAAAAAAGGAGGAAGAGGAATCGGGTATGAATGACGGGCCGGGCGGGATGTCGGGTGGAGTTCGGGTTGGAGAGACGGAACGGTGCGTGCGGGGAAGAAGGCGGATCGGAATGAAAAACGGAGCAGCAGACGGATTGGCGGGTGGTTGGTCGGGAGGCGGGCTGACGGTGGAATAGGCGGTTTGAGGATGGATGTCGATGTCCCGGAGTTGGAAAAGCGTCGAACGTGGGGTGGCATATCGCATCCTGCAGGGTGCCCTGTTCTGGATCCGTACGGGGCGTTAGTCGAGTGGAACCGATCGGAATCCGGTCTCAAATGGGAGAGGACGCCCTGCGGCGTGTCGAACGGCTCAAATGTCGATGTTGCGCCGACGGCAAAATCTTTGCCGATTGTTGTGTGTCGTCCCTCTTGGGAAAAGCTGCAGGCGGCATCGGCCCGGAGGATATCGGATCTCGGTTTTTCTGTCGGGCGGGATGGAGTATCGAATAAAATGTTTAACTTTGTCCGAATCGCGTTTTTTCATGGGCCGGGACCGGGGTGTCGCCGGATGATTGTGCGATATTGCCCTGCCTGGCGTTGTGAACGGAAAAATGACAAACGGTTGAAAGGAGAAATATGGAAAACAAATTCATGAAAATGGCCATCGAGTTGTCGGAAAAGAGCGTGGCAGCGGGTGGCGGACCGTTCGGTGCGGTGATCGTCCGCAACGGTGAGGTCGTGGCCACGGGATCGAACTCCGTAACGTTGAACAACGATCCGACGGCGCATGCCGAGGTCTCGGCCATCCGGGCCGCTTGTGCCGCCGTGAAGAACTTCAAGCTTGAGGATTGCGAGATCTACTCGTCGTGCGAACCGTGTCCGATGTGTCTGAGCGCAATCTACTGGGCCGGAATTCGCAAAATCTATTTCGCCAATACGCGGGAGGATGCCAAACGGATCGGTTTCGACGATTCGTTCATCTACGATCAGATACCGCTGGCTCCGCAGAAACGGACGATCCCTTCGGAACCGATGATGCGCGAAGAGGCGTTGAAGGCGTTCCGGGCGTGGGAGGAGAAGGCCGACAAGGTGGAGTATTGATCCCGTTTGCCGCGAAGCGTATCGGCCCGAAGACCTTCGGGTGAGGTGATCCGACGGGACGGTTTCGTTCCATTGTAATCGCAGGCGGAAAGTCATCGTCGATCGGACGCTGCCCCGATGGCTCTTGTTTGCGGTTGTCGCGATGCCTCCCGCAGCGTTGGGCATCTCCTCCGGATCCCTCCTTCGGGAGATGCAAGTCACTCGTTGAGATGCAATTTTGCCCGTGTGAAATTTGGTCGCGCGGAAAATTCTTCCTATCTTTGCCCCACTGAAAACCCGGTTGGGTTTTGCGTTTTGAATAACTGATTAATTATTAAAATTTTACAAGCAAATGGCTGTTAAAATTCGTTTGGCACGTCACGGAAAGAAAGCTGCGCCTTTCTATCATATCGTTGCCGCAGATAGCAGAGCGCCACGTGATGGCAAGTTCATCGAGAAACTGGGTACCTACAACCCGATCACGAATCCTGCTACGATCGAGCTCAACTTCGAACGGGCTCTGTATTGGTTGATGAAAGGCGCTCAACCCACCGACACCTGCCGTGCGATTCTGTCGTACAAGGGTGTGCTCTACAAGAAACACCTGCTGGGCGGCGTGGCAAAAGGCGCCTTCTCGGAGTCGGATGCCGAGGCGAAGTTCAACAAGTGGATGGAGGAGAAACAGGGCAAGATCGCTTCGAAGGTGACGAAACTTGCGACCGATGCCCGCTCGGCTGAGAAGGCCCGCCTTGCTGCCGAGACGAAAGTGAATGAGGATCGTGCAAAGGCCATCGCCGAGAAGAAGGCTGCTGCCGAAGCTGCCGCCGCAGAGGCTGCTGCCGAAGCCGCAGCTGCCGAGGCTCCGGCCGAGGGTGAAACGGCTGCCGAATAGGGCACCTTGCATGAACAGGGAATTCCCTCTGATGCCCGGTGAGGGTGTCAGAGGGATTTTTTTAATACCTTTGTCGGTTGAAAGCGCTCCGCGATCCGGAGATTGAAGTGCGACCGTACTGATCGCCGGCCGGAGAGGTGACCTAAGCAAAGAGATCAGATGGAAAAATTGCAGGCCGTAGCCAAAGTGACCAAGCTGTTCGGTTCGGAACGGGACGGAGGCGTGGTATTGGTGCTGTACGATACCTTTCCGGAGGAGTTCGATCCGGCAACCGAACCGTTGTTTGTGCGGATCGACGCCTTGTCGGTGCCCTTGTGGTGCGAACGTTTCGAACGCCGCGGTGTGACGGGAGCGCTTGCCGCCTTTGCCGATCTCGATACGGCGCAGCGTGCCTCGGAACTCGTCGGCCATGAGCTCTATGTCGAGGGGGACGAGGAGGCCCCCGATGACGAGTTCTACATGGAGGATCTGATCGGTTTCTCGGTCGAGGCCGACGGCCGGCATGGAACGGTGACGGAATTTTATGACAGCGAAGCCAATCCGCTGTTCGGCATAATGATCGACGGTCGGGAGTACCTTGTGCCGGCGGTGGAGGAGTTCGTTACGCGGATCGATTTCGACGGCCGCCGGATGACGATGTCGCTGCCGGAGGGGTTGTTGACCCTTGATGGCTGACACTTGACGATTGGGGTGTCACCCGGCGGTGTCGCGGCCCTCGATCTCCAGCCCTCCCCTGATTTCCAGGCCCTCGATCTCCAGACCCGAAGCGAGGAGCCGGGTGATGGAGAGGTGGCAGGTTGAAACCGCCGTCGGAGGCCGGTGCGCAGTCGGTGCGGAGGCTGGTGCGGAGCCTGTGGAAGGCCTGTGGAAGGCCGGGACGAGACCGGAACGAGGTCCGGTTGAGTGGCCGTGCGAAGTGCCGGAAGGGAAACATATCTTAACTGTAAATTCATGGAACGTGTTGTCGTAGGTCTTTCGGGAGGTGTGGACTCCTCTGTCGCTGCCTGGTTGCTCAAGCAGCAGGGGTACGATGTGGTCGGACTCTTCATGATCAACTGGCACGATACGACCGGTACGCTTGAGGGGGATTGTCCGTGGTATGACGATCGGGTCTTTGCCGAACTGGTCGCCAAGCGACTCGATATTCCGTTGCATACGGTCGATCTCTCGGCGGAGTATCGCCGGCGGGTGGTGGACTACATGTTCGCCGAATATGAACGGGGCCGCACACCCAATCCCGACGTGTTGTGCAATCGGGAGATCAAGTTTGATGTCTTTCTGAAGGAGGCGCTCAAGTTGGGCGCCGATTACGTTGCGACGGGCCACTACTGTCGCAAGGAGAGCTTTGTCGCGCAGGATGGCACGACTCACTATCGGTTGCTGGCCGGCGTGGACAGGAACAAGGATCAGAGCTACTTCCTGTGTCAGCTGTCGCAGCAGCAGCTTGCGCGGGCGCTCTTCCCCGTGGGAGGGCTCGAAAAACCGGAGGTGCGGCGCATTGCCGCCGAGCAGCACCTCGCAACGGCCAGGCGGAAGGATTCACAGGGAATCTGTTTCGTGGGCAAGGTCGATCTGCCGGTCTTCCTGCAGCAGAAACTTGCAGCCCGAAAGGGCGCCGTCCATGAGATTCTGGCGACGTGGCCCAAATATGGTCGGACCGTGGCCGAAGATGATCTTGCTGCGCTTGCCGAACCGTGGCACTATACGGTGCGGGACGGCAAGAAGGTCGGCGAGCATAACGGTGCGCACTTCTATACGATCGGTCAGCGCAAGGGCCTCGGTATCGGCGGCCGCAAGGAGTCGCTTTTCGTATTGGCGACGGATGTCGGACAGAATGTGATCTATGTGGGCGAGGGCGATGCGCATCCGGGGCTGTATCGCAGGGCGTTGTTCATGAAACGGGATGAACTGCACTGGATCGATCCTGCGGAGAGCCTGCAGCCGGGGCAGCGGCGGCGCTATCGGGCTCGGATCCGCTACCGGCAGCCGTTGCAGGATGCGGAGCTGATCGTGCGCGATGAGGGGGGCTATCTGCTCTTCGACGAGCCGCAGCGCGGCATAACGGCCGGTCAGTTCGCCGTATGGTATGACGGCGAGGTGCTGGTCGGTTCGGGGGTGATCGACCGGTAGGCGTGCGTTCGCCCGGCGGCTGTCGGAGGTGTGAAGAGATGACGGATCTCTGCTGCGGTTCTGCAGCGGAGATCCGTTTGTCTTCCGGGGCGGGGTTTGTATGGTTTGCACGGTCTGGCTCTGCGGGCGTTTGCGGGTGGTCTGTTACGAGGACGGGTGTGTCGTCGGGCTGCGGGGGTAGGGCGATTGTCGCAGCATGTTCGGCGGGGGCTTTCCCGGTCGTCATGTTGCATGCCGGGGTCGCCGTGTTGCATGTCGGTTTGTCATATGGATGGATCTCTTCTTGCGCCTGTGGTGTTGCACGGCGTGGCACCCGGAAATCCGCATGTCGGCTGGCGGTTGTTTGTCTGCGTGCGGTGTGTCGATTCGAAATGGAGGTATCCGCTCTCCCGTGCAGTGTTTTTCCCGCTTTTCAATTTGCAAAACTCCCCCTTTTTACTATCTTTACATAACGGTTCATTCGATTGTCCATGACGGTATTGCGGATTCTGACGGGTTGGTGCATCGGTGTATGGCTGGCGGTCGCGGCGGTTGCGGCTGACGCGCAGCCCGCGTGCGGCGTGGCCTTTTACGATGTCGATTGTCTCTACGATACGCTTCCGTCACCGTTCAGGAATGATCTGCGTTATCTCCCGCAGGGCGAAATGCGCTGGTCGTCGCAACGCTATCGGCTCAAGATCGAACGCATTGCGGCCGTCATCGATTCGCTGGCCCTGCCGCTCGTCGCTCTTTACGGCGTGGAGAATGAGGCGGTCGTGCGCGATCTTGCGGCGGCCTGTACGGAAGATTATGTTTATGAATTCCGTACGACGGACAGCTACAACGGCCTCGACTTTGCATTGCTTTATCATGGCGACCGGTTTTTTCCGAAACGAATCGATGCGGGCCATTTCTGGATGGAGGTGGCGGGCGAGCTGAGGGGTTTCGGTCCTGTTTGTCTGCTGCTGAGTTCGAGCGACCGCTACATCTACTACAAGATCGCCGAGCACCGGCAGCGGCATCCCGATGAACGGTTGGTGGTGTTGGGCCGCACGGCGGAAGTGGATGCAGGGCTGTATGGTCTTGTCGAGGCGCTCGCTGCGGCAAAGCGGGCCGGTCGCGGCAGCCGGCGTGTCGGCGGAAAGTGGACGATGCGCAGCAATATCCTGCTCGATACGGCACTTTGCAGCTGCCGTGCGGACGTCTATGCACAACGCTGGTTGTTCGACGAAAGCGGAGCTTCGCCCTGGGCAACCTATACCCGTCGGCGGTATGATGGCGGATACGGCGCTAATTTGCCCGTATTCTGTTATTTCCGCTGATTTTGCTTGGAGATATGCGAAAAAAAAACTATATTCGCAATCCCTTATGGAAAGATAGGTTAAAAACGGAAATAAATATCATTGGATAATTAAATTATTTATCAATTATGGCAGACGTGAAACGCGTTTATACCTTCGGCAACAAGGCGGCCGAAGGGAATGGCAAAATGCGGGAGCTGTTGGGTGGCAAAGGGGCCAACCTGGCCGAGATGAACCTGATCGGCATTCCAGTACCCCCGGGATTTACAATTACGACGGAAGTGTGCGCGGAGTATTATGCTCACGGCAAGGAGAAGGTTATCGAACTGCTGCGCCCCGAGGTGGAGCGTGCGGTAAAGCATATCGAACAGCTGACGAACATGAAGTTCGGCGACAAGACTCTGCCGCTGCTGGTGTCGGTTCGTTCGGGTGCGCGTGCCTCGATGCCGGGTATGATGGATACGATCCTCAATCTGGGTATGAACGATGTGGCCGTCGAGGCGGTTGCAAAGCGGACGGGCAATCCCCGTTTCGCGTGGGATTCCTATCGCCGGTTCGTACAGATGTACGGAGATGTGGTGCTGGGGATGAAACCCCAGTCGAAGGAGGATCACGATCCCTTCGAGGAGCTGATCGAAGCCCAGAAGGCGAAACGGGGCGTAAAGCTGGATACGGAGTTGACGACCGAGGATCTGAAGGAGCTGGTATCGGCCTTCAAGGCGGCGGTCAAGGAGCGTACCGGCGAAGAGTTCCCGACGAATCCCTGGGATCAGTTGTGGGGTGCCATCTGTGCGGTGTTCGGGTCGTGGATGAACGAACGCGCCATCCTGTATCGCAAGCTCAACAACATCCCCTCGGACTGGGGTACGGCCGTATCGGTGCAGGCGATGGTCTTCGGCAACATGGGCAACAACTCGGCAACGGGCGTGGCCTTCTCGCGTGACGCCGCAACGGGTGAAAACATCTTCAACGGCGAATACCTGATCAACGCGCAGGGTGAAGACGTGGTGGCCGGTATCCGCACGCCGCAGCAGATCACGATCGAGGGGTCGAAGCGCTGGGCCAAGGCGCAGAACATCTCCGAGGAGGAGCGCCGGACGAAGTATCCGTCGCTTGAGGAGGTGATGCCGGCCGTCTATAAGGAGCTGAACGAGATCCAGCACCATCTGGAGCAGTATTTCACCGACATGCAGGATATCGAGTTCACGATTCAGGACGGCAAGCT
>CALUOX010000096.1 GCA_944322375.1 uncultured Alistipes sp.
ATGAGAAAGAGCACAGGCAGCAGGCATAAATTGAAAATCATGAAATTCATGTAGGTGAAGTCATAGAGCAGCAGCGTGGCTGCAACGGTTGTTCCGACTGAGCAATAGAGCGAGACGAGCAGCGCGTTGAGCCGGATACGGCCGATGAGTTCGTCTTCGATGCGCTCGCGGGAGCAGGTGATGAAGACGGCTCCGAGGAGAACACCGATAATGGCGGCGTTGTTGCTCCAGAGGTCGATCGTGCCGCAGACTTGCGTTGAATCGTGCAGCAGCGTGCCTGGAAATCCGTTGAACCCGTCAAAGGCCATCAGTATGCCTAACAGAGCCGTTGGGACGAAGATGCACCATCCGATCTTCTTGAACGAATGGGGCAGTAACAGAACTTTGTTCATATGCAGGTGTTTTTGTCGGTTGTTGCAGACCGTCGGAGGTGCGCACTGCTCCCGTCTGCTGTCGCAAATGTAAAATGAACTTTACAAAATAGCAAGTAAACGCGACAAAAAAGGTTTTTTATTTTCTGCATCATGCCCCGTTGGATATTGGGGACCGAACGATTGATGCCTGCATATGCCTCTGCGTGCCGGGTGCTTTGGTTTGAGATGACGGGTTGGATCCGGGTGCGAAGAATTACGCCGGAAGAGATTTCTGTCGGGTATCTTTCGGGTTTCAGAGGAATGGAACCTTGTCCTTGTTTATTTCCGGCAGATGCGGCGCAGCACGGCCAGCGGATAGCGTCTCAAGGGACGCATGCGCATCCAAATCAGCGCAGCCCAGCGATGCAGCACACCGCAATCGACGATTCCGTAGATCCGGTTGCGGGGAATCGTTTCGATGCCGACCAGATTCCCCTCTCCCAGGAGTGTGACCGTCTCTTCGTCGATGCGATAGATGCGATGTACGACGAAATGTCCGTTGTCGGTCTCACCCAATACGACGTTTCCGCGACGCAGGTCGCCGTCGCGCAGGGGGCGCAGCGTGATCCGGCTGCCGCTTTGGAAAAACGGCAGCATGCTTTGCCCCTGTACGCTCAGGGTGACCGACCGCCCTTCGGCGAGTTCTTTGCGGGCCTCCTCGAAGAGGATCCGGTTGGAGAGGGTGCGCTTCGTCATTGTCGTGCGAGGGTCGTTTCGAACGAGAGCCGTGCGGCGTCGGCGTCGGGCAGACAGTCGAGCCGATAGACCGGCGTCCGTGCGATGAGTTGCGAGAGCGTGTTGCAGATGTTGTCCTGCAGGGTTGTGTCGTAGGCGAATGCGGGAGGGCACGAGGGCAGCAGGGCTCCGATGGCGTTGACAACCGAGAGCCGTTCGATGCGGTTGAAGGGTGCCTGCCGCAGCCGCACGAAGGCGGCGATGGGGTAGCTTTCGTCACGATAACAGGGCGTTTTGCCGCTCCAGGGCGAGCCGAAGGCCGTCGGAACACCATCTACAAGCCGAATGATGGGACTGTCGTCGTTGAGCAGCGTCGAACCGGGAATGTGCTCTCTCCACAGGCGGGTGTGGGTGCTCTTTCCGGTTCCCGATTCGCCGAGGAACAGGACGGCGCGTCCCGAATGGATGATCGTCGAGGAGTGGATGGCGATGCTGTGGGGATTGTGCGAGACACCAAAGAGTATCCACATTCCGAAGCGCACGAGCGACGGATCGGGACGTCGTTCACAGGCGGCATTGCTCATGACGTGCGTGTCCCCGTCAGCCTTGATGAAGATCACGGGCGGGCAGTCCTGCTTCACCATGTAGAAGAGGTATCCGCCGTCGTAACGGCAGAAGTGGCAGTTGGCGATCGCTTCGTCGAACTCGAAGCGGTCGAGTTCTCTGTAGTCGTTGAATTGGTCGAGCGTCAACGGTACGTCGAAACGCACTTGCATGAGCGGTTGCGCCGTCGGATCTTCCGGCCGTTCGAACGGCCGGAAGCCGGTGAGCCGGCAGTCGTTGACGAGGTCTGCGGCCGCACCTTCCGTCCGTATCAGGTCTTGTGCAATGAGGTAATCCATATGTCGTTTTTACGCTGTTTTTGCATCCGTCTCACGGTGCCGGAGCGGCAGGTGGAGCGTAAGCCCTCCGGCAGCCGTTTTTTGCCTTCATTCTCTGATTAGTTTCGGGAATGACCTGTAATATATTGTTTTTTAGCGTACTGTCTTTTGGTGTCTCAACCGATTGTTATGATGCGGTCGCAGAACTCCAGCGAACTTTCGCGGTGGGCGATCACGACGATCGTCAGTTCGCGGTTGTTGCGCGACAGCTCCTCGATGGCGCGGTTGATCCCCTCTTCCGTGCGGTCGTCGAGCGACGACGTCGCCTCGTCGAAGAAGAGAATGTCCGCCTGTTTGTACAACGCCCGGGCGATGCCGAGCCGCTGCCGCTGGCCGCCCGAAAGCCGGCAGCCGCATTCGCCGATGGGGGTATCCATCCCCTTGGGCAGGGTCTCGATGAATTCGCCAAGTTCTGCCATTGCCAGCGCCCGGGCCACACGCTGCCGGTCGATCCGTTCGGGAGCGGATCCCAGAGCGACGTTTGCCGCAAAGGAGCTGTCGGTAACGAATACGTTCTGCGATACATATCCGATGGCATTCTGCCATTGGCGACGGTTGGCGGCAGTCAGCGGGACTCCGTCGATGGTGATACGTCCTGCCGTGGGTTTGTAGAACCCCAGCAGAATATTGAAAAGCGTGGTTTTCCCGGCACCCGATACGCCGCGTATCCCGATCCGTTCACCCCGGCGGATCGTGAGCGAGAAATCGTGCAGAATGTCGCGGTCGGGGGCATCGTCGTAGTGGAACGTGACGCCTTCGATGGAGATTTCATGCCGGAAAGCCAACCGTTCGTCAGTCTGCTGGGATTCCCGTGTCGGTTTATCCGTTCGGGCATCGCGCAGCACGTCGAGCGTATAGCGGTTGTAGCGCAGGGCGGTCCAGGCTCCCATGATGTTGCGGATCGACGGCATGATGCGCAGCGCCGCAACGGCGAAGATGCCGAAGAGCAGTTTCATCTGCGTGTTGTCCGTGCCGGCGCAGAACGCCACAAGAAGTGCCATGCCCGTTGCGAGGCCCACTTCGGTAAAGATCGACGGCAGAACGGCGATCGTGGCGTTGCGCTCGCGCACCTGCACGACGCGATCCATCGCGCGGTCGAAGGTTTTCAACATTTCGGGAAAGGCGTTGGCGACCTCCAGATCGGTATAGCCGCGGAACGTCTCGGCGACGGTGCGGGATTTCATCCGCTGTGCGCGGTGCTCCTCTTCGCCGTAGCGGTTGAGCCGCCGGCGCACCAGTCCGTAGTAGAGCATCACCGCCGGCACGAAGACCACCAGTGCAATGGCGGATGCCAGCGGATTGTAGAGTGCCAGCGCACCGAAAAGCAGCAGAAAGAGCATCGTTTCGCTGGCGATCGCCGCAAGGGGCATCAGCACGCCGGTGACGAAAATCAGACAGACGGCATTGACGTTGCGCGAAAGGATGGCCGAGTTGCTGCTCTTGACAAAATCCAGCCCCCGGTCGTGGTAGTCGATGTAGAGCCGGCGTGACAGGTCGCGGTAGAGGTCGTAGATGAAGTTGCGCTCGACCTTGTACAGGAGCAGATTGGCAAGATTCTTCAGCAGGACGATTCCCACCACGCCGATGCAGACGGCGAGGATGAACCGGCGGTCGTCGGAAAAGTCTCCCCAGAGGTAGATCCTCTCCAGCCAGGGATTCGAATGAATCCCTTCGGTGTCGAGAATGATGACCAGCACGGGAACCAGCACGGCAAGTCCCACGAAGTTGAGCAGGGCGCGGAGAAAAACGCTCAGGGCAAGGCCGATGCTGCGGCGCCGGAACCGTGCGGGAAGAATATCTTTGAATGCGTGGAACATCGCTGCAAAGGTAGTCAATTTTTCGGGGATTCTTCGACGCGGACGGTTCGTTCGAGTCGTACATACCACAGATATCCCTCCACCTGCCGGTAGCCGATATCGCGGAGCAGTGACATGTATTCCATGATTTGACGACGATGTTCGGGTTTCTCGACGCGGCCGAACTTGTAATCGACCACGACGGCGCGGTCGCCGCGCACCATCACACGGTCCGGGCGCCGGATCGCGGTGCGTCCCTCTTCCCTGCGAGCCCGGCGGATCGGAGCGTTGTGCGGAACGATGATCTCGTTTTCGTTGCGCACGACGTTCCACGAGCCGTCGAACCACGCGGCTGCAAGCGGTTGTCGGAATTGTCGGGCAATTGCATCCCGCAGTGTCCGTGCCTCGTCGGCCGAAAGGTCGCCATCCGCAACGGCATGGTCGATGTTGGCCTCGATCTCCTCGCGTGAGGCGGCATTTTCGAAGATGCGGTGCATCAGGATGCCGAGGTTGCGCGGCGCCAGCTCCACCTCCTCGCCCTCTTCGAAATAGCGGTCGGATGTAAGCCGCAGCTTCAACTCCGGTTGTGTCGTGACATACTCTTCCAGTACGACATGCCGTGGCGGTTCCTCATCCGTCGGCTGTTTCTCCTGCTTCTCCGGAGGCTCGGGCGGTGTTGCGGTGCCGAATTCGAAAACTTCGCCGCTCTCCGTCGTCGCATGACTTCCCGTCGTGTTCCCCAGACGGGCGATGTCGCCGTCGCACTCGATGCTCTGAAGCAGCAGTCCGCCGACGTTGGCTCCGCGCTGTTGCTTCGGAATGAAGATGCAGAGCACCTCGACGGCGCGGGTGAGGGCCACATAAAGCAGGTTGATGTTATCGACGTGCGAATAGACCAACTCCCGATAATACTCCTCCGAGAAGAGTGATTCGGCCATCGTTTTCTTGCAGCGGACGGGGAAACTTCCAAGAGCCGCCAGCGAATTCTCCCCCTTGTCGTGTCGTTCCGCGGGCGGTTCGGTACGGGGTGCCGCCCATACGATATTGTTGATTCCTCCGCCGCTCTTCGGATCGAGCTCCCACGAGCAGTAGGGGATCATCACCACCTTCTTTTCCAACCCTTTGGCCTTGTGGATGGTCATGATCTCAATGGTCGATTCGCTCTGTTCGACGCTGAGCGATTTCGAGGAGCCCTGATCCTCCCACCACTCCAGAAACAATGGAATGTCGGCCACCCGGCCCGAGGAAAATGCGATGATCTGTTCGTGTATGGCCTGCAGGTAGGCGGTCTCTTTCGAACGATGGTTCAACTCATAGCGAAGAACGATCTGCTCGAACGCCTCTTCGGGCGCAAGCAGACGTGCCGTATGAAAGAAATCCTCCTCTTCGGCGGACAGAGGAGCATCGAACGCCCTGTCGAGGTAGCGGTTGAAGATTGCCCGATGTATTGAATCTCCCGTATCGACGGTCAGGTAGAATGCCGCGGTGACGAATCCGCATACGGGAGCATTTCCAATGACAAGGGCCTCCTGTGTCATGATGTCGAATCGGTAACGGGGATCCGTGTTGTCGCGTTTGAAGTCGAGCAGCGTTTGTGCCACCCGGGCACCGTCCCTGCGGCCGCGCACCAGAATCAGAATGTCGTCGGGCCGGAACCCCCGATCGAGAACCGCCTTGATCTGTTCGATCAACCGGGGCTCTTTCTCAAAAGTCTCGATGTGGACAGCCCCCTCATAAAGACTCTTTTTGCAGGGATGCTGGGAGTGCGAGACATAGGCGTCTTCGAGTGTGGAACCCAACTCCAGAGCGGTCGCCCGTTCGATTGCTCCGGCACTGGCGGCCGTCGAGAGCGTGTCGCGAAGCCGCTGGCTGTCCAGACTGACGATCCTTCCGATGATCAGATTGTTGAAGTTGACGATGCCACGCAGGCTGCGGTAGTTCTCCGCAAGCGGTACAACCTCCACATTGTCCCGTCCCAACGCTTCGGCGGCTTCGTGATGGAGAATCTTCCAGTCGCCGCCCCGCCAGCGGTAAATCGACTGCTTGATATCGCCTACGAGCAGCACCGTTGTCTCCTGACTCTGCGCCATGGCATTGTGAAGCAGGGGCAGGAAATTCTGCCACTCTTTGGCCGAAGTGTCCTGGAACTCGTCGATCATGAAGCGTTCGAACCGGTTGCCGACCTTTTCATAAATGAACGGGGCGTCGTTGTGGCCGATGAATTTCGAGAGGATCTGTTTGGTCTCCGACAGAAACAGAACGTTTTCCTCTTCGCATTGTTGCCGCACTTTGGCGTACAAGTCGCTCAGCAGGGCGAAGCTGCGGTAGTTCTCGCGCAGCAGATCGACCGTATTCCAGAATCGAGATTCTCGGTCATACGACGCGCAGATCTCCGCCAGCAGCGGCTGGAGCCGATAGGCGGTTGCGATGACGGTCGGCGATGCCGTTTTCGTGTACCAACCGTTGGGATTGGTGGCGCAGTTGCAGGCGGTTTGGGTCGGTGGAACGACCTCTCCTCCGGCGACCCTGTTGAAATAGTTGGCGAAGCTGTTTTTCCCGCCCTTGAAGTCCGCCGGCGAGAGCCCCGCAGCCTTCATGATCTCCAGAGCCTCCTTCCCGAGATTCTGCCAGCGGCATTTCGAGGAGATACTGCGGGTGGTCATCTCATTGACGAGCTTCCCCAGCGCCTCCTTGTCGCCGGCGACGGTCAGCGCGTCGCGGTTGCGCTCCTTGAAGAGTTCGTCACCCAATGCCAGAATGCCGTCGCGAATATCCCACCGTGCACCGTCGTCGATACGTTCCTGCACGAAATCGGTGAGCCAGCGTTGCAGTTCTTTGTTCGAGGTGATCTCTTCGATGAGTGCATCGGCGCTTTTGGTCAGTACCGATGCGGTCTCAAGTTCGATGTTGTAGTTCAGGTCGATTCCCAGCTCCTTGATGAAGGCGCGCAGGATGCGTTGGAAAAAACGGTCGATGGTCAGTACCGTAAAACGCGAATAGTTGTGCAGGATGCGTGTGCGGGCCGTGCGGGCGCGACGGCGGATCTCCGCCTCGCTCAGCCGGAGCTCCGTCTGCAGATTTTTCAGGTAGCTGCTCCGCAGATCTGCCGCGAGATTGTTTATCTCCCTGAGGATGCGGGTTTTCATCTGCTCCGTGGCCTTGTTGGTGAAGGTGACGGCCAGAATCGTATTGAAACTGTCGGGACGGTCCACGACGTCGCGGACATATTTGTATGCCAGTTGGTAGGTTTTACCCGATCCTGCGCTGGCGTTGAGGATTTTCGCTCTTTTGACCGGTGCGTTCATATCAATCAAAGGTACGAATTTCTTTGCAGACAGACGAAACATTCGGGAATTTTCGTACCTTTGAAAATCAAAAACGGATACCGATATGAAAAAAATCCTCTTTGTAGCCGCCATGCTGTTTGTTGCCGGCGGAGCATCGGCGCAGGTCAGCATTCCTGCCGGAGAGACGGAGAATACGGTTCAACCGGCTGTCGTGGCAACGGATTCGGCTGTTCGGGAACGCATCTGGCCCGACTTCCATGCCGTAGAGATACAGGGTGTCATGAGCGTGCGTCTGTGTGTCGCCGATGCAGAGCACCCCGTCGGAGTGAACTTCTATACGAGCGATCCCGGCACGGGAAGATATACGCGGGAGGTGGAAAACGGCGTGTTGAAACTCAAGATGCAGAAGGCACAATCGGTCGATTCGGTCCGGGTAACGGTCTATTATACGAAGCTGGATCGAATCAATGTGGACCGTGCGGCAGTGGAGGTTGTCGGACCTTTGAAGGCGCACCTGCTCGACCTGAAGGTTTCGGGCGGCGCCCGTTTTACGGCGACGCTCGATGTGGCGGATGTGGCGCTTGAGGTGACTGGACGCAGCGAGGTGTT
>CALUOX010000097.1 GCA_944322375.1 uncultured Alistipes sp.
AAAAAGAATAATTAACCAAGGAAAATTATGGCAAAAGAGGTTGCTGCATTTATCAAATTGCAGATCAAAGGTGGTGCCGCCAATCCTTCACCCCCAGTGGGTCCTGCGTTGGGTTCCAAGGGAGTCAATATCATGGACTTCTGCAAGCAATTCAATGCTCGTACTCAGGACAAGGCGGGTAAGGTCCTTCCGGTCATCATCACGGTGTACAGCGACAAGTCGTTCGACTTTGTTGTCAAACAGCCGCCTGTAGCCATCCAGCTTAAGGAAGCAGCCAAGATCAAGAGCGGCTCCGCACAGCCCAACCGTACGAAAGTCGGCGAGGTGACGTGGGAGCAGATCGAGGCGATCGCCAAGGACAAGATGCCCGACCTGAACTGCTTCACACTCGAAGCTGCCATGCGTATGGTGGCCGGTACTGCCCGCAGTATGGGTCTCAACGTGAAAGGTGAATTTCCTAAAAAGTAACGTAGCATGAGTAAGTTAACGAAAAATCAGAAAACTGCCTACGCGAAGGTGGAGCCCCACAAGGCATACAAACTCGGTGAGGCCGCAGCGCTTCTGAAGGAAATTACCTTTACGAAATTCGATGCTTCGGTCGATATCGATGTGCGTCTGGGTGTGGATCCCCGCAAAGCGAACCAGATGGTTCGCGGCGTGGTGACGCTCCCCCACGGTACGGGCAAGACGGTTCGCGTGCTGGTGCTCTGTACTCCCGAGAAGGAGGCTGAAGCAAAAGCCGCCGGTGCCGACTATGTCGGTCTGGACGAGTACGTCGAGAAGATCAAGGGTGGCTGGACCGATGTGGATGTCATCATCACTACGCCCAACGTCATGGGCAAGGTCGGTGCACTGGGTCGTATTCTGGGTCCCCGCGGCCTGATGCCGAACCCCAAGACCGGTACCGTGACGATGGATGTCGCCAAAGCTGTAAGCGAAGTTAAAGCCGGAAAAATCGACTTCAAGGTCGATAAGTTCGGTATCGTGCACACGTCGATCGGCAAGGTTTCCTTCACGCCGGAACAGATCGTTGACAATGCCAACGAGTTCCTGTCGATGATCATGAAACTCAAGCCTTCGGCAGCCAAGGGCTCCTATGTCAAGAGTATCTATCTCTCCACGACGATGAGCCCCGGTGTGCAGATCGATCCCAAATCAGTTGAAACCAAATAACGAAGGAGGATAAGAGATGACTAAGGAAGAAAAAGCAGTCGTTATCGACAATCTTACCGCACAGCTCAACGAGTATCCTCACTTCTATCTGACCGACATCGAGACGCTCAATGCCGCACAGACGGCTCTGTTGCGTCGCAAGTGCTTCGAAAGCGAGATCAAACTCGTCGTGGTGAAGAACACGCTGCTGGAGAAGGCACTCGAGAAGGCGGAAAAGGCGGATGCCGAGTTGGTAAACGTTCTGGAGGGTCCTACGTCGGTGATGTTCGCCAAGACCGCAAAGGCCCCGGCTGTGGTAATCAAGGAGTTCCGCAAAACCTGCGCAAAACCCGTATTGAAAGCCGCGTTCGTCGAGGAGTGCGTCTATGTGGGCGACAACAACCTGGATGCTCTGTGCAACATCAAGAGCCGTGAAGAACTTATCGGTGAGATCATCTCGCTGCTGCAGTCGCCTGCGAAGAATGTCATTTCCGCACTGCAGGCAAATGCGGGTTAGAAGATCGCCGGTCTGGTGAAGGCCCTTGAAGAAAGAAACTAATTAACCGAAAAAACAAGAATTTTATAAAATTACAACTATGGCAGATATCAAAAAACTGGCAGAAGAATTAGTAGGTCTGACTGTTAAGGAGGTAAACGAATTGGCTACGGTACTCAAGGAAGAGTACGGTATTGAACCCGCAGCCGCTGCAGTTGCAGTCGCTGCTCCCGCAGCCGGCGCCGGCGAGGCTGCCGCTGCCGAGAAGACGTCGTTCGACGTGATCCTGAAGAATGCAGGTCAGTCGAAACTGCAGGTCATCAAGGCCGTCAAGGAGATCGCAGGCCTCTCGCTGGGCGATGCCAAGGCGCTCGTTGATGCAGCTCCCAAGGCCGTTAAGGAGGGCGTCTCCAAGGAGGAGGCCGAGTCGATCAAGGGCCAACTCGAAGAGGCAGGTGCTGAAGTTGAAGTTAAGTAGTTCTGTCGCTGCTTTAGTAGCTGCAGACAACGCAGGTATAGAGTTTACGCTTCGGTAAACTCTATGCCTTTTCTCGTCTAAGATAAGGGAGTGCCGGTCGTGCTGTGCCCTTCTCTTGGATTTTGGAATGCTCTCCGGGTAGAATCGATTTACACAGAGAGCATTGTCGCGGGATCATGTGACCTGTTCCGCAACGTGAAGAGTCCGATTGCAAGAACAAACTTCAACTTAATTTGGATTTACCGATGTCCACAACCAACACACAACAAAGAATCAGCTTCTCGACGGTGAAAAACCGGGTGCCCTATCCGGATCTGCTCGAGGTTCAGCTCAAATCATTCCGGGACTTCTTCCAGATGGACACAACGGCCGAAAATCGGAAAAACGAAGGCCTCTACAAAGTGTTCCAGGAGAATTTCCCCATTACGGATACCAGAAATAATTTCGTTCTTGAGTTCATCGACTATTACATCGATCCGCCCCGTTATTCGATCGAAGAGTGTCTGGAGCGCGGTCTGACTTACAGCGTGCCGCTGAAGGCCAAACTGAAACTCTATTGTACCGATACGGAGCACGAAGATTTCGGTGTTGTCGTGCAGGACGTCTATTTCGGTACGATTCCTTACATGACCGAACGCGGTACGTTCGTCATCAACGGCGCCGAGCGCGTCATCGTGTCGCAGTTGCACCGTTCACCGGGTGTCTTCTTCGGACAGAGCATGCACACGAACGGTACGAAGCTCTATTCGGCGCGTATCATCCCCTTCAAGGGTTCGTGGATCGAGTTCGCAACGGACATCAACAACGTGATGTATGCCTACATCGACCGTAAGAAGAAGCTCCCCGTCACGACCCTTTTGCGGGCTATCGGTTTCGAGGCCGACCAGCAGATCCTGGAGATCTTCGATCTGGCCGACGAGGTGAAGGTTACCAAGGCAAACCTCAAGAAGGCGGTGGGCCGCATGCTTGCCGCACGTGTCCTTTCCACGTGGGTGGAGGATTTCGTCGATGAAGATACGGGCGAGGTCGTCTCCATCGAGCGTAACAACGTGATCGTCGATCGCGAGACGATTCTTCAGGAGGAGCATATCGATCAGATTATCGAGAGCGGCGCCAAAACGATTCTGCTGCACAAGGAGAATCCGTCGGGCATCGACTTCTCCATCATATACAATACCCTGCAGAAAGACCCGTGCAACTCCGAAAAGGAGGCCGTCGTCTATATCTACCGCCAGTTGCGCGCTTCCGAGCCGCCTGATGAGGCCACGGCGCGCGACGTGATCGAGAAGCTCTTCTTCTCGGACAAGCGTTACGACTTGGGCGATGTGGGGCGTTTCCGCATCAACAAGAAACTGGGTCTGGATATCGATCCGGCGATCCGCACGTTGACGCGCGAGGATATCATCGCCATCATCAAGTACCTGATTCAGCTTATCAATTCGAAGGCTGAGGTGGACGATATCGACCACTTGTCGAACCGGCGTGTGCGTACGGTCGGCGAGCAGTTGTCGAATCAGTTCTCGGTAGGTTTCGTGCGCATGGCCCGTACGATCCGCGAGCGCATGAACGTGCGCGACAACGAGGTCTTCACGCCGGTCGATCTGATCAACGCCAAGACGCTGTCGAGCGTGATCAATACCTTCTTCGGTACGAGCCAGCTCTCGCAGTTCATGGATCAGATCAACCCGCTGGCCGAGATCACCCACAAACGTCGTCTGTCGGCCCTCGGCCCCGGCGGTCTGTCGCGTGATCGTGCCGGTTTCGAGGTGCGTGACGTGCACTACACGCACTACGGTCGTCTCTGCCCGATCGAGTCGCCTGAAGGCCCCAACATCGGTCTGATCTCGTCGCTGTGCGTCTATGCGCGGATCTCCGACATGGGCTTCATCGAGACCCCCTACCGTGAGGTGAAGGATGGTGTGATCGATCTGGACAACAGCCATATCAAATACTATTCGGCCGAAGAGGAGGAGGGCAAGGTGGTCGCTCAGTCGAACATTCCGATCGACGACGAAGGCCATTTCCTCCAGCCAAACCGTATCAAGGCGCGTCAGGGTGCGGATTTCCCCGTCGTGACCGCCAAGGAGGTCAATCTGATGGACGTTGCGCCCAACCAGATCGCGTCGATTGCCGCAAGCCTCATTCCGTTCCTCGAGCACGACGATGCGAACCGTGCGTTGATGGGCTCGAACATGATGCGTCAGGCCGTGCCGCTTGTTACCTGCGAAGCGCCGATCGTCGGTACGGGTATCGAGAAGGAGATGATTCTCGACAGCCGCATCCAGATCGTTGCCGAGGGAGATGGCGAGGTGGTGTTTGCCGACGCCACGCAGATACAGATCCGTTATGAACGTACGCAGGACGAGATCATCTCGTCGTTTGCACCCGAGATAACGACCTACAAACTGCCGCGCTATCGCCGTACGAACCAGAATACGTCGATTACGCTGAAACCGGTGGTCTTGACGGGCGATCATGTGACCAAGGGCCAGATCCTGACCGAAGGTTACTCGACGCAGGGCGGCGAGCTGGCGCTCGGTCGAAATCTGAAGGTGGCCTACATGCCCTGGAAGGGTTACAACTTCGAGGATGCCATTGTGATCTCGGAGCGTATTCAGCGTGAGGATATCTTTACGTCGGTGCATGTTGACGAATATATCATGGAGGTCCGCGATACCAAACGCGGTGTCGAGGAGCTGACGTCGGATATTCCCAATGTCAGCGAGGACGCCACGAAGGATCTCGATGCGAACGGTATCATCCGTATCGGTGCCAATGTCCATCCGGGAGACATCCTTATCGGCAAGATTACGCCCAAGGGCGAGAGCGATCCTTCGCCCGAGGAGAAGCTGCTGCGTGCCATCTTCGGCGACAAGGCCGGTGACGTGAAGGATGCATCGCTCAAGGCACAGCCGTCGCTGCACGGTGTGGTGATCGACACGAGGCTTTACAGCCGTGCCGGAAAGGATGCCAAGAAGTCGAAGGCGGCCGAAAAGGCGATGCTCGAGAAACTCGACGAGAAGTTCGCCCAGCAGATCGGTGACCTGACGAAGCTGCTTGTCCAGAAGCTCTGGACGTTGCTGCAGGGCAAGACGACGACGGGTATCGTCGATTACTTCGGCGCTGAACTGTACGGTGCCGGTGTGAAGTTCTCGCAGAAGATGCTTGAAGAGTTGTCGCGTCAGACGACCGATGAACGGACGGGCGTCCCGACCGGGTATCTGAATCTCGGCGCATGCCACTGGACGACGGACGAACATGTCAATGCATTGATCGAAACGACGATCAACAACTATACGATCGAGTGGAAGAAGGCCGATGCCGCCATCAAGCGTGAGAAGTACAACCTGACCAACGGCGATGAACTGCCGCAGACGGGTGTCATCCAGATGGCGAAGGTCTATATCGCCAAGAAGCGCAAGCTGAAGGTGGGTGACAAGATGGCCGGACGTCACGGTAACAAGGGTATTGTCGCGAAGATCGTCCGCGACGAGGACATGCCTTTCCTGGAGGACGGTTCGATTGTCGATATCTGTCTGAACCCGCTGGGTGTGCCTTCGCGTATGAACCTCGGTCAGATCTACGAGGCGGTGCTCGGTTGGGCCGGCCGCGAGCTGGGCGTGAAGTTCGCAACGCCGATCTTCGACGGCGCTTCGCTCGAGCAGGTCAACGAATACACCTCCAAGGCAGGTCTGCCCCACAGCGGTCTTACCTATCTTTACGACGGCGGTACGGGCGAGCGTTTTGACCAGCCCGCAACGGTCGGTGTGACCTACTTCCTCAAACTGGGCCACATGATCGACGACAAGATGCATGCCCGTTCGATCGGTCCCTACTCGCTCATTACGCAGCAGCCGTTGGGCGGTAAGGCGCAGTTCGGCGGTCAGCGTTTCGGTGAGATGGAGGTGTGGGCGCTCGAAGGCTTCGGCGCAGCCAATATCCTCCAGGAGATCCTGACCATCAAGTCGGATGACGTCACGGGCCGTGCAAAGGCTTACGAGGCAATCGTCAAGGGTGACAACCTCCCCAAGCCGGGAATTCCCGAGGCTATGAATGTCCTGCTGCATGAGTTGCGCGGTCTGGCTCTTTCGGTCAAACTGGAGTAAGCGGCAGATAGTTAATGAGAACGAAAAAACTGAATCATTATGCCATTCAATAAAGATAACAAACCTGCAGGCAGTTACAGCCGTATCTCGATCGGCCTGGCCTCCCCCGAGGAGATCCTTGCCCAGTCGAGCGGCGAAGTGCTCAAGCCGGAGACCATCAACTATCGGACATACAAACCCGAACGCGACGGCCTGTTCTGCGAACGGATTTTCGGCCCCGTGAAGGATTATGAGTGCCATTGCGGCAAGTACAAGCGGATCCGTTACAAAGGTATCGTCTGCGACCGTTGCGGCGTGGAGGTGACGGAAAAGAAGGTGCGTCGTGAACGTATGGGCCATATCTCGCTGGTCGTTCCGGTGGTTCACATCTGGTATTTCCGTTCGCTCCCCTCGAAGATCGGTTACTTGTTGGGTATTCCGTCGAAGAAACTGGAGGCGATCATCTATTACGAGCGTTATGTGGTCATCAATCCCGGTGCCGCTGCCGAGCAGGGCATCGAGCGTCTGCAGACCCTCGCCGAGAAGGAGTATCTGGATGTCCTGGCCGCACTGCCTAAGGGCAACCAGGCGCTGGACGATTCGGATCCCAACAAGTTTGTCGCCCAGATGGGTGCCGAGGCCATCTATACGCTGTTGCAGCAGGTGGATCTCGATTCGATGTCCTATGCGCTGCGTCACAAGGCTTCGACCGAGACGTCGCAGCAGCGCAAGAGCGAAGCGTTGAAGTGTCTGAACGTCATCGAGTCGTTCCGTGCGTCGAACGGCAAGAACCGTCCCGAATGGATGGTGCTGAAGGTGATCCCCGTGATCCCGCCCGAACTGCGGCCTCTCGTGCCGCTGGACGGCGGACGTTTCGCCACGTCGGATCTGAACGACCTCTATCGTCGTGTCATCATCCGCAACAACCGTCTGAAGCGTCTGATCGAGATCAAGGCTCCGGAGGTCATCCTGCGCAACGAAAAACGCATGCTGCAGGAGGCTGTCGATTCGCTGTTCGACAACTCGCGCAAGAGCAATGCCGTGAAGAACGAGTCGAACCGTCCGCTCAAGTCGTTGTCCGATTCGCTCAAGGGCAAGCAGGGACGTTTCCGTCAGAACCTGTTGGGTAAGCGTGTCGACTATTCGGCCCGTTCGGTTATCGTCGTCG
>CALUOX010000098.1 GCA_944322375.1 uncultured Alistipes sp.
TCGCGGCATAACCGTGCTCGCCGCGCAACTCCTCGAACCAGGCATAACGCAGACGTCGCGCCGCCATCTCCATCGATTCTCCCGTGCGTTCCATTTCGCCCTGCGTATCGAACCGCCGGTTGTAGCACGGCGCACCGTAACGCGCCGCCTCGCGGGCCACCAGCGCTTCGTCTTCATCGCTTTCGGCGCCGCGCAGCTGGAAATTGCAGTGCGCCACACCGATCCGGTATCCCAGTCCGGCCATCAGGGCAAGCATGACCATCGAATCGACGCCGCCCGATACGGTCAACAGAATCCGGTCATCACGGGTAAACAGCCCGTGACGTTCGATATAGGATTGGAATTTATCGATCAACGGCATATCGCAACCTCATCTGAATCAACGAACCGCTCCGGCATCCTCCAGCCATTCCGGCCGCCTCTTCCGGCCCTCTTCCGTTCGGGTGCACCTGCAACGGACTGTTCCGCGCCGGCCCGCATATCATCTCTTGTCATAAAATATTCACCTCGGCGTCGATCTCCACCCCGAACCTGTCGTACACGGCCGCCTGCACCTTGCGGGCGAAGGCAAGCACCTCGCCGCCCGTTGCACCGCCATGATTGACAAGCACGAGCGCCTGCCTTTCATGAACGCCGACACGGCCTTCAACACGGCCCTTCATGCCGGACTGTTCGATCAGCCATCCTGCCGCCAGCTTTACGCGCCCCTCCGCACCGGCAGGATAGACCGGCAGCTGCGGATAGCGCGCCAGCAGCCGCTCGGCGACAGCCCGCCCGACGATCGGATTCTTGAAGAAGCTGCCGGCATTCCCCAGCACGGCGGGATCGGGCAGTTTCGAACGGCGGATCGCGCAGACCGCCTCACGGATATTGTGCAGCGTGACGCCGCCGCGCGCTTCGACTTCGCGGCGCAGATCGCCGTAATCCAGCGCGGGCTGCGGATGACGGCTCAGGCGCAGCGTCACGGCAAGGATCACCACCTTCCCCCGCAGGGCATGTTTGAAGACGCTGTCCCGATAACCGAATGCACAATGTTCCTTCGACAGGATCAGGCGGTTGAGCGTATTGACGCAGAACATCTCCACGCTTTCGATCGCATCCTTCGCCTCGGCGCCGTAGGCTCCGATGTTCTGCACGGGTGCCGCGCCGACCTTGCCCGGAATGAGCGAGAGGTTTTCCAGCCCCCACAGTTCGCGTTCCACGGCCCACGCCACCAGATCATCCCACTCAACGCCGGCACCGGCACGCACGACGACCGCATCGGAGGTTTCGGAGACCACATCGATATGCATGGCACGCGGCGTGAGGAGCACACCGTCGAAGTCCTGCGTAAAAAGGATGTTGTTGCCGCCCGAAAGGACGAACCAGCGTTGCGGCGGATCGTTGCGGAAGAGCTCCGCCAGGTCGTCGGCCGTTTCGAACTCGACGAGACGCGCTGCCTGCTGGCGTACATGGAAGCTGTTGCGATCGGAGAGATCGATGTTGTGAAATTCACGAATCATATTGCAAAGATAGCGAATTTTTATTAATTTTACCTCACTTTCACCCCTCGCTCCCATACAGGGAGAGCGACAGGTTCCTGCGGAAGAGAGGGGCGCCGACAATCGGCACATACGGCCACGAACCGAAAAACTGATACCGAATATGTTTAACGAACAGGATCTCGCCCGCATACGGGCGCACGGACTCGCACCGGAACAGGTCGAGCGCCAGATCGAGAACTTCAAACGGGGATTCCCGTTCCTCAAGGTACTTCGCGCCGCGGCGCCGGATGACGGCATTCTCATGCCCGCACCGCAGGAGCTCGCCGCCGCAGCACGCCGTTACGATGAAGCGGCGAAGCGTCTCGACATCGTAAAATTCGTCCCTGCATCGGGAGCGGCGACACGCATGTTCAAGGAACTTTTCGCCTTTATCGACGAAGGGAAACGCACGGAAGGCATCGACCGCCTGCTGCGGAATATCGAGCATTTCGCCTTCTGGCCCGAACTGAAGGCCCTGCTGCCGGCCGGGGCCGACGACCGGACCGTCGTGGAGTACATCGTCCGCAAGGGGTTGCGCTATGGAGCGTCGCCCAAAGGGCTTGTCACCTTCCACGCCTATGCGGAAGGAGCCCGCAAGGCAGTCGAAGAGCATCTGGTCGAAGGTGCGCAATATGCCGCGAGCGACGGCCGCGTGCGCATTCACTTTACCGTCTCGCCCGAACACCGTGCCGCGTTCGAAGCCCTTGTGGCCGAACGGGCGCCGCGCTACGAAGCACGGTTCGGCCTGCACTACGACATCGCCTTCTCCGAACAGAAACCCTCGACCGACACGGTTGCCGTCAATCCCGACAACACGCTCTTCCGCACCGATGACGGAGCGCTGCTCTTCCGGCCTGCGGGACACGGTGCGCTGATCGAAAATCTCAACGACATCGACGCCGACATCATCTTCGTCAAGAACATCGACAACGTCACGACCGACGCCCTGCGCGGCGATACGGTTACCTACAAAAAGGTGCTTGCAGGACTGCTGCTGGAGTTGCAGGAGCAGTGTTTCGAATACATCCGGGCGCTCGATACGGGCGGCGCCGAACTCGGCATCATCGCACGGTTCATCCGCGACCGGCTCTGCGTGCGGCTCCCCGACAACTACAATTCGGCCCTGCTCCGAGCCGTATTGGACCGTCCAATCCGCGTCTGCGGCATGGTGCGCAACGAGGGCGAGCCGGGCGGCGGCCCCTTCTGGGTTGCCAACGCCGACGGCACCGAATCGCTTCAGATCGCCGAATCGAGCCAGATCGCACCCGCCGACAAACCGCTCATGCAGCGGGCCACCCACTTCAATCCGGTCGATCTGGTCTGCGGCGTGCGCAACGTGAGGGGCGAGAAATTCGACCTGCGGCGGTATACCGATCCGCAGACGGGTTTCATCTCGTCGAAATCCTACGCCGGCCGCGAGCTGCGGGCGCAGGAGCTGCCGGGGTTGTGGAACGGCGCGATGGCACGCTGGAACACCGTTTTCGTCGACGTCCCCGTCACGACGTTCTCGCCTGTGAAAGTCGTCCTCGACCTGCTGCGGCCGCAGCACCAATAGCCCGAAGCCGTCGGCAAACGACAAGAGGGAGACTTTTCAACAGCATCCCGTTGCGCAGGCAACGGGATTTTTTGTGAGCATCTGCTTCAGCGCACTCTTTTTTGCACTCCTTCAGAGAACCCGTCCTTTCCGAACTGAATCCCGAAGGATCCGAAGCACCTGCCCGCACCATCGGACGACATCCGCCTTGTGTTTTACAACTTACACAACATCACACACGGGCATCACGAAGACCGGCAGACGGTCATCCACCGCAAAACGCACCCCGCAGCCGAAGCAACCGTAACGAGCAAAAAGAGAGGCGGCGGGAACCGAAACGGAGGCGGCGGAGTGTCCAGCATCGCCGTTGTTCTGTCGAAAAGGACGGGATTTTCACACCTCACTCCGCATGCGGAACGTTTGATTAAAAAACTTCAGAAGGATCTCGCCAAGAGGAGAAAACAACTATCGGCCCGACGCGCGCCGAAACTCCCCGGACAGAGAATATCGAGGGTGAAAAAACTGCCGCCTCAAAACGGGGAAAATTAAAAAAATAAGTATCTTTGCCAGATAAAGCGACAAACGCAACACTCGAAACGATTAAACAATTCAGATACCATGGAAAACAAACTGCAACAACTGACACAAAAGCTCTACGACGAGGGGCTGGAGAAGGGTCGCGCCGAGGCCGAACGTCTGGTCTCGGAAGCGAAGAGCGAAGCCGCCAAGATCATCGCCGATGCCAAGGCCGAAGCCGAAGCCATCGTGAAGGCCGCCGAGGCCAAGGCCGAAGATACGGCCAAGAATTCGATGACCGAGATCGCACTGGCGGGCAAACAGGCCGTCGCCCGGATCAAGGAGGAGATCTCCTCGCTGATTGCGGCCGAGAGTACCTTCTCCGCCGTGAAAGCCGCCAATCTGGATCCCGAATTCGTCAAGGCGATGCTGCTGAGCGTCGCCCGCAACTGGAACGGCACATCGTCGTCGAAGGTCGAACTGCAAGCGCTGCTGCCCGAAGCCGAGCGGGCGAAGTTCGACGCTGCGTTCGCCGCTGCGGCCAAGGAGCTGCTCGAAGCGGGCATCGAAGTGGGTTATTCGAAGGAGGTACGCACCGGCTTCAAGGTGGGCGCCAAGGGCGGCAGCTATTACATCTCCTTCTCGGACGACGATTTCGAGGCACTGTTGAAGGAGTATCTGCGCGGCAAGATCTCCGAACTGCTGTTCAAAGCCTGACACCGCCATGTTCGATACCAACTATTATTGTCTTGTAGCGGGGCTGCGGGAGTACTCGCTCGACAGCGGTACGAAAGGGTTCGATCCGCGTGCCATTCTCGACGAGATTCTTGTCGAGCTCACGCCGCGCGACCTTCAGGCCGTACGGCTGTTGTACGGCTACTACGACTGCGAAAACCTGCTCTGTCTGCGGGCCGGGCGCGCAGCCTTCAATCCGCTGGGCAACTTCTCGCAGGCGGAACTCCGGGAGGAGCTGGAACATCCGCGCAACCTGCCGCAGTCCATCGGACGGATTCTCCGCGCCTACGCATCACCCGAAGGGGAAGATGCCGAAACGATCGACACCGGGCGACGTTTCGAAACGTTGCTTTACGAAGCCTATTATGCGGCATGCGAGGCTTCATCGAGCCGCTTTCTGCGGGAGTGGAGCCGTTTCGACCGCACGCTGCGCAACGTTGCGGCAGCCGTCACGGCCCGTGCGAAGGATCGTCCCGTCGGAGAGTGCATCGTGGGTCATGACGACATCGCCGAGCAGCTGCGCCGCTCGTCGGCGGCCGATTTCGGGCTGCGGGGCGAACTCTCCTATGTCGATGCCGTGATCGCGGCGGTCAACGACGAAGGCAACCTGCTCGAAAAGGAACACAAGATCGACCGTATCCGCTGGCAGCAGGCCGTCGATCTGGCCGTCGCGGACTACTTCGACATCAACGCCATCCTCTCCTATCTGGTACGTATCAACATCGTGGCCCGCTGGACGCGGCTCGACGAGAAGCGCGGACGGGCGATGCTCGACGAACTGCTGCGTGAACTCGACGGAAAAGAACTGATAAATAACAACTGATCACATATATGAAAACAACAGGACGTGTAAACGGTATCATCTCCAACATCGTCATCGTGAAGGCCGACGGTCCGGTGGCCCAGAACGAGATCTGCCATGTATGGTACGGAGATACCAAAATGATGGCGGAGGTCATCAAGGTCATCGGCGACGACGCCTACGTGCAGGTTTACGACAGCACGCGCGGTCTGAAGATCGGCGACAGGGTCGAATTCGAAGGCCACATGCTCGAAGCGACGCTGGCGCCGGGCCTGCTGTCGCGCAACTACGACGGTCTGCAGAACGACCTCGAGAAACTGCCATCGCTCTTCATCGAGCGCGGATCGATGACCGATCCGATCGACTTCGAGAAGAAATGGCCCTTCACACCGCTTGCCAAGGCCGGCGACAAGGTATCGGCGGCCTCGTGGCTGGGCGAGGTGCAGGAGCAGTGGATCTCGCACAAGATCATGGTTCCGTTCACGATGACGGAGAGCTATACGGTCAAGAGCGTCGCTGCGGCCGGCGAATACAAGGTGACCGACACGGTTGCGGTCCTGACCGATGCCGAGGGCAACGAACATCCCGTGACGATGGTGCAGCGCTGGCCCGTGAAGCAGGCGATCCGCTGCTACACCGAGAAGCCGCGTCCCGACCGCATCATGGAGACGGGTGTGCGGGCCATCGACACGTTCAATCCGCTGGCCGAAGGGGGCACGGGATTCATTCCGGGACCGTTCGGCGCGGGCAAGACGGTGCTGCAGCACGCCATCTCGAAGCAGGCCGACGCCGACATCATCATCATGATCGCCTGCGGCGAGCGTGCCAACGAGGTGGTGGAGATCTTCAAGGAGTTCCCGGAGCTGATCGACCCCCATACGGGCCACCCGCTCATGGAGCGCACGATCATCATCTGCAACACGTCGAACATGCCGGTTGCCGCCCGTGAGGCATCGGTCTATACGGGTATGACCATCGGCGAATACTACCGCGCAATGGGGCTGAAGGTGCTGGTGATGGCCGACTCGACGTCGCGCTGGGCGCAGGCGCTGCGCGAGATGTCGAACCGTCTGGAGGAGCTGCCCGGACAGGATGCCTTCCCGATGGACCTGTCGGCGATCATCTCCAACTTCTACTCGCGTGCGGGACTGGTCCGTCTGACCAACGGCAAGACGGGATCGGTAACCTTCCTCGGTACGGTGTCGCCTGCGGGCGGCAACCTCAAGGAGCCCGTGACGGAATCGACGAAGAAGGCCGCCCGCTGCTTCTACGCATTGGCTCAGGGGCGTGCCGACTCGAAGCGCTACCCCGCCATCGACCCGCTGGACTCCTATTCGAAATACCTCGAATATCCGGAGATCCGCCAATACCTCGAAGAACATGTCGGCAAAGGCTGGGTGGACGAGGTCTATGCCGGCAAGACCCTTGTCCAGCGCGGCAAGGAGGCCAACGACCAGATCAACATTCTGGGTGACGACGGCGTGCCGGCGGAGTACCACGAACGCTTCTGGAAATCGGAACTGATCGACTTCGTGATCCTGCAGCAGGACGCCTTCGACGACATCGATGCCAACTGCCCGTTCGAACGTCAGAAGATGATGTACGAGATGGTGCTGGAGATCTGCCGCAAGGATTTCAACTTCGGGGATTTCGACGCCTGCTCGGCCTTCTTCAAGACGTTGATCAATCTTTTCCGTCAGATGAACTATTCGGAGTGGAAGTCCGGGAAATTCGAGGAGTACCGCCGTCAGATCGAGGCGCTCGTAAACGAACAGCTCAACAAATAAGACCGCAGCCATGACAACACGCGCATTTCAAAAGGTATATACCAAAATAGACAACATCACCAAAGCCACCGTCACGCTGCGCGCGACGGGCGTCGGCAACGACGAACTGGCGACCGTCGGCGGGAAACTGGCGCAGGTGGTGAAGATCATGGGCGACAACGTCACCCTTCAGGTCTTCGCCGGCACCGAGGGGCTGGCGACAAATTCGGAGGTTGTATTCCACGGCGAGCCGCCGAAGCTGAAGGTGTCGGACAACCTCGCCGGCCGTTTCTTCAACGCCTACGGCGAACCGCTCGAAGGCGGCGAGCAGATCGAAGGCGAGGCCCGCGAGATCGGCGGCCCGACGGTCAACCCCTTCAAGCGCAAGCAGCCTTCGGAACTCATTGCGACGGGTATCGCCGGCATCGACCTCAACAATACGATCGTGACGGGACAGAAGATCCCCTTCTTCGCCGATCCCGACCAG
>CALUOX010000099.1 GCA_944322375.1 uncultured Alistipes sp.
GATACGATTTTCGGCTATCCCGGCGGTGCGATCATTCCCGTATAAGATGCGCTGTATGACTATCGCGACCGGTTGCGCCATATTCTGGTGCGCCATGAACAGGGGGCGGTCCACGCCGCACAGGGCTATGCCCGTGTGAGCGGCCGCGTGGGAGTTTGCCTGGTGACGTCGGGCCCCGGCGCCACGAATACCGTGACGGGCCTGGCCGATGCGTTGATGGATTCGACGCCGCTGGTGCTTGTCACGGGACAGGTCGGCTCGGCACTGCTCGGTACGGATGCCTTTCAGGAGACCGACTTCGTGGGCATTACGCAGGCGGTGACGAAATGGAACTGTCAGGTCAAGTCGGCGGCGGATATTCCGGCCGCCATCGCCAAGGCGTTCTATGTCGCCCGGTCGGGACGTCCCGGACCTGTGGTGGTCGATATTACAAAGGATGCGCAGTGCGCGGTGGCTCCGTTCCATTATGAACGGATCACCTCGATTCGCAGTTATGTCCCGTCGTGTGCTCCCGATCCGCAGCAGATTGCCGATGCGGCCGCGCTGATCGATGCGGCGCAGCGCCCGATGGCGCTGGTCGGACAGGGGGTCATGCTGGGCAATGCGGAGCAGGAACTGGTCGCCTTTCTCGAAAAGAGCGGCATGCCGGCGGCTTCGACCCTGCTGGGCCTGTCGGTTCTGCCGAGCGACTGGCCCCATTATGTGGGGATGCTGGGCATGCACGGCAACTATGCGCCCAATATCAAGAATCAGGAGTGTGATCTGCTGGTGGCCATCGGCATGCGGTTCGACGACCGTGTGACGGGTGATCCGGCGGCCTTCGGATGCAATGCGAAGATCATCCATCTGGAGATCGATCCTGCGGAGGTCGACAAGATCGTGCATGCCGATGTGGCGGTGATGGGCGATGTGAAACGGACGCTGCCGCTGCTTGCCGAACGGATCCGGCAGCGGGATCACAAGGCATGGATCGATGAACTTCATGCCTGCAACCGCATCGAATTCGATGCCGTGATCCGCAAGTCGCTGCATCCGGTCGGGGGCCGTATCCGCATGGGCGAGGCGGTCGATACCGTCGCCCGCGCCTACGACCGCGATGCGGTGTTGGTTACCGATGTCGGGCAGCAGCAGATGTTCGCGGCACGTTATTTCGGCTTCCGCCGTACACGGAGCATTGTCACGTCGGGCGGTCTGGGTACGATGGGCTTCGGCCTTCCGGCGTCGATCGGCGCCAAGCTGGGGGCTCCCGACCGCGATGTGTGCCTCTTTGTCGGGGACGGCGGACTGCAGATGACCATTCAGGAGCTGGCGACGATTTCGCAGTCGGATGTCGATGTGAAGATCATCCTGCTCAACAACTCCTATCTGGGGATGGTGCGTCAGTGGCAGGAGCTGTTCTACGACCGGCGCTATTCGTTTACCGAGATGGCGAATCCCGATTTCGGACTGATCGCACGCGGAAACGGCATTGCCTACGGATGTGTCGAACGGCGCGAGGAGCTGGCCGATGCCGTTGCGGCGATGAAGGCGCATAAGGGCGCCTACCTGCTGGAAGTGCGTGTCGAGCGTGAAGAGAATGTCTTTCCGATGGTTCCGGCCGGTGCCCCGGTGTCGGCCATCCGGTTCGAATGATAAGAGATGAAGATGAAAGCTATGGAGACGGAACAGGAATATATCATCACGGTTTTTTCGGAAAACAAGGTGGGACTGCTCAATCAGATCACGACGGTCTTTACCTGCCGCAACGTCAATATCGAGAGCCTGACGACCTCGGAGTCGGCCGAGCTGGGCATCCATAAGTTTACGATCGTCGTGCGGACAACGGCATCGAAGGTCGAACGGCTGGCACGTCAGATCGAGAAGAAGATCGATGTGCTCAAGGCTTTTGTCTTCCGTCCCGAGGATGTCGTACAGCAGGAGATCGCGTTATACAAGGTGACGCGGAGCCGCAACGTCGAGGAACTGGTCCGGCGGTACAACATCCGGATTCTGGAGATCGACGACGACTACATCGTCGTCGAGAAGACGGGTGACAAGAGCGAGACGCGGGCGCTGTTCGATCAACTGCGTCCCTATGGCGTGCAGCAGTTCGTTCGCAGCGGCACGGTGGCGATCATCAAGACGCGGCGGGAGCTGCTGAACGAATATCTTCGGGAGCGGGAGCGGCTCGAGGAGCTCGAAAAACACGAAAAGAGAGAACAAACCATTTAAGTTCATTCATAAATCGATTAGGATTATGGCACAGATCAATTTCGGCGGCGTAACGGAGAATGTGGTTACCCGCGAGGAGTTTCCATTGGAGAAGGCGCGTGAGGTGCTGAAGGACGAGACGATCGCAGTGATCGGTTACGGTGTGCAGGGGCCGGGGCAGTCGCTGAACCTGCGCGACAACGGTTTCAACGTCATTGTCGGTCAGCGCGAGGGAACGGGCAGCTGGGACAAGGCCGTAGCTGACGGCTGGGTTCCGGGCAAGACGCTCTTCAGCATCGAAGAGGCCGCCCAGCGGGCTACGATCATCGAATATCTGCTTTCGGATGCCGGACAGATTGCCGTGTGGCCGAAACTGAAACCCTGTCTCACGACGGGCAAGGCGCTCTACTTCTCGCACGGTTTCGGCATCACCTACAAGGAGCGCACGGGCATCGTACCTCCGGCCGATGTGGATGTGATTCTGGTCGCCCCGAAGGGTTCGGGTACGTCGCTGCGGCGCATGTTCCTGCAGGGGCGTGGCCTGAATTCGAGTTATGCGGTCTTTCAGGATGCGACGGGCCGCGCCCTGGAACGTGTCATTGCGCTGGGGATCGGCGTCGGATCGGGTTATCTGTTCGAGACCGATTTCAAACGGGAGGTTTACTCGGATCTTACAGGCGAGCGTGGTACGTTGATGGGTGCCATCCAGGGTCTCTTTGCCGCACAGTACGACACGCTGCGTGCGCACGGCCATACGCCTTCGGAGGCCTTCAACGAGACGGTCGAAGAGCTTACGCAGTCGTTGATGCCGCTCATTGCCGAGAACGGCATGGACTGGATGTATGCCAACTGTTCGACGACGGCGCAGCGCGGCGCACTGGACTGGTGGAAACGCTTCCGCGACGTGACGAAACCGTTGTTCGAGGAGCTGTACGGCGAAGTGGCATCGGGTCGCGAGGCGCAGCGGTCGATCGATCTGAACAGCCAGCCGGACTACCGCGAAAAGCTCAACGAGGAGCTGTGCAGCATGCGTGAGAGCGAGATGTGGCAGGCGGGTGCCGTTGTGCGCAAGCTGCGTCCCGAAAACAACTGATAACTGATAAAAATAAAAACGAATATTTATGTGTGGATTTGTCGGACTGTTCGACATCCGGCAGGATGGAGAACGTCACCGCGCGCAGGTGTTGCGCATGTCGGCGAAGATCCGTCACCGGGGTCCCGACTGGTCGGGAATCTATTGCGGGGAGCACGCGGTGCTTGCGCACGAACGGCTGTCGATCGTCGATCCGCAGTCGGGCGGACAGCCCTTGTACAGCCCCGACGGGCGGTTGGTGCTGGCCGTGAACGGCGAAATATACAATCATCGCGAATTGCGCCGTGAACTGGCGGGGGAGTATGATTTCCAGACCGGATCGGACTGCGAGGTCATCCTGCCGCTCTACCGGAAATACGGTCTCGGACTCTTCGACAAACTCAACGGCATCTATGCTTTTGCGCTCTACGACATCGAGCGCAATGAATACCTCGTCGCCCGGGACCCGATCGGCGTCATCCCTCTCTACGTCGGTTGGGACGGCGACGGGCATTTTTATGCGGCATCGGAACTGAAGGCGCTCGAAGGCGTGTGCAACGTCATTCAGCCCTTCCTTCCGGGCCACTACTGGTCGAGCCGCGAAGGCAGGATGACCCGATGGTACAGCCGCGACTGGTTCGATTACGATGCCGTGAAGGAGAACGATGCCGATCCGCAGGCGTTGCGCACGGCGTTGGAAGCGGCCGTGCGGCGGCAGCTGATGTCGGATGTCCCTTACGGCGTGTTGCTGTCGGGCGGTCTCGATTCGTCGATCATTTCGGCCGTTGCGATGCGTTATGCGGATCGCCGTATCGAAACCGAAGGCCGGGACAGTGCCTGGTGGCCGCGGCTGCATTCGTTTGCCGTCGGGCTGAAGGATGCGCCGGACCTTGCGGCGGCGCGGCGCGTGGCCGAACATATCGGTACGGTGCACCATGAGATCCACTATACGATCCAGGAGGGTCTGGATGCGTTGCGCGACGTGATCTACCATATCGAGACGTATGACGTGACGACGGTCCGTGCTTCGACGCCGATGTATCTGCTGGCGCGCGTCATTCGGTCGATGGGTGTCAAGATGGTGCTTTCGGGCGAGGGCGCGGACGAGATTTTCGGCGGCTACCTCTATTTCCACAAGGCTCCCGATGCGCGGGCCTTCCACGAGGAGACGGTGCGCAAGCTCGGACGGCTGCATCTCTACGACTGCCTGCGGGCCAACAAGTCGCTCGCGGCCTGGGGTGTCGAGGGGCGTGTGCCCTTCCTGGATACGGAGTTCCTCGATACGGCGATGCGGATCAACCCGGCGGCCAAGATGGCGCGTGACGGTCGGATCGAGAAGTGGATCCTGCGCAAGGCGTTCGAGGATCTGCTGCCGCCGGAGATCGCCTGGCGGCAGAAGGAACAGTTCTCCGACGGCGTGGGCTACGGCTGGATCGATTCGCTCAAGGCGATGGCCGAGGCAACCGTTTCGGACCGTGAGATGGCGCAGGCGGCGGATCGTTTCCCTATCAACCCGCCGCGCAACAAGGAGGAGTACTGTTACCGGTCGATTTTCGAGGAGTGTTTCCCGTCGCAGACGGCCGCGCAATGTGTTCCTTCGGTTCCGTCCGTTGCGTGCAGCACGGCCGAGGCGCTGGCGTGGGACGAGGCGTTCCGGAACATGAACGATCCTTCGGGACGTGCCGTGCGCGACGTGCATCGTGATGCCGCAAAGGCCTGAGGGCTGATCGCCGGAGTCCGGGTGTATTCGTTCCTGTCGTATCGTGCAGGTTCCGAAGTCCGGCATCGGACGGATTCCTGTGCGGGAGAGAGCGGTGCTTCTGTCTCCGAGACGGACGGTGCCGGTAAACGGTCGGAAAAGGTGTCTGCAAGCGGTCTCCGGATCCCGGATGCCGAATTGCAGGCGCTTTGTTTTGGTTTGTTTCAGAGCGTTTGCATCGGGAAACGACGTGTGTTGCTGCAGGATAAGCGGCCGGGTTGTCCCTTTTCGGGCGAGGTGCCGCGGGCTGTCTCGGAATTGAAAAATGGCATCCGAGGTCCGGAAGGTGTTCCGGATGGGAGTTATGTGAAAAATTTTAATTATTTTTACGGCAAGCTAAAGAGACGAGAGATGAAGGTATTGAAATTCGGCGGATCGTCGGTCGGCTCTCCGGAAGGATTGCGACAGGTGCAACGGATCGTGTCGTCGAACGACGACCGGATGGTTGTTGTGGTGTCGGCATTGGGCGGTATCACGGATCAATTGCTGACCACTGCCGCAGCGGTGGCAGCCGGTCGGACGGACTACACCGAAGACCTGCAGCGCATCGTTGATCGTCATCGGTCGATGATCGCACGGACGGTTGCCGTAGAGCGGCAGGTGGCGACGTACGAGCGGGTGGAGGCGATGCTCGACGAGTTGTCGAACATCCTGCGGGGAGTATTCCTCATCCGCGAACTCTCGCCCCGCACGAGCGACCTGATTGTCAGCTACGGCGAACGGTTGTCGTCGGTGATCGTCCATGCCGTGCTGGAGGGCTCCGAGCTCTTCGATGCACGGGAGTTCATCCGCACGAAACGGTATTTCGGCAAACACATCGTCGAACTGGAGCTGACCGAACGTTCGATCCGCGAGCGTTTTGCCGCAAGCGGCCGCTTGACGGTCGTTCCGGGTTTCATCGCTTCGGATGCGGTGTCGGGCGACGTGACGAATCTCGGACGCGGCGGCTCGGACTATACGGCGGCGCTCATCGCTTCGGCATTGTCGGCGGATATTCTGGAGATCTGGACCGATGTGGACGGCTTCATGACGGCCGATCCGCGTGTGATCTCCGAAGCCTACGTCATCGAGCGGCTGAGTTTCGAGGAGGCGATGGAGCTGTGCAACTTCGGTGCGAAGGTGATCTATCCGCCGACGATCTTTCCGGTTTACCATCGCAACATCCCGATCGTCATCAAGAATACGTATCATCCGGAGGCTCCCGGGACCTATATCTCGCGGGAGCGGGTGCTCGATCCCGACAAGGCGATCAAGGGCATCTCGTCGATCAACGACACCTGTCTGGTTACGATTCAGGGCTTGGGCATGGTGGGAGTCATCGGTGTCAACTATCGGATCTTCCGGGCTTTGGCGAAGGTCGGGATCAGCGTCTTCTTCGTCTCGCAGGCGGCGTCGGAGAATACCACCTCGATCGGTATGCGCAACGAGGATGCGGCACTGGCCATCGAGGTGCTCTCGAAGGAGTTCGCTACGGAGATCGAGATGGGCGAGATCGGCCGCATCACGGCCGAACACGATCTGGCGACGATCGCCATCGTGGGCGAGAACATGAAACTTACGCCCGGTATTGCAGGCAAACTCTTCGGTACGCTGGGCCGCGACGGCATCAACGTCATCGCCTGTGCGCAGGGCGCATCGGAGACGAATATTTCGTTCGTGGTGACACTCAAGAGTCTGCGCAAGGCGATCCATGCCATCCACGACTCCTTCTTCCTGTCGGAGTATCAGGTGCTGAACCTCTTTATTGCCGGTGTAGGTCTTGTGGGCAGCCATCTGCTCGAACAGATCCGGCTGCAGCGCCAGCGTCTCATGGAGGAGAAGGGACTGCGTGTGCGGGTGGTGGGAATCGCCAATTCGCGCAAGCGGCTGATCGATCCGGAGGGGCTCGATCTGGAGAATTGCCGCGAGCGGCTGGAGCGCGAGGGTGTAGCCTCGAACTCGGCGTCGTACCGTGACGAGATCCTGTCGTTGAACCTCTACAATTCGGTCTTCGTCGATTGCACGGCGAGTGCCGACGTGGCGGCGTTGTACGAGTCGCTGCTTGGGCGGAATGTCTCGGTGGTGGCCTCGAACAAGATCGCCGCATCGTCGGACTACGACCGCTACCGCGAACTGAAACGCATCGCCCGCAAACGCAAC
>CALUOX010000100.1 GCA_944322375.1 uncultured Alistipes sp.
ATATCATTCGCGGCAACCGTCACGACAACTTCTGGGAGATGGGCGAGACGGGTCCCTGCGGTCCCTGTTCGGAGATCCACTTCGATCTGCGCGACGAGGCGGAGATTGCCGCCAAACCGGGCCGCGAGATGGTCAACCAGGGTCATCCCCAGGTGATCGAGATCTGGAATCTGGTCTTCATGCAGTTCAACCGCAAGGCCAACGGATCGCTCGAACCGCTTCCGGCCAGAAATGTCGATACGGGCATGGGCTTCGAACGGCTCTGCATGATTCTTCAGGGCAAGAAGTCGAACTACGATACGGATGTCTTCCAGCCCACGATCGAACGCATTGCCGCCATGTCGGGCAAACGTTACGGCGCCGATGAGAAGTGCGACGTGGCGATGCGTGTCGTTGCCGATCACCTGCGGGCCATCGCCTTCTCGATTGCCGACGGACAGCTGCCGTCGAACGTCAAGGCGGGGTATGTCATCCGACGCATCCTGCGTCGTGCCGTTCGTTACGGTTATACCTATCTGGGCTTCACCGAACCCTTTATCTGCCGGCTGGTGGCAGGTCTGGTGGAGCAGATGGGAGGCCAGTTTCCCGAACTGAAGGCGCAGCAGACGCTCATCGAACGTGTGATCGAAGAGGAGGAGGCATCGTTCCTGCGCACGTTGGCTACGGGTATCAACCTGTTGGACGGCGTGATTGCCGAGGTGAAACGTACGGGCGGCAGCCGCATTGCGGGCAAGGATGCCTTCGTGTTGTACGATACCTACGGATTCCCGATCGACCTGACCGAATTGATCGCCCGCGAACAGGGTGTGGAGGTCGATCTGGAGGCTTTCGAACGGGAGTTGCAGGCACAAAAGGAGCGTTCGCGCCATGCCGCGGCGGTGGATACCGACGACTGGGTCGAGCTCTTCCCGCTTGCACAGAGCGAGTTTGTGGGGTATGACACGCTTACGGCTCCCGTGCGCATCGCACGCTATCGCCGTGTCTCGGCCAAGGGCAGGACGACCTATCAGCTGGTCTTCGACCGTACGCCGTTCTACGGTAATTCGGGCGGCCAGGTGGGTGACGTCGGCTTCATCGAGAACAGCGACGAGAAGATCGACATCGTGGCAACCGACAAGGAGAACGGTCTGATCATTCATATCGTCAACAGACTGCCGGAGAATCCTGCGGCGGAGTTTACGGCTGTCGTCGATGCCGCGAAGCGCCAGGCTGCGGCCAACAACCATACGGCAACGCACCTGCTCGACGCTGCGCTGCGCAAGGTGCTGGGTACGCATGTCGAGCAGAAGGGTTCGCTCGTGACACCCGACTACCTGCGTTTCGACTTTTCACACTTCCAGAAGGTCACGCCGGAACAGTTGCGCGAGGTGGAACGTCTGGTCAACCGGGCGATCCGGGCCGATCTGCCGCTGCAGGAGAAGCGCGATGCCACGATCGAAGAGGCAAAGGCCGAAGGGGCGATCATGCTCTTCGGCGAGAAGTACGGCGACCGGGTGCGCATGGTGCGCTTCGGTGATTCGGTGGAGTTGTGCGGCGGTACGCATACGCGGGCGACGGGTACGATCGGGTTCTTCAAGATCCTGAGCGAGGGTGCCATATCGGCCGGCGTGCGGCGTATCGAGGCCGTGACGGGCGAGGGTGCCGAGAAGGTGCTCTATGCTGCGGAGGACACCCTGCGGGGTGTGGCCGAGTTCCTGAACAACAACCAGGTCATGCAGGCCATCAAGAAGATCGTCGAGAGCAACGACGCCTTGTCGAAGGAGGTCGAGACGCTGCGTCAGGAGCAGGTCAAGGAGTGGGCTGACAAGTTGATGCACAGCCTGCCGGAAGAGAACGGCGTGATTCTGCTGGCCAAGCAGTCGGAGCGCATGCCGTCGTTCATCAAGGATCTGGCCTACAATCTGCGCGCACGCATTCCCAATCTGGTGATGGTTGTGGGAACGTGTCACGACGAGAAGCCCGGTTTGACGATCATGCTGGGCGACGACGTGGTTGCCAAGGGTGTCAATGCCGGCAAGGTGATCCGTGAAGCCGCACGCGAGATGAATGGCGGCGGAGGCGGTCAGGCCTTCTTCGCAACGGCGGGCGGCAAGGCTCCGGAGAAGCTGCAGGCTGCGATCGACAAGGCCGTGGAGCTGATAATGGATCAGTTGAAATAATCGGTAGAAATAACAAATCAAACAATATCGGCATATGAAACAGAAAGTATTGTTGATGATTCTGGATGGTTGGGGAATCGGCAACCATTCGAAGGGAGATGTCATTTGGACCGTTCATCCTGCATATATCATGGCGATGGCGGAGAAATATCCCCATGCGCAGCTGCGTACCGACGGGGAGAATGTCGGTCTGCCCGACGGTCAGATGGGCAATTCGGAGGTGGGACACCTCAATATCGGTGCCGGCCGCGTGGTATATCAGGATTTGGTGAAGATCAACCGCGCCTGCAAGGACGGTTCGATCATGGAGAATCCCGAAGTGAAGGCGGCATTCGAATATGCAAAGAGCAAGGGCGTGAACGTCCATTTCATGGGTCTTGTTTCGGACGGCGGCGTGCACTCGTCGATCGATCACCTGTACAAACTCTGCGAGATTGCCAAGGCTTATGGCATCGAGCATACCTATGCCCACTGCTTCATGGACGGCCGTGATACCGATCCGCACAGCGGCAAGGGTTTCATTGCGGCTCTGGAGGAGCACATGGCCAAATCGACGGGCGTCATCGCTTCGATCATCGGCCGTTACTATGCGATGGACCGTGACAAGCGTTGGGAACGGATCAAGGAGGCCTACGATCAGCTTGTGAACGGCGTGGGCGAACCTGCGACGGACATGGTTGCCGCCATGCAGAAGTCCTATGACGAAGGGGTGACGGACGAGTTCGTCAAACCGATCGTGCATGTCGATGCCGAGGGCAAGGCCATAGGTACGATCTGCCCGAATGATGTGGTGATCTTCTTCAACTACCGCAATGACCGCGCCAAGGAGCTGACGATCGTCCTGACGCAGCAGGACATGCCGGAACAGGGCATGCATACGCTGCCGTTGTACTACTGCTGCATGACGCCCTACGACGCGAAGTTCCAGGGCCTGCACATCCTGTTCGACAAGGAGAACGTCCGGAATACGATCGGAGAGTATGTCTCGTCGCTCGGGCTGACGCAGCTGCGTATCGCCGAGACGGAGAAGTATGCGCATGTAACCTTCTTCCTCAATGGCGGTCGTGAAGACAAGTTCCCGGGTGAAGACCGTATTCTGGTAGCATCGCCCAAGGTCGCTACCTACGACCTCCAGCCCGAGATGAGTGCCTACGAGGTCAAGGACCGTCTGGTCGAGGCACTCAATACGCAGAAGTACGACTTTATCTGCCTGAACTTCGCCAACGGCGACATGGTGGGTCATACGGGAGTCTATGATGCGATTGTCAAGGCGGTCAAGGCTGTTGACGCCTGTGTCGGAGAGGTGGTCGAGGCGGCAAAACGCAACGGCTATGAGGTGGTGCAGATTGCCGATCACGGCAATGCCGACAACGCCATCAACCCCGACGGTACACCCAATACGGCGCACTCGCTCAATCCGGTGCCGATTGTCGTGGTATCGGATCGCGTAAAGTGTGTTCACAACGGCGTGTTGGCTGATGTGGCTCCGACGGTGCTGAAGTTGATGGGTCTCGAGCAACCGGCCGAGATGACCGGCAAACCGCTCATCGAGTTCAAGTAGGCCGGCGGAATACCGGTGTCGGGGGTGGCTGATTGAGTCGGACGGCCGAACGACATGCATCTCCCTAAGGGGCGGATGTTTGTCCCGATTGCGGTCGGCAGGCCTTGTGCGGTGAACGGAGCGTCTGATTGATACGGTCGCGAACAATGGCTGCAGCCCGACAGCGTTTGAATACGGAAAGGAGAGATTCCTGCATGATGATGCGGGAATCTCTCTGCTTTTTGGGGGCGATTGGGAAGCCTGCCTCCATCCGGTCCGGCTCCGCTGCATTTGAATTGCGGGAAGGCCCGATCATTGTGACGCCGTTGCCGGACTGAACGGTTAAAATCGGACGAAATCGACCAAACCTGCGGCTGAAAGATGCCGCCGATTGCGAAATATTCCCTATTTTTGTCAAAAGGAACGGGCTGCGCGGCGTGAGCCGGGCGGTCGAAAGGAGCATAACGATGAAAATAGCAATTCTGGGTGCCGGAAACATGGGCGGCGCCATAGCCTGCGGGCTGGTGCGGAGCGGAGCGTACCGTGCCGAAGAGATCGTCTGTACGGCACGGACCGACACGACGCTCGAACGTTTGCGCACACGGTGTGCAGGAATTCGAACAACGACGGATAACGTGGCGGCGGTGCGGGATGCCGATCTGATCGTGCTGGCGGTCAAGCCCTGGCTGACCGAACAGCTGGTGCGCGAGATCCGCCGTGCGGTCGATCCCGACCGGCAGTCAATCGTCTCGATTGCGGCGGGCGTGACGCTTGCCCAGCTTTCGGAATGGCTGGGCGACGACCGCGCGATGCGCCCTGCCTTGTTCCGCGCCATCCCCAATACCGCAATCGCCGTACAGCAGAGCATGACCTTCGTCGCCGCGCAGTGTTCCGACGAGCGGCGCATCAATGAAGTGCTGGCGCTCTTCGGGAAGTTGGGCGAGGCGATGCTCGTCGATGAAACGATGCTCGAAACCGGTATGATTCTGGCGTCGTGCGGGATTGCCTTTGCACTGCGTTATGTGCGGGCTGCAGCCGAAGGAGGCGTGGAACTGGGATGTCCGGCGGCACAGGCGACGCATATCGTGGCGGCAACGCTCAAGGGGGCGGCCGAACTGCTGTTACAGCGGGGCAGCCATCCCGAAGCGGAGATCGACTGCGTGACGACACCGGGCGGCATCACGATCCGGGGCTTGAACGAGATGGAGGAGGCGGGCTTCTCCGCCGCCGTGATCCGGGGGCTGAAGGCCTGCCGATAGGATTCCATTCGCTCTCATTCTCCATGCACTCCTCCTCTCTGCCGTCTCGCGGCGCTGTCTGCTGCGGATGTGCCGGACTCCGATCTGTCTCTCTCGGATGCGTCTGTGCAGGGGTGGCGGAGAAGGGAAGCCGAAAGTCGGCCGAAACGTCCCGCACAATGGACCGTGCGGGTGGTCAGCGCGCAAGAAACTCCTTGATGTTACGGACGATGCAGCCGATCAGCACGTCGATCGCCTCGGCCGTTGCCCAGGCGTTGTGGGGCGATGCAAGGAGCTTGTAGGGATCGCGTAACCGCAGCAGCGGACTCTCCGCTTCGATCGGTTCGTGGCTGAAGACATCGAGCGCGGCTCCCGCAATGCGATTGTCATTGAGCGCCGCGGCCAGCGTCTGCTCATCGACGATGCCGCCGCGTGCCACGTTGATCAGGATCGCCGACGGTTTCATGCGGCGCAGGGCGTCGGCTCCGACAAGTCCCCGTGTGCGGTCGTTGAGCGGGCAGTGGATCGACACGATGTCAGCCCATGCGAGCAGTCCGTCGAGCGGCAGCGCAGGACAGGTCTCCGGCCGCACGGCCCCTGATGTCGAGGTGTAGCGGACTTCGCAGCCGAAAGCGGTCGCCAGACGTGCGACCTCCCGTCCGATGGTTCCCAGACCGATGATGCCCCAGTTCCGTCCGTGCAGCTGGCGCGTCGGACGGTCGAAGTTGAAGAGTCGCGACGAGGCGGCATAACCGCCGCTCTTGAAGAAGCGGTCGTAGTAGATCGTTTCACGCAACAGGGCGATGGCGCTGCCGAGGGTGGTCTCGGCAACCGAATGCGTCGAATAACCGGCGGCGTTGCGCACCTCGATGCCGCGTTCGGCGGCCGCTGCCAGATCGATGTTGTTCATGCCCGTCGCCGCGACGCAGATCAGCCGCAGACGCGGCAGCTGTTCCATCGCTGCGGCGTCGATGCACACCTTGTTCGTAATGACGATGTCGGCGCCGGCGCACCGTGCCACCATCTGATCGGGCGTCGTCGTTTCGTAGCCCGTATAGTTGCCGAGTGCCTTGACGGCCGTCAGGTCACGGCCCGCAAGCGAATATTCGTCCAGAAATACGATGTCGGGTTTCATCTCTCTTCAGATTTTATTGTTTGTTTTCGATGCCGTTTCTGCCGGCGGGGCCGGACGGCTCCAGTTCTCCCGTCAGATCCCGCAGCACGACCGATGCACAGCCGATGCCGAAGAGGGCGGGAAGGTAGGAGATCGTTCCTACGTTCGACTTCTTGTTCTGCTCCTCGCAGAGGATCATCGCCCCTTCGCGTGGCGGTTCGGGCGAGAAGACCGCCCGGAATCCGTTGCGGATCCCCAACTTGTGCAAACGCTTGCGCAGCATGTGCGCCAGCGGACAGTGGTGCGTGCGTCCGATGTCGGCGATCTCCAGCTGCGTGGGGTCGCTCTTCGCTCCTGCCCCCATCGAGCTGACCAGACGGTACCCCCGATCGAGGCATCCCTTGATAAGCGCCAGTTTGGGCGACAGCGTGTCGATGGCATCCACAACGTAGTCGTAACGGGCAGCGTCGAGCAGCGTGTAGGTCTCGTCGTCCTTGATGTACTTTTCGACGACGGTCAGCTGTACCTGCGGATTGATGTCGCGCAGCCGTTCGGCCATGACCTCGGCCTTGGGGCGTCCGACGGTCGAGTGCAGGGCGATCAACTGTCGGTTGATATTGCTTTCGGAGACCCGGTCGGCATCGGCGATCGTCAGTCGGCCGACACCGCCCCGGACGATCATCTCGGCAGCGTATGCCCCCACGCCGCCCAGTCCTACGACCAATACGTGCGCCTGTCGCAGGCGTTCGAGTTTTTCATCGCCCAAAAACAGGCGGGTGCGTTCAAGCCACTCTTCCATAATTTATTTTTTTGCGGGATTTGCCGCGCCGATCTGCGAAGGGAAGATCGTGCGGTAGTTCCCGTATATCGTCTGTTTCAACTCCTCCAACGGCATCTCCAGCAGTTCGGCCGCACGGCAATAGACCGTTTCGATCGGGGTCGGATCGTCGTCGGTTTCAAGGAAAAGCCGGTCGGTCGGTGTCTGCCGCATTGCCCGCACCGTGCGCGGCGAGGCAAGGGAGCGCATGCCGAACGACAGCAGATAACCG
>CALUOX010000101.1 GCA_944322375.1 uncultured Alistipes sp.
AAAAGGGGCCTATAATTAACCCCTTTTACCAAGTCTGTCCTGCTATCTACCCAATAATATCTAACCACAAGATCAGCAGAATTAGGAGAACAAACTTTGTACAGCAGTCTATAAATCATATCGCCGTACAAAGTCTGTCCTCGTTCAACCACATATCTACAACCAGCAAGGACAAACATTGACATAGGGGCTTAATCTATACCCCTTGTCAATGTCTGTCCTCTTTGATCTTACAGCAGATGTTGCATGGCCTCGTCGATTTGCGAGTTCTCGAATGAATCGAGGTAGATTTGCGTAGTCGAGAGGTCGGAGTGTCCTAACGATTCGGAAATCAAGGCTACGCTTACTCCTGACCGTTTCAGGACGGTGGCGTATGTGTGGCGGGCAACGTAGGTTGTCAAGTTCGTTGCCAGTCCCAGCCGTTTGCTCCACTCTTTCAACTCTCGGTTTATATGAATCAGAACCTTATGCACCCTATTGTGAATCTGCTGTTCGGTACGATGCACATGACGATCAAGAATAGGAAAGATATAGTCCTCCTGCATAGCATCCGAACGGGTGTACTTGGCAATGATCTCCTTTGCCTGCGGATGCAATCGACAAGTCATCGTTTTTCCTGTCTTATGACGGCGATAGAAAATCCGATCCTCTTCCATATCGACGTAGCGTAAGGTGGCAATATCCTTGAAATTGATTCCAGCCGAAAAGTAAGAAAACAAGAATATATCCCTTGCAAAATTGGTATAGGGAGACCTCGTTACGGGTAATTCTGCCTGCATCAATCGTTGTATATCCTCTTTATGAATGGCTCGTTTACGTGTCTGCGTCCAATGCTTTCCTACTTTATAGAGCACGAATGGATTCTCCTTGCAAAGGAAAATATTGTCAGCAACGGCCTTATTGTAAACGGCTTTCAGTACACTGAATTTCGTGGCTATCGAGTTGGATTGGTTGCCCTCTCCACGCAGGAATGTTTCGAAATTGCCCAGCAGGTTGGGAGTAATCTCCTCGAATCGTAATTTGGAGGGATGGAACTTAACGAGCGAGGTACGGGTCGCCGTATATTTAATGGCCGTATTGATTTTCCCCGCTTGTTTCATGGCTGCAATCTGTCGTTCGAAATAGCCGTCCACCAGTTGCGGAGTGCATTTTGCGGTCTGGTCAAATAGGTTGGTAAAATCAACCTCCATGTCCAATGCCTCCAACCGCTGGATTTTCTTTCGGTAAGTCGCTAATGTACTGTCTATCTGGCTTTGCAGTGCAGCACGGTCGGGGCAGTCTGCCGTTATCATTTCAGCATCCTTATCCCAATAATGAGGCTCTATCGAAATACCGAGCGAGAGTTGTTTAGAGGTGCGTTCGTGGATGAACCGTAGCATCAATGGAGACTTGCCATTTTTATAAACGATGCTTGTTCGATGAATTACTTTGATTTTCATCTGCTTGCAGATTACGCAAGCGATATTGAGCAGCGATTTTAATGTCCAACATTATGTCCAACAACACTCCTCAAACCTCCCTTTTTGCTCCTATCCCAGTCCCGAAACGGCACAAAAAAAGAGGCTACCTAAATCGTAACCTCCTGATTTCGAGAGCTGTTGACGAGGCTTGAACTCGTGACCTCTTCCTTACCAAGGAAGTGCTCTACCACTGAGCTACAACAGCATTCCCCTCTAAAGCGTTGCAAAAATAAGCAACAATTTCGAAACAGCAAAAAAATTTGTCGCTTTTCACGTTTTATTTGTACCTTTACTTGCTTCTAATCCGGAAATGGTCCGGTGAACAGACCTTATTTTATTAACTCTTTGTCATGAAAAAAATACTCATCATCGGCGCCGGAGGACAGATCGGGTCCGAATTGACAACCTATCTGCGTGGAATATACGGCTCCCGCAATGTCGTTGCCACCGATGTCCGCGAATGCAAAGCCCTCGCGGCTGACGGACCCTTCGAGGTGCTCGATGCCCTGAATGCCACCTCCATGGCCTCCGTCGTCGCCCGACACAACATCGATTCCATCTTCAATCTCGTCGCGCTCCTTTCTGCCGTCGGAGAACGGAACCCCCAAATGGCCTGGCATGTCAATATCGGAGCCCTGATGAATTCGCTCGAAGTCGCCCGGCAGCACCATTGCGCGCTGTTCACGCCCAGCTCCATCGGAGCTTTCGGCCCCTCCTCGCCCAAAGACAAGACCCCGCAGGATACCATCATGCAGCCTACAACCATCTATGGCATCTGCAAGGTGACCGGCGAAATGCTCGGAAACTACTATTACCACAAATACGGACTCGACACCCGCTCGATCCGCTTTCCCGGCATCATCTCCAATGTGACGCTTCCCGGCGGCGGAACGACCGATTATGCCGTCGAAATCTACTACGAAGCGATCCGGCACGGACGTTATACCTGTGCCGTACCGCACGACGTCTATATGGACATGATCTACATGCCCGACGTGCTGCGCGCATGCGTGGAGCTGATGGAGGCCGATCCCGCCCGGCTCAGGCATCGCAACAGTTTCAATATCGCCTCGATGAGCTTCACCCCCGACATCATCGCCGCCGAAATCCGCAAACGCATCCCTTCGTTCGAGATGGATTTCGACATCGATCCCGTCAAGGAGGAGATCGCCCGCAGCTGGCCGAATTCGCTCGACGACACCTGCGCCCGCGAGGAGTGGGGCTGGAAACCCGAATGGGACCTCTCGCGCATGACCGACGACATGCTGGCCGTTATCCGGCAAAAGATCACCCTGCCGCATCATGTCTGACATCCCGCCTGAAACACGGCCCTCCGGTTCGGAAAGAGTGCTTCGGGAAGGAGATTCCCGAAAGAGAATCTTTTTCCGACCGCACTTGGAGTTGACAACTTTTTCTCTATTTTTGTAAAAATTATCAAATAACGACATACGCTACCAACCATGATGGAAACCAAAGTTCGCACGGCCTTTAACCGGCACTTCAACACCGAAGGTACGCTTTATGCCTCCGCCGGACGCATCAATCTCATCGGAGAACACACCGACTACAACGGGGGCTTCGTCTTCCCCGGAGCCGTCGATTGCGGCATCACCGCCATGATTCGGCCCAACGGCACGGATCGTGTGCGTGCCTGCGCGATCGACCTCGATGATTTCGCGGAGTTCGGGCTCCGGGAAGAAGACAAACCCGCAGCATCCTGGGCCCGCTATATTTTCGGTGTCTGCCGGGAAATATGCAAACGCGGCGGAAAGATCGGAGGTTTCGACACGGCCTTCTCCGGCGATGTCCCGCTGGGTGCCGGCATGTCGTCGTCGGCTGCGCTCGAATCGGCCTTTGCATTCGGCCTCAACGACCTGTTCGACCTCCATATCGACAAATTCGAATTGGCCCGCATCGGGCAGGCGACCGAACACAACTACTGCGGCGTGAAGTGCGGCATCATGGATCAGTTCGCCTCGATCTTCGGCCGCAAGGGCAATCTGATGCGTCTGGACTGCCGGTCGATGGAGTTCGAATATTTCCCCTTCGATCCGCAGGGATACCGCCTTGTTCTGCTCGACACGGTTGTCAAGCACGAACTCGTCGGTTCGCCCTACAACGACCGCCGTGCATCGTGCGAGCGCGTGGCCAGGACCCTCGGGCAGGAGTTCCTGCGCGGCGCGACGATGGCACAGCTTGACGCCGTCCGGGAGCGCATCTCCGAGGAGGATTACCGGCGTGCCCGCTACGTCATCGGCGAAGAACGGCGTGTACTGGATGTCTGCGACGCCCTGCAGCGCGGCGACTACGCGACTGTCGGTGCACGCATGTATGAGACACACGACGGACTCTCGAAAGATTACGAGGTGAGCTGCGAGGAGCTCGATTTTCTGGTCGATACGGCTCGCGCATGCAACGTCACGGGTGCCCGCATGATGGGCGGCGGCTTCGGCGGCTGCACGATCAACCTCGTGGCGGACAACGACTACGATCATTTTATTGCAACTGCCACGCAACGATTTGCCGAACGGTTCGGCCATGCACCGAAAGTCTATCCCGTTGTCATCTCGGACGGCGCACACAAAATCGGTTAGACAACAACCGGAACAAACAACAAATAGATTTCCATGAAAAAGAGTTCTCTTCTGTTTGGGCTGCTGCTCTGCGTATTTGCGTCGCAGGCCCAGAATTACCCCTTGCGGGCGCATCTGGAGGATCCGCAATCCTTCTCGATCGTCATCATTCCCGACCCGCAGAGTTACAACAAGTTTGCAGCCAATCAGCCGCTCTTCGAACTGCAGACGGCCTGGGTTGCGGGAGCCGTCGATTCGCTCAACATGCTCACGGCCCTCTGTACGGGCGACCTGGTCGAACAGAACGAAACGGCCATTCCGCTGGCCTTCCGCAAAACGGACCAGACGAGCGCCGAACAGTGGCGTGCCGCCTCGCGGGCTTTCGAACGTCTGGACGGGAAACTGCCCTATGTGGTCTGCACGGGCAACCACGACTACGGATACACCAAGTCGGAGAACCGCATGACACACTTCCCCGACTATTTCCCCATGACACGAAACGAATGCTGGCGTCACACGATCGTCTCGGTCTGCAACAATGCCGCAGGCATCCCCACACTGGAGAATGCCGCCTATGAGTTCCACACCGACACCTGGGGCGACCTGCTGGTCGTATCGCTCGAATTCGCCCCGCGCGACGAAGCGATCGAATGGGCCCGCAAGCTGGTCAGCGAGCCGCAATACAGGAATCATCGGGTCATCCTCCTGACACACTCCTTCATCGCCTGGGACGGCAAGCGCAAGAAATCGGAGCCTTACGGACTGACCGACGCCAACTACCAGCAGGCCATCTGGGACAAACTCGTCTATCCGTCACCGAATATCCGGCTGGTCATCTGCGGACATGAATGTCACCCCACGATGAACTATTTCGAGACGGTAGGATTCCGGACGGACAAGAATGTTGCAGGCAAGAGCGTCACACAGATGATGTTCAATGCACAGACGGCCGACGGACAATGGCACGGGAACGGCGGCGACTGCTGGCTGCGGATTCTGGAGTTCCGGCCCGACGGCCACACCGTTTCGGTACGGACCTTCTCGCCGCTGTTTGCCCTCTCGCCCGTCACGTGTGACAAGGCCTGGCGCACGGCGGACTACGACCAGTTTACGTTCGACATGAAATAACGCACAACCCGACGCACCGGAGAGCGGCGCGAGGCGACTCTCAGCCTGCAATTGCGCCTTCTCCGAACGTCACAAATACTTTACAGCATGGCAAAACAGACCGTTTTGGTTTCGGGCGGCGCCGGATATATCGGCACGCACACCGCAGTGGAACTGCTTGCAACCGGTTACGACGTTGTCATCATCGACAACCTCTCCAATTCGGAGACGGCGGCCGTAGAGGGTGTACGCCGCATCTCGGGAGTCAATGTTCCCTTCGAACAGGTGGACACCTGCGACGAACAGGCCCTGCGGAAGGTCTTCGAGCGTTACGGGTTCGATTCGGTCATCCACTTCGCCGCCTTCAAGGCTGTCGGCGAATCGGTTCACGAGCCGTTGAAGTACTATCGCAACAACCTTACGTCGTTCATGAACATCTGCGCGTTGATGCACGAGTTCGGCCGGCCGAACATCCTCTTCTCGTCGTCGGCAACCGTCTATGGCGACGCCGACACGCTGCCCGTTACGGAGCAGACGCCCCGCAAGCCTGCAACGTCACCCTACGGAAACACGAAACAGATGGCCGAAGACATCCTGCGCGACTGCTGCGCGGCCTATGACGGCATGTACGGCGTCGCACTGCGCTATTTCAATCCCATCGGGGCCCATCCGTCGGCGCTGATCGGCGAGCTGCCGCGCGGCGTGCCGCAGAATCTGGTTCCCTACATCACCCAGACGGCAGCCGGCATCCGCGAGTGTCTCTCGATCTTCGGCAACGACTACCCTACGCCCGACGGCACCTGCCTGCGCGACTACATCGACATCGTCGATCTGGCAAAGGCCCATGTAGCCACCATCTCCCGCATGACACAGGGCCGGATGAAACAGCGCTACGAGATCTTCAATATCGGTACGGGACGCCCCGTGTCGGTTCTGGAACTCGTACACGGCTTCGAAAAGGCAAACGGATTGAAGCTCAACTACCGCATCGTGGGACGGCGGGCCGGTGACGTGCCGGCCGTATGGGCCGATACGCGCCTGGCCAACGAGGAGCTGGGCTGGCGGGCCGAACGGCCGCTCGAAGAGACCCTGCGTGCGGCATGGGCCTGGGAGAAACATCTCCGCAAGATCCAATAACAAACCTTCCACGGACGGAACCGGCAACGGAGGAGACGCAGAACTCCCGTACCAGAAACCGTCCGCATCAAATTCGGAACAAGAGAATGAACCCTACACTTTTCGTACTGGCCGCCGGCATGGGATCGCGCTACGGCGGTCTCAAGCAGTTGGACGGGCTGGGCCCCAACGGTGAAACGATCATGGACTATTCGATCTTCGACGCCATTCGCAGCGGCTTCGGAAAGGTCGTATTCGTCATCCGTCACGATTTCGAAGCGGATTTCCGCGAAAAGGTGCTCTCGAAATACGAGAACCATATCCCGGTCGAGGTCGTTTTCCAGTCGGTCGATGACCTGCCCGAAGGATTTACCTGTCCGGAAGGCCGCACCAAGCCCTGGGGAACGAACCATGCGGTACTGATGGGACGCAAGGCGATCCATGAACCGTTCGCCGTCATCAATGCCGACGACTTCTACGGCCGCGACGGCTTCCGCGTATTGGGCGAGTGGCTCTCGAAGGCCGAGGGCGAAAACGCCTACTGCATGGTGGGCTACCGCGTCGGCAACACCCTTTCCGAAAGCGGAACGGTGGCGCGGGGCATCTGCCAGACCAATGCCGAGGGCTATCTCACGGGGGTTGTCGAACGGACGGACATTGCCCGCGTAAACGGACTCATC
>CALUOX010000102.1 GCA_944322375.1 uncultured Alistipes sp.
CTCGCGGAACCCAAATATCCGCGTCCCTCCTTAAACCTTAACGCCCAGAGATCACCATGCGAAAGCTCAAGATTCTTATCCCGTCGCTGCTCCTGGCCTCTGTTTCCGTGGTTCCGGCCTGGACTCGGACCGGATCGCCGATCGTAACCCAGACGGATTTCCGCATCGACAGCCCGCAAAATTGCGCCGGTCAATGTCCGACCCCTTCCGATGCCGATGCACGGATCCAGCTCGCGGCCGCCATACATCCCGATTCCGCAAAAACAGCGACTCCCGATGTCGTACAGACATCCGCAACTCCCGGCAGCACGATCCCGCAGCCCGAAAAAACCGTAAACCAGCGACGGGCCGAACGCGGTATCAGCTCCCGATCAACGATCTTCGTCCCGAAGGGACAATGGGTGTTCGGTGGAAAAATATCCTATTCAACCCATAACAATACCGACTACGACGTCCTGGTCATCGACAACATCTCGTCCGAAGGGTACACCCTCCGCATTTCGCCCATGATCGCCTATGCGCTCGGCAACAACTCGACCGTCGGCATGCGGTTCGTCTATGGCCGCTCGCTGCTCAAGCTCGACGGCGCAAACGTCAGCTTCGGCAGCGGTGACTCCTCAACGGACCTCAGTGTCGATTACTACTATGCCCTGCAGCACTCCTACTCCTTTGCTGCGACATACCGCCGATACATTCCCTTCGGCGAATCCAAACGATTCGGAATCTACACCGACATCCAGCTCCTTTTCGGCGGCTCCCAGGCAAAATTCGCTGCCGACAGCCCCGTAAAGGGTACCTTTCAGCGCGGATTCAACTTCGAACTCGGTCTCTCGCCCGGGCTCATCGCCTTCGCGACCAACAACATGGCCATCGAAGTCGATGTCGGCATGATGGGTATCGGATACAGCCGCGTCCGGCAGGTACACAATCAGGTATCCGTCGGAACCCGCCACACCAGCGACATGAATTTCAAAGTTAACCTCCTCTCCATCGGACTCGGAGTATCGTTCTACCTCTAAAACCGCATCGCAATGAAATTGAAGAAGCATCTCTTCCTGATCCTGTTCCTTGCTCCTGCGGTCCTGACGGCTGCAGCCCGTCCGAACGAGATCCCCGGGCAAATCGAACGCAAGGATACGACATTCATCGAAAAACACCGGTTCCTGCCCACGGCGAAACGTATCGATCGCGGGATCGGGCACAACAAGTTCGCATACAAGGGTGAAGTGATGATCGGTATCACGGCGTCGTACGGAACCCTCTCGAGCGACAATTCCGACTTCATGCTCATCCTCGACAAGATGAACCTCAGCGCCACGATGGCGCAGGTGAACCCCTTCGTCGGCTACTTCTACCGGGACAACAACTGCATCGGAATGAGGCTCGGATACAGGCACATGGGTGCCGGTATGGGGAATCTCGAGGTCGATCTCGGCTCGCAGAACGATCTCGATCTGGCCATCAACGACATGAATTACGACGGTAACGCATACTCCTTCGGGCTCTTTCACCGCTCCTATACCGGTATCGACCGCAAGGGCAGCTTCGGGCTCTTTGCCGAACTCGAACTTTCGGGCATGATCGGACGGACGGACTTCTCTTACATGTCCGGCGACACCCCGAAATCCACCCACAGCAAATCGACCAAACTGCAGGTATCGTTCAACCCCGGCGTTGCCGTCTATATCTTTCCGAATGTCTGCGGCACACTCTCCTTCGGACTGGGAGGATTCCAGTACACGAAGATCAACCAGACCGATCAGGACGGAAATACCGGAAGCCGCACCGCATCAAAAATGAGATTCCGGCTCAATCTGGCCAATATCAACGTGGGCATGACCGTTCATTTGTGGGACAAAAAGAAAGAGTAACCATGAAACGACAGATCTTTTTTTGTTGCGCACTGACGCTCGCGGCGCTTTTCGGCGGATGTATCAAGAACGACCTGCCCTATCCCGTCGTCGAAATCGTCTTCGAAGCGGTCGAAGCCGAAGGCCTCGACGGTGCGGCCGACATCAACCTCGCCCAACGGACCGTTACCCTTCCGCTGCTCGAAACAACCGACATCCGGAATGTCGAAATCTCGCAGGCGACAATTACCGAAGGCGGCTCCTCGTCCGTCGCCTTCCCCGGAACGTTCGATCTGCGGACTCCGCTCTACACGACGCTCTCGCTCTATCAGGACTACCTGTGGAGCATCGTCGCAACGCAGAACATCGAACGTTACTTCAACGTCCGCAAACAGGTCGGCGCGGCGGTGATCGACCCCGTGAACCGCACCGCCACGGCCTATGTCTCGCGCAGCACCGACCTCGCGAATGTCGAGGTGACGGCGCTCAAGCTCGGGCCGGCAGAGATTACCACCTACACGCCGCAGATCGAGGGTCCGACCTCGTTCGAGACCGTCCGTCTGGTGGATGTCACGGCCCACGGACGGACGGAACAGTGGCGTCTCCATGTCGAACAGACCGATGTCACGGTACGCATCACGCAGTGCGACGCCTGGGCACGGATCGTCTGGCTGGCGGCAGACGGGCTGAGCGATACGGAGATGGGCTTCCGTTACCGCAAGAAGGGCGACGATGCGTGGATTCCCGTAACCGATGTTGAGATCGAGGGCGGAACGTTCCGCACTAAACTCTCGGGCCTGCAACCCCAGACGACCTATGAAATCACGGCCTACTCCGACGCCGATGAAAGCGACATCCGTGAATTCACCACCGAATCCGAGCCGACACTGCCGAACAGCGGATTCGAGACATGGAGCACCATCGGAGACATTCTCTATCCGTATGCTGCCGACGCAACGCCGTCGGAGCAGTACTGGGGTACGGGCAACCCCGGATCCATGACGCTCAACAAACTCGTCACGACCAACGTCAAGGAGCCGCGCCCCGGATCCGAAGGCCAATACAGCGCACAGCTGGAATCGCAGTACGTATCGGTACTCGGTGTCGGGAAGTTCGCCGCCGGCAACCTTTTCACGGGTCGTTATGCCAGGACGCAGGGTACCGAGGGGTATGTCGATTTCGGACAGCCCTTTACGGGTCATCCCGTGGCGCTGCGCGGCTGGGTGAAATACAACCGGGGAAAGATAGACCACATTAAAGGGGTGCCGGCGGGTCTGACCCTCTCGAAAGGGGATCCCGACCAGGGGGTTATCTACATTGCGCTCGGCACATGGACGGCAGCGGAATACGGCGGTACGGACCAATCGCCGGTTGAGATCTACACGGGCGACGTGAAGACGTTCTTCAATCCGCAGGGCAAAGATGTGATTGCCTATGGAGAACTGGTTCTTGAAAACAGCATCGACGAATGGCAGGAGTTCACGATCCGCCTCGACTACAACTCCACCAGCATCCAACCGACACATCTGATGATCGTATGTTCGGCATCACGCTATGGCGACTACTTTACCGGCAGCTCCGACAGCGAGATGTGGGTGGATGATTTCGAACTGATCTACGAATAACAGAGCTGTCGCGGCACCTGCCTGCCGGGCTTCCGCAGGGGAAGGATATTTTCCGGCGGTTCCGACCTGTTGGCGGAGAACAATCCTGCTGTCGGACCGTCTGAAAGCGGCAAGCGACACGAAAAGAGCAGACCCAGGCAAAACGCCTGGGTCTGCTCTTTTCCTCATGCGGGCATCTATGTTCGATAGTACTCTTTGATCCCTTTCCGGCGTGGTCTTAAGACAGATCCGATACGACGCTTGCCTGATGCAGCGCCTGCTCCGATCCAGACGGATGCTACTGCTTGAACTTCGCACCCAGCATGATGCCGGGATAGGCGTCGAGAATTGTTGAGATCTGCTGCGCCCGCTGATTCTGTGCAAACTTGGTTGAGGCGCCCCGCAAGGTCCGGAGCGTCTCCGACGCTTCGAACAGCAGGGTCAGCTGTTCGTCCAGACATGTCACCTTTCCGCTGAACGACGTCGGTTTTCCCTCCAGTGGAAAGGAGATCGTCAAATCGCCCGTATCGGCATGATATGCATAGGTGCCCGCCAGGCGCTTTGTCCCTAAAACTGCCGTGAATACACCGTTTCTCTCAAAAGTGAAGGTCCCCACTCCCGGCTGCAGCCCCGCCTGCTGATAATAGGCCGGCAACTGCCCCTCAAGCGTCGTAACGGCGAGTGTGGCCAGCATGTCTGCTCCCGTATAGGAAATTGCGGGTGCCTGATAGATCCATGTTCCGCGCAACGCCTTGTCCGAAGGTGGAACCGGTACCGCCGCCTGCTCCTGCGAGGAGTTTGCGGTCGATGAACCGCCCAGCGACTGCAGCACATCCTTGAGCAGCGTCTGCCACGACTGTGCGGATGCGGACTGAAAACCGCCGCAGCAGGCAACCATCCAGACAACGCAGACGACAAGGCTTCTGCGACGGATCAATCCCGGAATCGCACGCCGACGACCGGCGGCGGTTCCCGAAGTAGTCGTTTTCATCATACCTTGGTAAATTCAAATCCCAGATAAAGTGCATCGAACTGTTTCAGGAGCGACCCGACGGATGAAGCCGTCGTGGAGAACGAAGCCAGTTTCTCGCCCAACGCCTCCATGAGATTCAACAGTCGTGTTGCCGGAAAGAGCAGTTGCAGATCCGTTCCCGACAGATAGGCCTTGCCGGTCAGGGTGCCCAACTGGGCGAACTGTTCGAACCGAAGCGTCACATCGTGACTCGAAGAGGCGTATTCGTAGGTCCCGCGCAGCGTCCGGCTGCCGATAACGGCCGTAAAGCTGTTGTCCGAAGCAAACGTAAACCGACAACCGCCCTCGCGTATTCCGACAAGATCATAAAGTTTCTCCAGTTTTTCCTGCAGATTGCCCGTCAGGGCCGAAGTCCCCACGTCCGCAAGGGTATTGTCGCTCTCAAGCTTCACACCCGGAGCCGAATACGTCCATTCGCCGACCATCAGCAGTTCGGTAGCCTTGCCGTCGGTCACCTTGTCCGCGACGTTCGATGCCACACCCTTCAGTACCTCCATCCAGTTCTGGGCCGCGACCTGCTGAGCCGCTCCGCACAAAATCAGCACGGTACAAACGACCGCATGCATTTTTACCTTTATTTTCATATCTCCTCCTTTTCCAATCGTTCCACCTCGGCCAACCATACCGCTGCACTCGCATCCGACGGCATCCGCCAGTCGCCGCGCGGCGACAGCGTGACGGATCCCACTTTCGGGCCGTCGGGCAGCGCCGACCGCTTGAACTGCTGGGCGAAGAAGCGCGTAAAGAAGACGCGCAGCCAATGCAGAATCGTCGCACGGTCATATCGTCCTTCAAACGCACGACACGCCAGATAAAGTATCTTCCCGGGAGAGAATCCCTGCCGCACGAAGCGGTAGAGGAAGAAATCGTGCAGTTCGTACGGGCCGACCAGATCCTCGGTTTTCTGGGCGATCTGCCCCGCGGCATCGGCCGGCAGGAGCTCCGGAGAGACGGGTGTTGCCGCAACATCGCGCAACACGTCGCCCACGGCGGCTTCGGCTCCGGTACAATGGTCCGCATACCACTCGACGATATGGCGTACAAGGGTCTTCGGCACCGAAGCATTTACGCCGTACATCGACATGTGATCGCCGTTGTAGGTCGCCCAGCCGAGCGCCAGTTCCGACAGGTCACCCGTACCGACGACCAGTCCCCCCACGCGGTTGGCAACATCCATCAGGATCTGTGTACGTTCCCGGGCCTGCGAATTCTCATAGGTTGTCGAACGATCCCCTTCGGGCAGCCCGATATCCCGGAAATGCTGTTCGCAGGCGGCGCGGATCGAGATCTCCTGTACGGAGACATTCAGCCGACGCATCAGCTCCAACGCATTGTTGTAGGTGCGGTCCGTCGTCCCGAATCCCGGCATCGTGATTCCATAGATCCCGTGCCGGTCGAGCTTCAGCCGGTCGAAGGCCCGCACGGCGACCAACAGCGCCAGCGTCGAATCCAGACCGCCCGAGATGCCGATCACGACACGCCGGCAGCGTGTGTGGTGCAGGCGCTGCGCCAGACCGGTCGCCTGCATGTCGAGAATCTCCCCGCAACGGTCCTGTCGCCGCGAGGTATCCTGCGGTACGAAAGGCATTGGATCGACCGTCCGATCGAACGGACGGCTCTCCTCCAGCGGCATCGAAACGGCTGCCGTTGCATAATTTCCCGCTGCGCCGTGACGGAAGGTTGTCGTTCGACAACGGTCATTGCGCAACAACTGGCAATCGACATCGGCAACGATCAGCTGCTCGTCGAGCGAGAAGCGTTCCGACGCGGTCAGCAACTTACCGTTCTCCGCCACGAGGGCGTTGCCGGCGAAGACCAAATCGGTCGAAGATTCGCCGAAGCCGGCCGAACAATAGACGTAGGCCGAACGTGTGCGGGCCGACTGCTGCAGGACAAGCTGACGCACATAATCGCTCTTGCCGACCGTTTCGGGCGATGCC
>CALUOX010000103.1 GCA_944322375.1 uncultured Alistipes sp.
TGAGGTGACTGGCCGCAGCGAGGGGTTTCTCAGCGGAAATGCCCGATATCTCGATGCCGTGGTTTCGACGGCGCTGGCGAGTCTGAGAAAGTTGGAGGCAATGGCCGTTGATGTCGAGGCCTCGAACAAGGCCGAAGTCTCGGTTTGTGCAACGGACCGCATCAAGATGAAGTCCACAACGGGTGCCTTGATCCGTTACAGCGGCAACCCGGCGATTGAACGTTCAACGGTCCCGTCGTTGTTGAGCGGAACGCTCGAACGGGTCGATTCGACCGCCAACAACCGTCGGTAACGCAAAACGAAGACTTCCGGACGGAAGAGTTTTTGTGTGCGGGATGATGGCATCGGGCCGACGTGTCAAAAAGACACGCAGGCGGACTTGTCGTTAGCAGTGTCGATCCGTATATAACGTATATAAACCGATTCAACGGCATTTGCGGAGCGTCATGGAACGGCTTGAACGGGCTGAAATATCCGAAGCAGGAAGAAGAGCAGGAAGAGCTGGGAGGGTGTCGTCCGTCCGCTGGTGAACGACGTTGAATTGAGTTGGATCGGACTGAAACGGACAGACGTGCCGGCGGGCATGAAAGAGACTGTTTCTGACCGAAGAAAGAAAAAATCTGAAAACAGACGATGCGGAGTTTTTTGCAGGAGGTGGCAGCCGATCTGTATGATCGTTATGGCGACGGGGTATCGTCGTTGTACATCCTTTTCCCGACACAACGGGCCCGTCACTTCTTTGTCGATGCCTTGTCGCAACTGACCGACCGCCCGATGTGGCAGCCGCACTGGCTGACGATCGACGATCTGATGCAGGAGATTTCGGGCCTCCGGACGGGGGAGCGTATCCGACTGATTGCCGAACTTTACAAAATCTATACGCGGTACCATCAGGAGCCCTTCGACAAATTCTATTTCTGGGGCGAAATGCTGCTCAACGACTTCGATACGATCGACAAGTATCGGGTCGATGCCGATCATCTTTTTCGCAACATCCATGAACTGAAGGAACTCGAGGCCGACGTATCGTATCTTACGCCCGAGCAGCAGGAGATCATCCGCCGCTTCTGGGCCAACTTTTCGGACGACAGGACCCTCTCGGAGGAGAAACGCCGTTTTCTGGCGATCTGGGGGACACTGGCCGATATCTATCATGCCTATCGCGAACGTCTGACCGCATTGGGACTGGCCTATGGCGGCATGATGCAGCGGGCGGCAGCCGACCGTCTCTCAAAGGGGGATTTCACATTCGCCGAAGAGCGTCATTACGTGATTGCCGGGTTCAATGCCTTGTCGGCCTGCGAGAAGGTCCTCTTCCGTTACCTCCGGAACAATGCCGCGACCGACTTTTACTGGGATTACGACGATTACTATCTGCGCAATCCCGATCAGGAGGCGGGAATGTTCGTGCGCGAGAACCATGCGGCATTCCCTCCTGCCGCAGAGTTGACGCACGATGCGTTCTGCAAAGACAAGGTGTTGACGGTCGTCTCTACGCCGTCGAATGCCGTACAGTGCAAGTATGCCGGACGCATCCTCGACGAACTGCGTCCGGTGGACTCCGCCGGCAAGCGGGGCCCGCTCGACAAGGATACGGCCGTTGTGCTGACCGATGAAAATCTGCTGGTTCCTCTGCTCTACTCGTTGCCGGAGGGAATCGGCGGAATCAACGTGACGATGGGTTATCCGTTGAAGACGACCCTTGCCTATGCCTTTCTGGAGCGCCTGATCGAGTTGCAGAACCATCGGCGTGACGAGTCGGAAGGAGCGACATTCTATCATGTCGATGTGGAGGGATTGCTGTCGCACCCCTACATCCGGCAAAGCGATCCCGAAAAGATCTCCGCCCTGCGGCAGGAGCTGATCGACAAGCGTCGCATCCGGATGTCTGCCGCGCAATTGGCCTGTACGCCCTTTCTTGCGACGCTTTTTTCGCCGGTCGATACATGGCAGGCCTTCTCCGACTATCTGCTGCGTGTTGTCGCCGCCGTGGCCCGCGAACCCTATTCCGGTACCGATGCCCGCCAGCGAACGGAGTTTCTGTCCGTTATCTCGGAGCAGCTGACAAGGTTGCGCAATTCACTGGATGCATGTGATATTGATATTACGACCTCAATCTATACTTCATTGTTGCGGCGGCATCTGCAGACCGTGCGGATACCCTTCGAGGGCGAACCGCTCGAAGGATTGCAGGTCATGGGTATCCTTGAAACACGCAACCTCGATTTCCGCAATGTGATTCTGCTCTCGATGAATGACGACAATTTTCCCGGCAACAAGATCGCCCAATCGTCGTTCATTCCCTACAATCTGCGTGCGGCGTTCGATCTGCCGACGCCGGCGCATCATGAGGGTGTCTATGCCTATTACTTCTATCGGCTCATTCAACGGGCCGAGCGGGTTTACATGCTCTATTGCGCCCGGGCCGATGAAAAGACAACGGGTGAACAGAGCCATTACATCTATCAGTTGGCCTATGAATCACCCTTCCGGCTGCAGCGTGTCGATGTGGGGCTCGATGTCAATACGACGGATGAAGCGCCGATCGAGGTGAAGAAGGAGAATCAAGTGTGGCAAAAGCTTTTGCAATATGCCGACGAGACCTCTCCGACGATACTTTCACCGACGGCCTTTTTCCGGTATGTCGCCTGTCCGCTTCGTTTCTATTTCTATTCCGTTGCCGAATTGCGGACCGATGATACCCTGAGCGAAGAGGTGGATGCTCCGATGTTCGGTACGATCCTCCATGCGGCGGCACAGCGTCTGTACGGGGATATTCTCGGCGAACAGCATCCGGGTGAAACTTTGCGGGCCCTGATGAAGAGCGGAGCCGTCGAAGCGGCGGTAAAGGAGGCAATCAATCGGAAATATCTGCAGAATGAACAGGCCTCGCCCGAGAGCTATCCCGGGAATCTGCTTCTTGTCCGCGACATCGTGACCAAGTATCTGAAAGGGGGTGTCATGGCATACGATGCCGCGCACGATGATTTCCGTGTGACGGAACTGGAACATCAGGTGGAGTGCCCGTTTACGTTCGAGTCGGCCGGCCGACGGTTGACGGTGAAGTTCGGCGGCATTGCCGACCGGATCGATACGTTGGATGACGGGCGCCTGCGCGTGGTGGACTACAAGACGGGCGAGCCGCATCTTGAATTCGACGGCATGGAGGCCCTGTTCAACGGAGAGACCAAACAACGGCAGTCCAATGTGCTGCAAACGTTTCTCTATGCCATGATGCTGACGCGCGCCGGTGCACGGGATGTCGTTCCCGTGCTGTATTATGTACGTCAGATGAATCGTCCGGACTATGCTCCCGAGTTGGTGGATCGATCGTTGAAGATCTCCGGTGCGGATTATTCGACCTATGCCGCCGATTTTGAACGGCTGCTGCAGGAGAAACTCTCCGAACTCTTCGATCCCCAGGTTCCGTTCCGTGGAACGACGGATACGGAGCACGCCTGCCGTTACTGCGACTACCGTTCCATCTGTCGCAGATAGCTTCTAATTAACAGGTTGGGCCCTGTTGCCTAAAGTTTCACGATAAAATAGGGAGCGCCGCTTCTCCGTGCCGCTTCAATGCCTACGGGCGAATCCTCGAAGATAAGTGTCTCTGCGGGAGTTGTACCTTCGAGCTCCATGGCGCGGAGGAAACATTCCGGGTCGGGCTTGCTGTGCAGAACGTCGCGGGCCGAAATGATGCCGTCCACGCCATTTTCCATCCGTAAGTGGTGCATGACGTTATCGATGTTGGCGCGCTGGCCGGTCGAGACGATCCAGACCTTTCCGCCCTGTGAACGAAACTGTTGACAAAACTCCCACAACGGCCGGTTGAGTGCGATGAGGTCGAAATAGCGGGGATAAAGTTCGATCTTGCGGCGGCGCAGGCGGTTGATCTCTTCGGGATCGTCGATACCGATCGAACGCAGAAATTCCGGACAACGCACCCCGAAATAACGGGCGGCATACTCCTCCTCGGTCATCGGATGGCCGGCTTCGCGCAAGGTCTCCACATAGGCCCGGCAATTTGCCCGGCGGGTATCGACAATCGTTCCGTCAAAGTCAAGGAGTATCAAACGAATATTGGACATTAACTGAAGTTTTAATCGAAGGATTGCATGCCCGATTGCGCAATTCGCATCATGCGCTGATACTCATCGGGCGAGAGTTCCATGAAGAAGTAGTGGATCGGGTCCACGCGCATGCCGTTGCATCGTACTTCGTAGTGGAGATGCGGAGCCAGCGACAAGCCGGAGTTGCCCGACAGGGCGATGATGTCGCCGCGACGCACCTTCTGTCCGCGCACGACGTTGATCTTGCCCAGATGGGCATACACCGTTTCATATCCGCCGCCGTGGTCGATGACGATGGTTTGTCCCGAAGTACTGTTGCGCCGTGCGACCTCCTTCACCACACCGTCGGCCGTAGCGAAGACCCGCGACCCTTCGGGAATGGCATAATCGACCCCCTGATGCGATCGCAGGATCTTCTGGAAGGGGTTGATCCGCATGCCGTAGGAGGTCGTCAACAGGGTCAGCTGCTTGTTGATGACGGGTTGAATGGCCGGAATCGCATTGCGATAGGAACAGCTGTCGATCGCCTCGACCATTCGGTCATAGGATTGTTGCAGCTGCGTGATGGAGCGTTCCGTTTCACTGAGGTGGCGTGCGAACTGTTTTTGCAGTTCGATGGTCGATTGTGAAAGCAGCTGTTCGTAGAAGTTCCAGCGGTTGGCTGCATTTTCCTCTTCGAAGTCGTAGGGATCGGCCTCAAAAAGAATCCGGAAGACGTTGCGGTCGCGTTCCACAACATTTTCCATGACGCGCTGGAGCGAGTCGTAACGTTCGGTCAGCATCTCGTATTCACTTCTGAGCCGGTCGGTCGAATGCTTGAGCCGGTATTCGATCGGGGTGTCGAAGAAGATCGAGAAGGCGAAATAGTAGAGCACGGCAGCACCGGTCCAGACGAACAGCTGGATGATGAACCGCACGACATTGTTCCAAAAGGCCTTGCGGCGGCGTATCCGTGTTATGTAGTTGCTCTCCTGCATGGCGTCAATCGGTTTCGAGCGTGGTCTCGTGGATCTCCTCCATGAGCTTGTTGTACTCTTCGGCGGACATGTCCTTGTTGAAGTAGTTGATCGGGTTGACAACCTGTCCCATATACATCACCTCATAGTGGAGATGGGGCCCCGTAACACCTCCCGTACGACCGGCTTCTGCGATGAGCTGTCCGCGTACGACCGGATCGCCCGGCTTGACGAAAACCTTGTCGAGATGGGCGTAACGGGTCTTGTATCCGAATTCGTGATTGATGAGCACGTAGGTCCCGTATCCGTGCCGTGCGCGGCTCAGGCTGACCTCCTGGACCACGCCGTCGCCGGTGGCATAGACGGCGTCACCGACATTGCAGGCCATATCGACCCCCTTGTGCATGATGTATCTGCCGTAGATGGGGTGGCGGCGCATGCCGAAGGCTCCGATACCGTTGCGCAGCCTGTTGCGGTCGATGGGCCAGATGGCGGGGATGGAGGCCGAGAGCTTCTCCTTGTTCTTCGCCAGGATCTGCAGCTGGTCGAACGATACCGATTCGAGGTAGATCTGCCGTGCCAGCGCATCCATCTGTTTCCAGGTGCCGATCATCAGCGACGAATAGTTGTCGTTGGCCATCGGCCGGTATTTTTCGCTCGGATACTCGGTGTAGATGCCGTCGAGCGCAAGCGTATCGGCCGAGAAGAGTGCCCGATAGACGGACTGGTCGCGATGGCGGATCTCGGCGATCTTGCGCTCGGATGCGGTCAGACGATCCTGCAGAATGCGGTATTTCATCACCAGTTCGCGGTTCGAACGGTTGATGCGGTACATCTTTGGCGTATAGAAGAAATAGGCGAAGAGTCCGTTGACGACCGAGATGAGGATGAATCCGATAAGGATCTTTCGCAGCAGGCGATAGGTACGCAGCCGGAACGGAGCTGTGATGACTTCGTATGTGAGTGTCTGCGGATTGAATCGATGTTCTTTTTTCGCCATGGCTGAAAAATCTCTGCGAGATTGCGCAAATTTAGCCTAAATTGTGTAATTTTGCAACCTGCAAATCAAAACGCGAAAAACGATAAAACCGTATATATGGAATCGAATAAAATTCGTCAGGCCTTTCTGGACTTCTTTGCAAGCAAGGGGCATGTGATCGTACCTTCGGCGCCGATGGTTGTCAAGGACGATCCTACGTTGATGTTCACCAATGCGGGGATGAACCAGTTCAAGGATATTTTTCTGGGCAACGCTCCGCGCAAGTATCCGCGTGCGGCCGATACGCAGAAGTGTCTGCGCGTTTCGGGCAAGCACAACGACCTGGAGGAGGTCGGACACGATACCTACCATCATACGATGTTCGAGATGCTG
>CALUOX010000104.1 GCA_944322375.1 uncultured Alistipes sp.
AGGAGCTTTCATACAACAACATACAGGATGCCAATGCCGCGCTGAACATCGTTCGAGAATTTGAGGAACCCTTCTGTGTGGGTCTCAAACACATGAATCCCTGCGGTGCTGCCGTGGGCAGTGATGTGGTCGATGCGTGGACGAAGGCTTACGAGGCGGACAAGGTCTCGATCTTCGGCGGCATCGTGGCGGTCAATCGCGAGGTGACGCGCGAGGCGGCCGAGCTGATGAAACCGATCTTCCTGGAGATCATCATGGCTCCGAAGTTCTCGGAGGGTGCTCTGGAGGTCCTTACCAAGAAGAAGAATCTGCGGCTGCTGGAGGTTGACATGACCCGTGCCGATGTACATCCGATGCAGTATGTAAGTGTCAACGGCGGTCTGCTGGCACAGGAGCTCGATGTCACGACGAAGCAGGTGGAGGACTCGATGACCGTGACGCGCGTGCGGCCGGACGAGGCGCAGCTGCGCGACTTGAACTTCGCTTGGCGGATCGTCAAGCATGTGAAGTCGAATGCCATCGTGGTGGTGAAGGACGGGCAGACGGTTGGTGTCGGCGCCGGCCAGATGAACCGTATCGGTTCGGCCGAGATTGCGCTGAACGAGGCGCAGTCGAAGGGTGTGACCGAGGGGCTGATCATGGCCTCCGACGGATTCTTCCCCTTCGACGACTGTGTGACGCTGGCTTCGCAGCGGGGCGTGACGGCGATCGTCCAGCCCGGCGGTTCGGTGCGCGACGAGGATTCGATCCGCAAGGCTGACGAGACAGGTCTGGCGATGCTCTTCACCGGCATGCGCCACTTCAAACACTGACAATCGACTGAAACCCGACGGCGTTCGTTTGAACGGCCGTCGGGTTCGTTTCCGCTCCTTCTCGTTCTTCCCGGCCCTCTTTGCGGAGGGAGGGCTCCGGGTCCGGAAACGGTTCAGTCTCCTGTCCGTCCATAATCTGTAACAGGCAGGGGGGGTGAGAACAGGCAAAAGGAGGAGAAACGGAGCGGAGAAGAGCAGGAGTGACGGAAGATGGGCGCCGAATGCTCCGAATGCTCCGAATGGAGCGGAGCGGAGCAGCGACTGGAAGCGTGTCTGACGACTGGCGGATGAAGACGGCGGACGGGAATCCGGAAGCAGGAGAGGCGAGATAAAAAAGAAATCGAGAGAAACCAAACAGAACAGAAGAGCATGAAAGTACTTGTTGTGGGCGGCGGCGGCCGTGAACATGCCATTGTGGATGCGTTGAGCCGCTCCGCGAAGGTCGATAAAATCTATTGTGCGCCGGGGAATGCCGGTATTGCGATGCAGGCCGAGTGTGTGGCGCTGCATGAGACCGAGGTCGAGAAACTGCGGGACTTCGCGCAGGCGAATGACGTGGCGTTGACGGTCGTGGGACCGGAAGTGGCGCTGGCGGCCGGTATTGTCGATGTCTTCCGTGCCGCGGGACTGCGGATCTTCGGCCCGACGAAGGCTGCGGCGCGAATCGAGTCGTCGAAGGAGTTCGCCAAGGAGCTGATGATGAAATACGGTATCCCGACGGCCGGATTCCGTGCCTTTACCACTTACGAGGAGGCGCGTGCGTATGTCGCCGGCCGGCCGTTCCCGGCCGTCCTGAAGTACGACGGTCTGGCAGCCGGCAAGGGCGTCGTGATTGCACAGACGATGGAGGAGGCCGATGCGGCTCTGCGCGACATGCTCCTCGACGACAAGTTCGGTCACGGCAAGGTCGTGGTGGAGGATTATCTTGAAGGCCCCGAGTTTTCGTTCATGTGTTTCGTCGAGGGGCGCCGCGTCTATCCGATGGTGCTGGCGCAGGACCACAAACGGGCCTACGACAACGACGAAGGTCCCAATACGGGCGGCATGGGCGCCTACTCGCCGCTGCCCTTCATTACGGCGGAGGACGAGCGTTTCGCCCTTGAGCGGATACTGAAACCGACGGCCGAGGCGCTCTGCGCCGAAGGCTGTCCCTTTACGGGGGTGCTTTACGGCGGTCTGATGAAGACCCGTGACGGCGTGAAGGTCATCGAGTTCAACGCCCGCTTCGGCGATCCCGAAACGGAGGTCGTACTGCCGCGTCTGCGCAGCGACATCGTGGATATCTTCACGGCCGTGGCCGACGGACGCGAACTTGACCGGCCCATCGAGTGGTATGACTTTGCCACGGTCGGCGTGGTGCTGGCTTCGAAAGGGTATCCGGGCGCTTATGAAAAAGGTGCCGTCATCGAGGGACTGGAAACGGTCGATGGTGCGGTTTACCATATGGGTACGGCCTGCAGGGACGGTCGGATCGTCACGGCCGGCGGACGTGTGGCGATCGTCGTCTGCAAGGCGCCGACACTCCGGGAGGCCCTTGCGAAATGCAATGCCGAGGTCGGAAAGATTCATTGCGACAACCTGTTCCATCGTACGGACATCGGCCGCAGGGCGATGGTCACGGAGTGATCCGGCAGGTCGTTGAAACGCAGACGGCGAAGCGCGGACAATACGGCGGGACAGCGTCGAAGAACAGCGTGTATAGAGAAGAAGAATCAGAAAAAAGAAGAAAGGACAGAGCAGAAAGATGGCAACGGTAATCAGTGGAAAAGAGTTGTCGGCCTCGATGAAGGCCGAAATGGCGGAACAGGTAAAGGCATTTCCGGCGAAGTACGGCCGGGTGCCGCATTTGGTCGTGGTGCTGGTGGGCGACGATCCGGCCAGCGTCTCCTATGTCACGGGCAAGGCCAAGGCATCGGCCGAGGTGGGGATTCGCAATACGACGCTCCGGCGTTCGGCGGAGATCTCCGAAGAGGAGTTGCTGGCGTTGATCGACGAGTTGAATGCCGACGATGAGGTGGACGGTATTCTGGTGCAGCTGCCGCTGCCGCGGCATATCGACGAACAGAAGGTGATCGCCGCGATCCGCCGCGAGAAGGATGTGGATGGATTTCATCCGCTCAACGTGGCAAGACTGTGGCTCAAGGAGCCCTGCACGCTCCCCTGTACGCCGAAGGGAATCCTCCGGATGTTGCAGCGTGCCGGCGTGGAGATTGCCGGTAAGCGGGCCGTTGTAATCGGCCGCAGCAATATCGTTGGGCTTCCGGTTGCCAAGCTGCTGCTCGATGCCAATGCGACGGTAACGATTGCGCACAGCCGTACGCAGAACCTGCCGTCCGTCACGCGGGAAGCCGATATTCTTGTCGTGGCGATCGGGAAGCCCCGTTTCGTGACGGTCGACATGGTGCGTCCGGGGGCTGTCGTGATCGACGTGGGAGTCAACCGCGATCCGCAGACGGGAAAGTTGTGCGGCGATGTGGATTACGCCGCCGTCGAACCGATTGCGTCGGTCATTACGCCCGTACCGGGCGGTGTGGGGCCGATGACGATCGCCTGTCTGATGGAGAATACGATCGAGTGCTTCCTGAAGCGGCAAGCGAAGTAGAAAAACGGTTGATAAAATAAAAAGGAGTGCGGGCTTCCGATTTGCAACGAATCGGAAGCCCGTATCGTTTCGGTACCGCCTCGACGGATGCGGGATTGTCGGCCCGGACGGATCGACGGAGGTCTGCGGTATGCGGACGGGAGGATTCCGGTTCAGTGTTCCATGTCGCGGAGGTAGATCTCGAGTGCGCGGACCGAGATCTGGATCTCACGGAGCGAGACGCCCAGCGATCCGATGAAGAGCAGCAGTGCCGCACCGAAAATATAGGCTGCGACCAGCTGCATCCCGATGTAGAGCAGGAACATCGTGACCACGCAGAGAAACAGGCTCGCAATGCCGAGCGCCTGCATCGTTCGTGTCAGGTAGAGTCGGCGACGCAGGTTGTCGATCTGTGCGGCGGTCAGTTCGGAGCGGTGTGTGAGGTTCTGCGCCTTGAGCGTGCGGATCAGCTGTGCGTAGGAGAGAAACCGGTTGGTGTAGGCCAGCAGGATGAGCGATACGGCCGGAAACAGCAGCGCCGGCAGGGTGAGTGTCAGTTCTTCCATGATCGATAAGTGTCGTTTGTTTTGCCGGCAAAGATAAGACAAGCCGTGCGGAGAAACAAACTTCCGTCTGGCGGTCCGGAGGAAATTCCCGGCGTGCGGGGCGGAAGAGAGGGGTCGGGTCCAGAGCAAACGTCCGTTTGCGGTCGGACAGGATGGTGCGGAGACCTCCCTGGTGATTTGACGGAGAGGGTGTAAGGTGGAGCGGCGGCTTGGGAGGAGTTCTTGCATATCCGGCCGATCGTCGTATCTTTGTATTTCGTATGGATCAAACTCTTTTCGACCGATGAAACGATGGTTTTTCCTTCTGCTTGCGCTGCTTCCGTTGACGGTGGCGGCGCAAGGCCCGCAGGATTCGGTGGCGCGGGCTGCCGTCAGGTGGGATACCTGCTCGTTGCGTCCCGGCATGGTGGCCGTGCGTGCGCAGCTGGAGCTTTTCGGTGCGCCGCAGGCCATTTCGATGGTGCGTTACGATGCCCGCCGGTTCCGCACCCGTATCGTACAGCCCGATTCCTTGTCGTTGACCTCGGCCGTTGCGGCGCGCGAAGGTGCGGCAGCTGCGATAAATGCCGGTTATTTCAATGTCAGGAAGTTCGTCCCTTCGACCTTCGTGCGTGTCGCCGGCCGGACGATAGCGGCGACGGAGGAGCGGGAATTGTATCGTGTGAACGGTGTCGTGACACTGCGCGGCCGGAAGGTTCGGATTCTGCCCTATGTTCCGTCGGACGACGTGCGGCTGGCGCGTCGGTATCGTGACGCGCTGGCTTGCGGTCCATTGCTGCTGGTGGAGGGTCGGGAGGTGTCGTATGCCGACCGCAAGGGCGGTTTCTGGGGTCGGCATCCGCGTTCGCTGATCGGCGTGACGAAGCGGGGTGACGTGGTGATGGTCGTTGTCGATGGACGCTTCCCGGAGGAGGCTGCGGGAATGACGATCGGTGAACTTGCGTTTGTGGCGCGTCAGTTGGGTCTGCATGCGGCGCTGAATCTCGATGGCGGCGGTTCTTCCACACTTTGGTGTGATGATGCCGGCATCATCAATCACCCTTCGGACAACAAGCGGTTCGATTCGGCCGGGGAGCGGCGTGTGACGAACTGCATTGTGGCGGAGTGAGGCGCAAAACGAAAAGGTCCTGTGGCGCGATGACGGACGTGGGGGAATAGCGGTCGGTATCGCTCGGGATTTTGCCCGATTTTATCTTCGTTCCGCTCAATAAATTGTCCCGCGCGACGTTTTGTTTCCATAGTCGGACGACGATACGGACGGCAGGCGGTGGTTCGGAACTCCGCGGTGCTTCTCCCGAAGGGGGTGCGGCGATGCGGATGCGAACGAAAAGAAAGGTATGTACTTCCATCTCTGTTTCGGTCGGGAGTGGTTGCTTTAAGGCGTTGTTAGTTAATGTGTTGTCTGTTAAGTGGGGAAGTTGTCCGACTGCGTGTTCCTCTGGATTTTTAAAAAAGTGAAAAATCACTGTTAATTTTTTCACATTATAGTTTTTTTTACTACTTTTGCAGCGGAGAAAAAGGGTATGACCCCATGCTGTCGGATCCGGTACATGGAATCGGAGGGGGCAAGAGCCTCCGGCAACGGCAGGCGGGTCGAAATTATCCGGAAAAAGAGCCGAGACAAGAGGTTTTAATAAAACATAAGTATTATGGACAAAATGGATTTGAGAAAGTACGGGATCACCGGTGTGACGGAGATCGTGTACAATCCGTCGTATGACGAGCTCTTCCGCGAAGAGACAAAGAAGGGTCTGCGCGGCTACGAGAAAGGTCAGCTGACCGATACCGGTGCCGTAAACGTAATGACCGGCGTCTATACCGGCCGTTCGCCCAAGGACAAGTTCTTCGTGATGGACGAGACGACGAAGGATACCATCTGGTGGACCTCCGACGCCTACAAGAACGACAACAAACCCGTTACGAAGGCTGCCTGGAAGGAGCTCAAGAAGATCGCTGCCCAGGAGCTGTCGGGCAAGAAACTCTATGTTGTCGATACCTTCTGCGGCGCCAATGCAAATTCGCGCTTGAAGATCCGCTTCATCATGGAGGTGGCCTGGCAGGCTCATTTCGTGAAGAACATGTTCATCCGTCCTACGGATGCAGAACTCGAGGAGTACGGCGAACCCGATTTCGTGGTGCTGAACGCTTCGAAGGCAAAGGTTAAGAACTACAAGAAGCTGGGTCTGAACTCGGAGACGGCCGTTGTCTTCAACCTCACGGAGAAGATGCAGGTGATCAT
>CALUOX010000105.1 GCA_944322375.1 uncultured Alistipes sp.
CGCGGTAGAGTTTCGAGAAACGGTTCATGTTCGAAGCGTAGTTGCCGCCGATGTATCCGGCCAGTACATCCAGCACGTCGCCCGGCGAGACGCCGTTGCGCTTGCAGCGCGCCGCATCGACCTCGACAAGGTATTGCGGATACTTCGTATCGAACGATGTCGTGGCCCGGGCGATTTCGGGCCGGGCGTTGAGTCCGTCGATGAACTGCCGCGTACAGGTCAGCAGATCCTCTATCGTGCCGCCCTTCTGGTCCTGGACATAGACCTCGAAGCCGCTGCTCACACCGTAACCGGGGATCATCGGCTGTGCGAAGGCCATGATCTGGGCCGACGAAATGTCATCCGTCCGACGGTAGATCTCGTCGATGACCGAATTGATATCGTCCCCCTTGCCCGTACGGTCGGCCCAGGGTTTCAGACGGACGATGAACATGCCGTTCGAGGCGCCCTGACCGCTGATCATGCCGTTGCCCGTCACCTTCGAGAACATACGGATCTGCGGAATATCGCTGATACGGGAGTCGATCTCGTCCATCACGAGTTTCGTCTCTTCGAGGTTGCTGCCCGGCGAGGTGCGCACATCGACGAAGATCGTACCCATGTCCTCGGCCGGCACAAGGCCCGTTTTCGTAGTCTTGAGCAGGAAGAACAGTCCTCCGGCTGCGACAACCAGCAGAATGCCGGCCAGCCATTTGCGTTTGAGGAAGTACATCACCCCGAACTTGTAGCGCTGCACCAGGCGGTGGAAAGCCGCATCGAACGCCAGATGGAAACGCGACGAGAAGCTCATTTTACCCCCGCCGTCGGTGGCATGGGGCGTCATGATCAGGGCGCAGAGCGCCGGACTCAGCGTCATGGCATTGACCAGCGAGATGCCGACGGCAACGGCCATCGTCAAGCCGAACTGCGTATAGAAAGTTCCGGTCGTACCGCCGATGAAGCAGACGGGGATGAAGACGGCCATGAAGACGAAGGTCGTGGTGACAAGGGCCGACGTGATGCCGCCCATGGCGTCGATCGTAGCGCGATAGGCCGACTTGTACCCCTCGTCGAATTTCGCCTGCACGGCCTCGACCACCACGATGGCGTCATCGACGACCGTACCGATCACCAGCACCAGCGCAAAGAGCGTCAGCATGTTCAGACTGAAGCCCGCCGCATAGAGAAAGGCGAAGGTTCCCACCAGCGAGACGATGATCGATACCGAGGGGATGAAGGTCGAACGCAGGCTCTGCAGGAAGACATACACGACGAGAATCACCAGCAGGATGGCCTCTATGAGGGTCTTGATGACATTCTGGATCGAAGCATCGAGAAAATCCTTCGTACTCATCAGATCGACCAGCTCCATTCCTTCGGGAAGGGTCTCGGAGATCTCGGCCACCTGCCGGTCGATCTCCTCGATGATCTCGTTGGCGTTCGATCCGGAGGTCTGGGCGATCATGCAGTTACAGCCCGGATGGCCGTTCACCTCTCCGATATAGGTATAGGTTCTCGAACCGAGCTCCACGCGCGCCACATCCTTCAGCCGCAGCACCTCGCCGTCGGGCAGCGAACGGATGACCATGTTTTCGTAATCCTCCTCGCGTTCGTAACGTCCGCGATACTTGAGCACATACTGGAACGTATGCTCCGACTCGGCGCCCAGCGTTCCGGTCGGCGCCTCGAGGTTCTGCTCGTCCAGGACGGTCGTAATATCGGCCGGCACGAGTCCGTATTTCGCCATCTTGCCCGGATCGAGCCAGATGCGCAGCGAATAGTCCGAACCCATGACGTTGACCTCGCCCACGCCGGGGATACGCGACAGCCGCGGCTCGATATTGATCTTCAGATAGTTGTTCAGAAAACTCTCATCAAACGAGTTGTCGGGGCTGTACAATGCCAGCGCCTTGATGTTGCTCGTCTGACGCTTGCGGACGTTCACGCCGCTGCGCGTCACCTCGGCCGGCAGCAGACCCTGCGCCGAAGCCAGACGGTTCTGCACGTTGACCATCGCGATATCGGCATCGGTACCCTGCCGGAAATAGATCGTCACACGTGCCGAACCGGTATTGGTTGCTGACGAGACCATGTACATCATGTTCTCCACGCCGTTGATCGACTCCTCCAGCGGCACGATGACACTCTTCTGCACCGTTTCGGCATTGGCACCCGTATAGTTTGCCGAGACGCTCACCGTCGGCGGTGCAATTTCGGGGAACTGCTCGATAGGGAGCTGCGAGAGTCCGATGAGACCCAGAATCAGAATGACGACCGAGATGACACCCGCCAGAATGGGCCGGTCGATAAATGTACGGATCTTCATGACGGTTTACTCTTGAGGGGTGTTCTGCGACTTGATGACGGTACCTTCGCGGACGAGTCCGGCACCTTCGGCGACAATCACGTCCCCCGGTTCGAGACCCGATTCGACGATGTACTCCGTGCCGTTGTTCAGGCGGAAGACCTCGACGGCCGTGGAGTGCGCCTTGCCATCGACGACCTTGTAGGTGAAGACCCTGTTCTGCAACTCATAGGTCGCCGTCTGCGGAATGACCATGCACGCCTCGCGCACGGTAGGCAGCACCACCTTGCCGCTTCCGCCGTTGCGCAACAACCGTTCGGGGTTGGGGAATACCGCCCGCAGACTGACGGCGCCGGTACTCTCATCGACCGTACCGCTGATGGCATCGACACGGCCGTGATGCGCATAGGGCTTTCCGTTTCCGAGCGTAAGTTCCACCTCGGGCATCTGCTTGAGCGCCTCCTGCAACGAACCGTAAAGCTGGATCAGATCGAGGATCTGGTTCTCGGCCATCGAGAAGTAGGCATAGACCTCGGCGTCGTCCGACACGGTTACCAGCGGTTCCGAGATACTGCTGCTGACAAGCGCCCCCACGCGATAGGGGATCATGCTCGCCACGCCGTCCACGGGACTCTTCACTTCGGTATAGGAGAGGTCGTTGCGGGCATTCGTCTCCTGCGCCCGGGCCTGTGCGAGAGCGGCCTCGGCTTCGGCTTCGGCATTGCGGGCCGTCATCAGATCGAACTCCGAGACAACCTCCTCCCGATAGAGCTCCTCCTTGCTGCGGGCCGTGAGGGCCGCCGTCGCGAGTTTTGCCTCGGCACTCTTCACATTGGCGACGGCCGTCTCCAGCGCTGCCCTGTAAGGCACCTGATCGATGATGAAGAGGGTCTGTCCCTTACGCACCTCGTCACCTTCGTTGATGCGGATGTCGGTAATGATACCTCCCACCTGCGGCCGTATCTCGACATATTGCCGACCGCGCAGCGTCGCCGTGTAATCGGATTTCAACGTACAATCGGTCAGACTTACGGTCAGTGTTTTGTACTTCTTTTCCACCACGTCGCGGCCGGCGTTCCTGCACGCACCCAGCATCGACAACATGGCCAATAGGACAATCAGTCGTTTCATATCGTTTCGGAATCTGTTTAATGTCTCAATGTCGTGTGACCGGAGAGGCCCGGTTTCCTACAAAATTAGTCAGAGCGACAGGAAAAATAAAATATCCGCGGCAGGAATGCGGCGAATATTGACGAACGGCAAAAAAGTGTCGTCGAACGACAAGCCGCATTGCGTCGTTTCACGGTAAAATCGTATCTTTGTACAAGGATGAGGGCTTGCCGCACGGAATCCGCTTCCGATGCCTCCGTCCCGTCCCGCGACCTGAAACGAAACAAGATGAACTACTCGAAAATAGCCCTCTATACCGACCTGCTGTTCTGTCTGGTCATTCTGCCGCTCACGATCATGCTCGTGCCGGTCGAACGCTGGTTCATCAAGTACCCGACATTCATGATCGTGCTGATCACCTATCTCTACGTGCTCTACTTCGTCTATCGCGTCGCCAAACTGCCCGCGCTGTTCATCCAGCGGAAATACCGGCGCATCATCCTGCTGCTGTCGCTGCTGCTGGGCATTACGACGGCCATCGGCTTCTTCCCGCTTCCGGAGGAGATCGACTCGCCCTTCTCGCCGGAATTTCACCGTCAGATGCGTGCACAGATCGTCTGGTTTGTCTTTCTGATCATTACGGGATTCAGTCTGGCCATCGAACTGACCTTCGAGCTCTTCCGGCAGAGCCTCTCGAAGCAGGCGATCGAGGCGGAGAAGAACAAGGCCGAACTGGCCATGTACAAGGCACAGATCAATCCCCATTTCCTCTTCAATGCCCTGAATACGCTCTACGGGTTGGTGCTGACCAAGTCGGAGCGCACGGAATCGGTCTTCGTGATGTTCTCCAACATTCTGAAATACATGTACTCGCACACGACCGACGAGACGATTGCCGTGCGCGAAGAGGTGGAATACATCCGTCAATACGTCGATCTGCAGTCGCTGCGGCTGAACGGCCACACGCAGGTGGTCTTCGAGTCCAGACTCGGCAACGAACAGGCGCGCATTCCGCCAATGGTCCTGATCACCTTTGTGGAGAACGCCTTCAAATACGGCACCTCGTCGGACGAGGACTGCACGATCCGCATTCGTATCGAGACGGCGGAGAATCAGCTTCGTTTCGAGTCCGAGAACGGCATCATGAAGAAACGGCGGGATTCAAATCCCGCCATCGGCATCGAGAACTGCCGCAAACGGCTCGATCTGCTCTACCCGGGGCGCTACGAGCTCACCACGACGACAATCGACGGAATTTTCCGAACACTCCTAACCATTCACCTGCAATGAACGACCGCTACACCTGCATAGCCATCGACGACGAACCGCTGGCCCTGCTTGTCATCGAGCAATTCTGCCAACGATTCGGGCACCTGGACCTTCGCACCTTCGACGAACCCCGACATGGATTCGAAGCGATCATCGCCCAACGTCCGGAGCTGGTTTTTCTCGACATCGAGATGAACAGCATCGACGGGCTCGAAATCGCGCGGCACCTGCCCAAAGCGTGCAGTCTGATCTTCACGACGGCACACGCACAATACGCACTGGACGGATTCGATCTCGATGCGGTCGATTTTCTGCACAAGCCCTTCTCCTACGACCGCTTCGAACGGGCCGTCACGAAGGCAATCCGCCACATCGAGGCGCAGCGCGCCAAGACACCGGCCCCCATCGTCGTCAAGCAGGCATACAGCAACGTCTCCATTGCCGCGTCGGAGATCCTCTACATCAAGGCAATGGAGAACTACACGCAGATCTTCCGCACCACGGGCGGTTCGCTGTTGTCGCGCACCAGCATGAAAAACATCGAGAAGATGCTGCCGCAGGGAGCCTTCCTGCGCGTGCATCGCTCCTACATCATTCCGCTCGATCGCGTCGTTCAATTCTCGAAACGGGAGATCCGGTTGTCGGGCTGCGAACAGGTGATTCCCGTCGGCCGCCAATACGCCGATGCGATCTTCGGGATTCTCACAACAAGAGACCCCTCCTGACACGACATCCGGCATTTTTTGCCAACATCCCGCGAACGGCTCCGCCCGTTGCCTTCCGCTGCCCATCGTCCCGCGCCTGCACAACCACCGCTCCGTCTGCCGCCTTCCTCTTCCCATACACCCCACACCTGCACGACCACCATCTCTGTCCGCCTTCTTTCTCTTCCCGAACGCCCCACGGCCGCACGACCACCGTCTCCGTCCGCCGCCTTCCTCTTTCCGCCCACGCACCTTCAAACTGGCCGATCCCGATCAACGACAGACTATGAACCCTCCGCACCCGTCGGCCGGGACAACGCCTCCATCGGATGCAGGATCGGCCGTTCACACTCACACAACAAAAGCGAAGCTCCGGACCTGTCGGTCCGGAGCTTCGAAACTTGAATGCGGTCACAATCCGTGACGGCGCTACTTCTGCATGTAACCCTTGATGTAGTGGTGGTGGGTTCCGAAACGCTCGAAAGCCGCACGATCCAACGCCTCCTGGGCCGACGGATGGGCGATCGAGATGATCAGACGGGCACGTTCCTGCAGCGTCTTGCCATAGAGATCCACCGCACCGTTTTCAGTTACGAGCCAGTGCATGTGGTTGCGGGTCGTTACGACACCGGCACCGGGATCGAGTACCGGAGCAATCTTCGATACCCCCTTGGTCGTGATCGACGGCATGGCGATGATCGCCTTTCCGCCCTTCGACAACGAAGCGCCATAGACGAAATCGACCTGACCGCCTACGCCCGACCAGAAGCGCGTACCG
>CALUOX010000106.1 GCA_944322375.1 uncultured Alistipes sp.
GTTTCTCTTCTCTGAACAATGCTTCCCGGATAACCGGTATTGCGGAGAACGTCCGTACCGAGCAGTCCGAAGAACGGCATCTTGCTGTGACGAGCACCGGTTCCCGGGATCCATTGCAAAGGTAGAAAAGATCCGTGTTGCATTCGTTAAATGATTTACGGTTCGAACTACCATTATTACCGTTTTTGCAACAATCGGCAGATCGGGACCATCTGTAAACCGGCCTTTGGACGTTGTTCACAACTCTTGCCGACGGCAGCGGGCGGCTGAGCAGAAACCATAACAAAAAGAGCAGAACAAATAATCTTTTCCCGGAGAGAAGCATCCGTCAGACGAACGATTCTTACTACCTTTGTCCACGTCAAACACATTATGTTCATATACCATGTTCAATCGACTGCTACAGGCCCTGAGCGTCACGGCACTATCGGCCTTTGCCATTGTCGGGACGGCACATTCCGCTCCGACGGATCTGTCGGGCAACGCCTTTCTGAAACGTGTTCCGGCCAACAGGCTTTATGAAAAATTCCGTAATCCGGACAGTTCCTCCCGGCTTTTCGCCCGCTGGTGGTGGAACGGCACGCGGGTCTGTGAAGAGGAGATCGCCCGCGAGCTCGATTCGATGCAGCGGGCCGGGTTCGGCGGCGTGGAGATCAACTCCATCGCCTTTCCCAATGAATTCAAGGATACATTGGGATATGCCCAAGTGCCCTGGTTGTCGGATCGCTGGCTGGAGTTGGTGAAATTTACCGTCGAAGAGGCGCACAAACGCGGCATGTACAGCGACCTGATCGTCGGTTCGGGCTGGCCGTTCGGCGGGGAGTTCCTCACGCGCGACCAGCAGATCAAGATGATGGCGCTGGGCACGCTTGAATTCGAAGGTCCCTGCCGTGTAACGGTCCGCACGGAGGATCTCATCCGCAGCGCAACGCCCAAACTGCTCTCAGCCAACCGTGACAAGCTCTCCGAACTGATCGAGGTGCGGCTCTTTCCGGCCCATATCACGAAACTGACCACCGGTACTCCCATTGCATTCGAAAAGGGTGCACAGGAGGTGGCGTTTGATGTTCCGACCGGCCGGCACTTTGCCTACGCCGTCGTCAAACACACGGGTTACATGGCGGTCATTCATGGAGCATTGGGAGCCAGAGGACCCGTTCTCGATCACTTCAATGCCGAGGCGGTGCGTCTTTACCTCAACCGTATGTCCGATGCCCTGAAACCCGTGTTGGGTAATCTGGGTGATCAGATCCGGTCGTTCTTTACCGACAGTTTCGAACTGGAAGGGTCGAACTGGTGCAGCGACATCCGCGAAGAGTTCCAACGCCGGCGCGGATACGATCTCTATACCTACTATCCGTTGATCCTGAAGAAGGTAGGCCCCTACGGCAACGAAATCAAGACGCCCTACGGTGCCCAGATTGATCCGGAGGTCATGGAACAGATCTACCGCATGCGCTACGACTATGAACTGACGCTTTCGGAACTCTTCAAGGAGCGTTTTCTGGATCAGCTCACGGCATGGTGCCGCTCCTGCGGGGTCAAGTCGCGCATCCAAGCCTACGGCAAAGGCTGCACACCTGTCGAGTCGCTGCTCGATGTCGATATTCCGGAGTGCGAGACATGGTACCACAAGGAGAACGGTGAGATCTTCCCCGACCATTCGATGTCGGGACACGGATACAAGATGGTCAACAAATTCGTAGCTTCGGCCGCCCACCTTGCCGGCAAAGAGGTCGTCAGTTGCGAAGAGATTACCAATACACGCTTTGTCTTCAACGAGACGCTCGAACGCATCAAGATCACGGGAGACCTGAGCAACCTTTCGGGTGTGACGCATTCGGTGCTGCACGGTTACAACTATTCGCCGGCCGAAGCTCCGTTCCCCGGTTGGATACGATACGGCACCTTCTTCAGCGAACGCAACACGCTGTGGCCCTACTTCCCTGCGTGGTTCGAATACAAGGCGCGGCTCTCGACCGTGCTGCGCAACGCCGAGATGCAGACCGACATCGCGCTGCTGCAGCCGCTGGCCGACATGTGGACCTATCTGGCTCCGCAGTTCGAACCGTCGCCGGGCAAGTGGCGTCCGTTCTATGTCAACACGATCTGGGAAGCGATCCACCAGAACGGTGGAGGCTGCGACTATCTGACCGAAAGCATTCTGTGCGATGCCGCCTTCGCCGACGGACGGATCAACTACGGTACCCGCAGCTACAAGGCGCTGTTGTTGCTTGAGGTGGAGACGATCCGTCCCGAGACGCTCGAAGCGATCGGCCGCTATGCGGCTGCCGGCGGCAAGGTCTTCTTCATCGGCAGTTGTCCCTCGAAGGCTCCGGGCATGGCCGGACTGAATGGCGGCGACCGTGACGTGCAGCAGCTTGTCGAAAAGCTGATGCGGCAATATCCCGATCGGATTTATCATGTTGCAGGTCCGAAGAAAGGACACCTGCTCGAATGGTACCGTGCGCTGCAACAACAGTACGATCTGACGCCCGATGTCCGGATTGCCGAACCGCAGACGTTCGTGAGCCAGAACCACTACAAAACGGGCAAGCTGGATATTTTCTTCTTCTCGAACTTCAGCCTGACGGAGGCTCACACGATCGATGCCGATTTCAATATCGATCTTCAGGGCCGGCGCATGTGGCTGTGGGATCCCAAGACGGGCGACCGCACACTGCTACCCGACACGGGACGACGGCTGCAGCTTCATTTAGAGCCGACCGAAACCCGCCTTGTGGTCTTCGACAAGCCATTGAAGGGCGTTGCTCCGGCTGCTCCGGAACCGCGTTTCGAGGAGCCGGACAGCCGTCTGGCCCCCACATGGAAGATGACCTTCACGCACTACGACGGTACGACCTCGACGCTTACGACCGACCAGCCGTTCGATTTGGGCAAGGATGAACGTTACAACGCCTTTGCGGGACGCATTGCCTGCGAGACGACGCTCGATCTCACGCCGGAGCGTTGCACGCACATGGAATTCGGGGTGGAGAACTGCGTGTCGGAGCTCTACGTCAACGGGCAAAAGGCCGGTATGATCTGGCATGGCCGCCACATCTATGATGTAAGGGGGCTTCTGCGGGAGGGGCGCAACGAGATACGGCTCGTGCTCACGACCACGCTGGGCAACTACATGCTCTCGATGAAGGAGAATCCGACGATGGTCAAATGGAGCAAGAACAAGTACATCCAGACGATCAATCCCTGCGGTCTGACATGGGGCCCGGCCATCTATCGGAAATAACGGGAGGCGAGACCATGCAATCCGGTGCAGGACAACGGCGAGGAGCCGCAAAAGGACCATAATCCGGTGCATGAGTCGTAACTCTCCTCCGGAGATTTGAAGAGGAATCCGCCCTCAAAGGGACGGATTCCATTTTTGTTGTCGGCTTACGGTTCAGACAGTCACCCTGATATCGGGACTATATTCTCGCATCTGCCGACAGAACGATCGAGCGTAAGAGTTAAGAGCAAGCACATCTCAAGCAGACGAGTGGTTTATCTCGGACAAGATTCATACGAATAAGGTGCACCCGTCAGGCGGTTCACGGCCCGGCTCAACCAATCATCCTTATAATTCAAAACCGTCACCCTTATGTCTTTGGCGGGAAGGACAACGGTCCCGTTGTAATAGACTTTTATATCGGAAAGGATTCGCAGCATATGGCTGGTATAATCATCGGTTTTCGGGAACAAATCTTCCCACAGGGAAAATGCTCCTCCGAAAAAGCCTGTATTCGAGATAAATATGGATTCTGTGTGAGCCGGTGCGACGCGAAAATTATTCAGGTCTTTGATCTTCCAACTCTCCAACCACCCTACGGTATCCTGCCCATAGGTTGCATATTCTCGCGAATCCGACAATCTGACCGCCAACGTATCGGAGCCTTTATTGGAAATATCTACCTGACAGGTTACTCTTATTGCCGAATGCTCTATCCGCGAATAAAACCGCTTGTCCGCATAAGCAACGGTTATGGATCGAAGAGCCGCCGTATCCGAATCAGACGCAAAAGCCGGAAACGAATCCCGCACCTTTCGAGTCACCTCTATCTCTTGATAGGATGAAGAACAGGCGCCGATCGTGAAGATGCACAATAGCGCAAGAATCCCTGTTCCTCGTTGTTTGAAATGATTTTTCATGACAGTCACTCTCTACTGATACGGATCCGGCGATTTCAGGTTGCCGATATTCAATACAGCCATACACACCTGCGAGTTGCTTGCCGAGAATCGGATGTTGCCGACTGTTGCCCCTCTCAGACGGAGAGGGGAGCCTATACCCGCAAGTCAGCAGGCGATCTGTTTGCCCACACACGATGAACGCTCATCATGCATATTATTTCCAATATTTTCCGTATGATTGTACAACTTCAACATCCTCTGTATATTCGTTATCATAATATATCCGCAACAATGCCTCCGATAACCTCGTGCCAAACAACGGAATTAACGATTCATTGACCTTATGTTCCCGCAAAATCGTTACTAACCGATTCATTACGACCGGATATTCAAAATAAATATCGAGAAAGATAAGTTCATCGCCTATGGCCAGAAAAATCTGATCAGCCCATGTTGAGACCGAAAGACGCAGCAGATCGCATGGCAATGTCTCGAAAGGTTGTTTTTTAGTCCAAGTCTTGTTGCTGATCAGGCTCCTCAATTGCACCATACTTTCCGGATACAGCTCAACTCGCTCTTTCCTTCCGCCAGAATAAACGGCTATTACTTCCAATTCTGTTCCGTAAGCCTCCTGACACAGTTTATTTTTCATCTCCTCGTTTATCAGTACCTGGGAGTGACAATTTTGCCAGGGGATGAACATGATCCCCAAGAACAATGCATACAAGATTCTCATAGGTCTCGGTTGTTTTATTTTTGTTTTTTAGAACTGCCCGGATCAAGGGACAAGGGTTCTACCTCTGACCGTAAGTCGGGGTTTTACATCGGTATCTGCAAGTTACGAAAAATGTTTGGAATGAACAAATCGATTGTTTCTTCTGTCTGCCAAGAGTTTATTGACCGTAGGATGCCGGATAACGACAACACAGCCGGTCACGGCGATGCTCCAAGACAGGCCGGAACTGCAAATAAGCAGCACCCCTGCAATTCAAGGCAGGACCGGTTTCCGACAACTCAAACAAAGCTGCAAAGAGCTATCGTCTGCTTCCTCTGCCCAAATGGAAAAACATCGAACCGGACACGAAAGTTCTGCATAACCGTGCAGATGTTGCAGTTCCGACGGGAAAATTGTAATTTCGCGGAAAGCAACGGTGTAAAATGGAGGTGAGAATCGAAGAAAGTTGGCGCAACGTGCTGCAGGAGGAGTTCGACAAACCCTATTTCGCAAAACTGGCGGCATTCATCCGCGAAGAGTACCGTACTCGACAGATTTGTCCGGTCAACAGGGATCTCTTCCGCGTCTTCAACCTCTGTCCCTTCGACCGGGTTCGCGTCGTGATCCTCGGTCAGGATCCCTATCCCGACCCCCGCTACTACTACGGCATTTGTTTTTCGGTGCCCGACGGTGTTCCGATTCCGGGGTCGCTGTGCAACATCTTCCGCGAGATTCACGACGACACGGGACGCCCTTTGCCTGCGTCGGGACGTCTGGAGCGATGGGTCGAACAGGGTGTGCTGCCGATGAACACGATCTTTACCGTCCGGGCATTCGACAGCGGCTCGCATCGGGGTCACGGCTGGGAGGAGTTCTCGGATGCCGTCATCCGGCGCTTGAGCGACCGGCGCGACCATCTGGTTTTTCTGTTGTGGGGAGCCGAGGCCCAACGCAAAATCCCGCTCATCGATGCGTCGCGGCATCTGATCCTCACGGCTGCACACCCATCGCCGCGCTCGGCCGATCGGGGATTCTTCGGCTGCCGTCATTTCAGCCGGACAAACAGTTATCTGCGGGAACACGGGATCCCGGAAATCGAATGGTAACCGAATGAGAAACAGCAAAAACAAAAATACGGGCCTGCCCGTCGCGCCGCAACTCGAATCGTTGCGACACACCGATGCCGCGACACTGCTCGTCACGACGGAAGAGTGGTGTGACCGGGAAGTGGAACGCGAAACGATCGATGCGCTGATGACAAGACACGCCCGCTGGAACAATTGTCT
>CALUOX010000107.1 GCA_944322375.1 uncultured Alistipes sp.
CCTGCGCCAGCAGCAGCGGGAACTTGATGGGCAGCGTCACCGGCTCCTCCTTGCGGCCGTCGTAGGAGAGCATCCATTCGGTCGTCTTCCTGTTGAAGACCACGTCGAGGGCGAATTTCGACAACCGCGCCTCGATGTAACGGCCCGCAGCGGCTTCGTCACCCGTCAGGATATTGCCCCAGTTTCCCTGACAGTCGATCAGCAGATCCTTCTGTCCGAGCTGCACCAGCGCATCCTTGATCGACGCATCGCCGTGCGGATGGTACTGCATGGTCTGCCCCACGATGTTGGCCACCTTGTTGTAACGGCCGTCGTCGATCACCTTCATCGCATGGAGGATACGCCGCTGCACGGGCTTCAGACCGTCGGCCACGTGAGGCACGGCACGCTCCAGAATCACATACGAGGCATAGTCCAGAAACCAGTTCTTGTACATGCCCGTCAACTTGCGCACGCCGCCCGTCTCCGACGTCAGACGTTCGTAACGCCCCGGAGCCGCCGGACGGCCATCAGCCGTTTCCGGCGCCGCATCCTCCGCTGCATCCGACGCATCCGTCACGGGTGTCTCGGCACCCGCATCTTCCGGCTCGTGCGACAGCTCCTCGTTGGGATATATCTCTTCACTCATAGTCAATCGTTTTCAATCAATCGGACAACATTCGTCCTACTCCCCCGACGGCTGCAGATCGCCCTCGATGAGATCCTCCTCAATACGCAGGTTATCAACGATGAAACCCTGCCGTTCGGGGCTGTTCTTGCCCATGTAGAACTCCAGCATGTCGTGAATCGGGTCGTCCTTCGTAAGACGCACCCGGTCGAGCCGCATCCGTTCGCCGATGAACTCCTTGAACTCGTCGGCCGAGATCTCGCCCAGACCTTTGAACCGCGTGATTTCGGCCTGCGCGCCACAACGGCGGATCGCCTGCTGCCGCTCCTCCTCGTTGTAGCAATAGATCGTCTCCTTCTTGTTGCGCACGCGGAACAGCGGCGTCTGAAGGATATAGAGATGGCCGGTGCGGATCACCTCGGGGAAGAACTGCAGGAAGAAGGTCATCAGCAGCAACCGGATATGCATGCCGTCGACATCGGCATCCGTAGCGATGATCACCTTGTTGTAGCGCAGGTTGTCCATGTCCTCCTCGATGTTGAGCGCCGCCTGCAGCAGATTGAACTCCTCGTTTTCGTAAACCACCTTCTTGGTCAGTCCGTAGCAGTTGAGCGGCTTGCCGCGCAGCGAAAAGACCGCCTGCGTACGTACGTCGCGGCTCGTGGTGATCGATCCCGACGCCGAATTACCCTCCGTGATGAAGATCATCGACTGTTCGGCCAGTTCGTTGCGATCCGTAAAGTGGATCTTGCAGTCGCGCAATTTCCGGTTGTTCAGCGACACCTTCTTGGCCGTCTCGCGCGCCTTCTTCTGGATACCCGAGATCGCCTTGCGCTCCTTCTCGTTCTCCACGATCTTGCGCTGCAGCACCTGCGCCGTTTCGGGATGTTTGTGCAGGTAGTCGTCCAGATGCTTGCCGATGAAGTCGCACACGAAGTTGCGCATCGACACCCCCGGCTCCACCTCCTTCGAACCGAGCTTGATCTTGGTCTGCGACTCGAAAACCGGATCGGTCACCTTGACCGAAATGGCTGCGATGATCGACGTCCGGATATCCGACGCATCGTAATCCTTGTGGTAGAATTCGCGGATCGTCTTGGCAATCGCCTCGCGAAAGGCCGCCTGGTGCGTACCGCCCTGCGACGTGTATTGGCCGTTGACGAACGAATAGTAACTCTCTCCATAGCCCGAGCCGTGCGTGACGGCTACCTCAATGTCGTCGCCCGACAGATGGATCGGGGCATACAGCGGCGTATCGGACATCTTTTCGTTCAACAGATCCAGCAGTCCGTTCTTCGAGACGTACGACACTCCGTTGAGCCGGAGCGTGAGGCCGAGATTGAGATAGGTGTAGTTCTTGACCATCTCCTCGACATACTCCAGATTGTAGCTGTACGCGCCGAAGATCTCCCCATCGACCCGGAACGAGATCAAGGTGCCGTTTTTCTCGTTGACGCCGCTCTCCCAACGGTCTGTCTGTTCGAGACCCTGAGCGAACGTGACCGTCCGCGCCTCGCCGTCGCGAATCGAGCGGGCCGTGAATTCACTCGACAGCATGTTGACCGCCTTGACACCCACACCGTTCAATCCCACGGTCTTCTTGAAGGCCGTACCGCCGTACTTGCCGCCGGTATTCATCTCGCTCACGGCCGCCGCCAGCGACTTGAGCGGAATGCCCCGGCCGTAGTCACGCACCGTCACCACGTTGTCTTCGATCGTGATCTCGATCAGCTTCCCGGCCCCCATGATGAATTCATCGACCGAGTTATCGACAACCTCCTTGATAAGCACATAAATACCGTCGTCCGGTTGCGAACCGTCGCCCAACTTGCCGATATACATGCCCGGCCGCAAGCGGATATGCTCACGCGGTGAGAGTGTGACGATGGCGTCGTCGCCGTACGCGGCAGACGTATTATTCAATAAATCTGACATATTTCGTTATTGCGAAATTGCCGTTACCGTCTTGCGACCGTCCCGGCAATGGATTCTCATCGGTTCATTTCCGTATGGTTTCACACCGGTCCCCCGACCGGTCCGGAGACCGGAGATCAGTTCTTCCTGTCCCCGCAACTTCCGTCTTTATCTTCATTTTCATTCGACAGGCTCGGACGGAAGAGCCGTTTCCCGACTTCCGGATTGCATTCCTGATTTCGGACCGTTTTTCTCTCCTCTTCTTTTTCTTTCTCTCTGCCCACTTCCTTCCGGCTTCGCCTTCTTTCGCCTTTACTGCTCGGCTCAGCTTCTCTTTCCTGGCTCACTCCCCACTCACTTTTTCGCTCTGCTCACGCCCTTCACTCCCATCTCATCCTCCGCAGCCGCCTCTGCTACACTCTCTTCCGACTGCCTCTTCCTCTTCTGTCTCTTCTGTCCGCCTCTTCTGCCGCTCTCTCCTCCGCCACATGGTCTTCCATTCAACCGCAAACCCCGCTGCGCTGACGGCGGAAGACTCTATCCCTCTTTCTCTATTCTTTGGCTCCTGTTTTCGCCCTTACCCCTCTTTTTCCTTCCGCTCCTTGTCGGTTCCTTCCCCTCCTTTCCTTCGTCCTTTACCCTTCCAAGACATCTTTACTCGTCTCCGAGGAGGAGAGAAATCTGTTCCGAAGGAACCGTTACGGTCGGGGACAATCCCTTGGCTGGCCTGATTACCTGACCCTTGCCCGGCCCGCCCCTTGCCTAACCCTTGCCTTGTCTGAATCCAACGCTCGACACCCGGGAGTTGGCTTCCACCCTCGGGCCTACCTGTTTTTCCGGATCTCGGACAATGCCGTCACCATTCGCGACCGCACCGTCTCCATCAGCTCGTGCGTCTCGCAACGGGAGACCTCCTCGGCAGAAACCGGAGGCAGAACCTTCACCGTAATACGCTGCCGCCATGCAAAAAGCCGATTCGGGCGAATCACCTGCGCCGTGCCGTCAAGAACAACGGGAAGGATGGCCGTGCCGGTAGCCTTTGCCAGCGCAAAAGCTCCCGCCTTGAAACGATGGATCTCTCCATCCCGGGAGCGCGTTCCCTCCGGGAAGATCGAAATCGACACTCCGCGCGAGAGCCACAAGCTCCCCTCGCGCAGCATCTGTTCCATGGCTTCGGCCGCATGGCCCCGGTCGATCGGGATATCGCCGTGAACAAGCAGGAACTGCCCGATAAAGGGGATCCGGAAGACTTCGCGTTTGGAGACCCACCGGAAGTTCAACGGGACAAAATAGAGTGAGACAATATCGACCATCGCCTGATGGTTGAGCACGATGACATACCGGCTTTTCGGATCGACATGCTCCAGACCTTCGACACGGCGCGGGAAAGGTGAGAGGAAACTCTGGGCCAGAAATCGCGACAGTTCATGTACGAAACGCCGGGATTTCTGGAACGGCCAGGTTATCGCCAAAGCCACAACCGAAACAACGAGCATGACGGCACAGAAGAGCGTCAGCCAGATATAATAGAGAAGGCTCAACATAATCTATTCAAGTCGATTAACATAATCTATTCAAGTCGATTAAAGGGATGCATCGGGTCAGTTCCCCGGAACTGAAACCCGCTCACCGCCACGAAACGACATTGTTCGAAACGGTGATTTTCCAATTTTGCAAAAGTACAAAATTTTCATGAAAAAATTCAAATTGTCGGGAGGAAAACGACGCGCCGGCAGCGACCCGCATACGGAGTCTCCGGCATAAAATCCGGTCATCCGCCGCAAGGATGCTACCCGGTCTTTTCCGCCCCCGAAATCCATCACCCACAACCGAAAGGCAAAATATTTTATAAAATTTACTACTTTGCTATACAAGCTACATATATTTCCACTATATTTGCACCGGCTGCGGCAGAAGAAAACAACATCATTTCCTGCTCCGGACCGACGGATTCTCCTGCATGAAAACGATTACTTCCTTTGCATCGGACCGACGGATTCTCCCGCATGGAAACGATTACTTCCTTTGCATCGGACCGACGGATTCTCCCGCATGGAAACGATTACTTCCTTCGCATCGGACCGACGAATCCTCATGCATGGAAACGATTACTTCCTTCGCATCGGACCGACGGATTCTCCTGCATCGGAACGGTTGCTTCCTTCGCATCACGCCGACGGATTCTCCTGCTTGGAAATAGTTGCTCCTGCTCTTGACCAACCGGCTTCCCTGCACACAGGAACGGTCAAAGACGGTGCAAACGGTCATTGGCGACGGGAGTGTTGAACGCGACAGGCTCCGGCGAACAGGAAATACCGGAAACTGATGCCGGCAAAGGACGAAGCACGGTCCGGCCACAGACGAAAGAGGTAAACGGACAAGGAGAAGGATGAGAATCACTGCGGACAACTGAAGGCAGAACGGCCCGCAATAAACAGAACCGGCCGTGAACGACCTGCAGGGAATAACGTTGCGACCAATAGAACAGACAACTGCCGATAAACGGCAGAGCGATTAAAGACATTATTATTACAAGCAAGAAACAAGTTCGGCTGAAATGTCCGACCGGACAACCGGCAACGAACAAGGACAGCCGCAAAGAACGAACAAGAGAGTAAATATTTCAAATAGTGTCGAAAGACGCAACCGCCGGTTACGAGCAGACAAAGAACGGAGACCGGGGCGACCGGCAACGCAGCAATGCAGCAATGCAATAATGCAGTAACTCGACAGCACGGCACCCTGCGACAGCGGACTCAAAACCGGCAACCGGAAACGGATGCGCCAACCGACCCTTCGAACCAATACATTGAATTAAAGATTTCCGAATCGCAACATCTTTTTTATTATCCATATGTACTGCCAACTGTTCCGCCTACCGGAGACAACCCCGTCACGGAGATTTCTGAAAGGGATCCACAGATTGCTCCCTGCAATGATCCTGATGCTGTCACTCTTCGACATGGAGACCACCCAGGCCGCACGCGCCACCGCGACAACGGGCAAGGTCGTTGACCGAAACGGCTCCGCGATCGCCTATGCCACCGTCGTCCTGCTCAACGGCGATCAGCAAGTTGCCGGCACGGCAAGCGCCGAAGACGGCACCTTCACGTTGAAAGCACCGGCCGGGCATTATCATCTGACCATACAATACCTCGGATACCAAACCCTTGAAACGGAGGTAACGATACCGGCCGATCTGGGGACATTCACGCTTCAACCGGCCTCCGTAGCCATGCAGGAGGTTGTCGTCACGGCGCACACGATCCGCCGCGAAGCCGACCGCTTCGTCATGGAGGTGGCCAACTCGCCCATTGCCGCCGGCAAGGACGGCACGGAACTGCTCAAACAGGCCCCGGGCGTCTG
>CALUOX010000108.1 GCA_944322375.1 uncultured Alistipes sp.
GTTTTCAACTCGTGCCGTACTTCTGGATACCCGAGGAGAAGATGCTCGAAAAGATCCGTCGCGAGAATATCAACTACAACCGCTGGGTTGCCGATGGATACGTCACCGTTACGCCGGGTAACGTCATCGACTACGATTTCGTCAAGGCCGACATCCTCCGCCGGACGGCCGACTATGACCTGCGCTCGTCTGCCTATGACCGATGGAATGCTTCGCAGACGATTATCGACCTCCAGAACGAGGGCATGGTCTGCAATCCATTCGGTCAGGGTTACGGCTCGATGTCGGCCCCGACGCGCGAGTTCGAGAAGCTGGTGCTTACGGGCCGCATCGAACACTTCGGCAACCCCGTGCTGCGGTGGATGCTCGCTTCGACGGTCGTCAAGAGCGACCCGGCCGGAAACATCAAGCCCGACAAGGAACGCTCGACGCAGAAGATCGACGGTATCGTCGCCTCGATCATGGCTCTCGGCGAGTGGATGACGGCACAAGCGGCCGACGAACGAAACCCATACGAAAACCGTGGATTATTGACTCTCTGAAACGATACGACGATGAACAGAAAGATGAACCGAAAACAGTACCGGCGCTACCATTCGCCGGTCATTACGGCCGAGCGCGAACGCATCGAGAAGCAACTCTCGGCCCTGACGCCGCTTGCGCCCGATATGCGGCGCTTCCTCTCGTTCGAGGGCTTTGCGGAACTCTACCTCCGCATGCGCGACCTCTATCCGACGCAGTTGGAGGCTTACGAACGCCTCGAGGATTTTCACATCACCCTCACGGGCCGCCGTCGCTACTCGGAGTTCAGTTCGTTCCGGCGGGTGCTTAACCGCATGATGCAGGCGATGAGATAAGACGCACGGGCTTCGTGCCGACCTCCAGGCCATAAAGTACCCCGAGCGAACTCGTGCGGCTCTGCTCGTTGACAGCATAGACGCTCTCGTCTGACATCGAAGCAATTACATAGTTGCGTGCCTGCGCCGTCTGCCAGCCGGTGCGACGGACATTGCGGACTGCAAAGATCAGGATGCGCTGCTCGGCCAGCGCCTCTTCGACGGTGGACGAATAACGGCGGTAGAGGGTACGTCCCAATGCCCATATCACCGGGTGGCGGGCTTTCAGCAGGAGTTCAAAGACGGATTTTTCGAGCGGAGATTGGAAACCACTGATTACAGCGCGGTCGGTTGCACAACAAGCTTCGGCCCAGCGAAGGGACTGTTCCTCAAGGGCGGGTGTGACGACGCGCGAGGCGAAGAAGGCGACCTTCGGGCGGTCGAGCAGGGCGAGATTTCCGGTGTAATCGTAATCGAAAGCCATAAAAAACGTGGGTGCCGTATTGACTTACCACGCATTCAGGCCTTCGCTGCCCCCAACAGAAATAAGCAACACGGACAGCCCACGCGAAACGCGTATCATGCACAAAGCAGGCCAAAGGCCTGCGGGCACAATACATGCGTTCACGAGGCGTCCAATTACATCTCCTTCTATTGGTCAAAGTTGCGAAGTTTGAATGCGAAAGAAAACGTAACGAAACGTTCGTAATATGTCCGGTTCCGTCCGCAGTGGCACGGAACCATTTACAAAAATAGGAAATTAAATCGGAAAACCGCCAACGGCCGTCGTTTTTTGCGACAAAGTTTCCGTTTCTGGTCTTGTCAACGCATTAAGTTTGCCGCAAAGCAGATTTGATGAAGCGGTTTTCTTTCTGGCGGCGCAAAGAGCGGCGCGATATCTCATCGGCCGAGTTCGAGGCCGCCGTGAACAGGGTCATCTCGGCAGATACGGTCGCCGATGCCACCCGTGAAGTGTATATCACCGAGGAGGGTGCGCTGAACCTTACGGCCGTATGGGCCTGTGTGCGTATTCTCTCCGAGACGGTAGGGACTTTGCCGCTCCATCTTTACCGGCGCACGGAACGTGGCCGCGAACGGCAGTACGGCCATTCCTGTCACCGACTGGTGCAGATTCCCAACAGCCACGCCACACGTTTCGATCTGATGCACCATCTGATGATTTCGTGTGCGCTGTGGGGTAACGGCTACGTCCGCATCTTCCGCGACCGTCGTTATCGTCCTGAGCGACTGCTGTTCCTGCATCCGGCGCGTGTCGAACCGTTGCTCACCGACAACGACGAACTCTTCTACCGGCTCGACTCGGGAGAACTGCTTCCAAACGACGACATGATTCACCTGCGTGGGCTTTCGACCAACGGCTACAAGGGCAAAAGCCCGATAGCCGTGCATCGCGACAACCTCCAACTCTCCGTCTCGGCACAACTCTACGGCAAACGCTTCTTCGACCAGGGCGGCAACATGTCGGGCGTCTTCAAGTATCCATCGACGCTCAAGCCTGAAGCCTACCAGCGCCTGAAAAAGGACTTGTTGGCCCAGTCGGTCGGGCTGCACAACGCCCACGTGCCGCTGCTGCTGGAGGGCGGCATGACCTACGAACGCATTTCGATTCCGCCCGAGGATGCGCAGTTCATTGCCACGCGCAAGTTCCAGAAGACGGAGATAGCCACCATCTACGGTATTCCGCCCCACATGATTGCCGACCTCGAACGGGCCACAAACAACAACATCGAGCATCAGGGCATGGAGTTCGTGCAATACTGCCTGATGCCGTACCTGGTTCGTATCGAGGAAGAGTTCAACCGCAAACTGCTGCGCGAGGAGGAGTTCGGCGAATACTACTTTCTCTTCGGCTTGAACGGGCTGTTACGCGGCGATGCCAAGACCCGTTCGGAATACTACAAGAACATGAACATCGTCGGGGCGATATCGGCCAACGAGATTCGCGCTCTGGAGGACATGAACGCCTATGAGGGAGGCGACACCTATTTCGTGCAGATGAACATGCAGACAATCAAACATGCGATATATGGAGAAGAGAACAACGCCGACTGAAGGACTTGAAATCCGGAGCCTCGTGGGCGACCTGCACATCGAGAGCCGGGACACGGGCGCGGCAGGTCGGACGATCGTCGGCTATGCCGCGAAATTCGAGTGCTGGAGCGAACCGATTATGGGCTGGTTCCGCGAGAAAATTGCGCAGGGCGCCTTCGATGAGTGCGACATGCAGGACGTTATCGTGTGTTTCAATCACCGCGACGATGCGATTCTGGCCCGCACGACGAGCGGGACGCTTCGTCTGGAGGTTGACGACGTCGGGCTACGTTTCGCGTTCGAGGCGCCACATACGACCGTGGGCAACGATATGTTGGAGTTGGTGCGGCGTGGCGACGTATCGAAATGCTCGTTCCGCTTCGGCGTGAAGGAGGACGTGTGGCAGTATGCCGATGCACGGAACGGCCTGGATCTGGACGAGCGGACGATTCTGCGCTTCTCGCACGTGGTGGATGTCTCTCTGGTCACCTTCCCAGCATATCCGGCCACCGAAGCATCAGTGCGTCGTCTCGAAGAACGCAAACAGGAGTGGCTGCGCGAGCAGACTACGCAACCAAGTCGATTTATTCCTGAAAATGAACGCCGTCTGCGATTTTGTGATTTTCTCAGAATCGTTAATCGGGGATAATCTAAAATTCGTATCTTTGTAACAGCCGTCGAATATCCGACGGCTGTTGTCGTACAATCAAACAAATAAACAGTAATGAAACTGCAGATACCCAACAAAGAGGTTCAAGAGCTGTTAACCGATCGCACATTTGATTATCCCAAATATGCGACGCAGATTATGAATCTTGCGAACCAAAATGCACAAGGCACACGCCCGAATGTAGTAGGACAAATGAGCGAGCTCATTCAAGAGTTCGGATCCGGTTCGATGTCAGAATGGGCAGCATGGTACAAGGCGGGACACCCGGATGCCATAGAGATTGCTACGGATCGTGTATATCGAATGATCGAGATGCTCAAAGAGAGCATCCATACTATCGACAGGACAATGGTACAACGGTGGGTCGAAGAACTTGTAGTCGTCAAAACCTATTGCGGGCTCAAATTTCAGGAAGCTATTCTCCGCAAAATTGCAGATGAACGGCATGTTGAATATCGGTTGGCCTCACCGGAAGAGGAGACTCAGGGTGTCGATGGCTTTATCGGAGAACAGGCCGTAAGCATCAAACCCGTGACGTACCGTCAGATGAACGAACTTCCGGAACATATTGACGTCCCAATCATTTACTATGATAAAAAGAAGTCGGAGATAGTTGTTGAATATAATTTCTAATATTATGCCTACAAATTTCACTCAAGCTCAGAGAACAGCATTACTTAACATTTTGCAGACAGGGAAAAGAAACGCCATAAATGCTAAGAGAATTTCACGGGCATTGGGCTTTCCTACTGGAGGTAATCAGGTAAAAACCAGAAATTTGATCCGAGAATGTATAGAAGTCGATGGAGACCTTATAGGCAGTTCTTTATCAAATCCTAAGGGATTTTATTTGATTGACCAAACCAACATACGTGAATTAGAATCATATCTTGATTCGTTGGAAAATCGTTCAATTGACATTTTGCAACGTAGAACATGGTTGATTCGCAATTGGAATAATACTGTTCCAGGAAATCCGACGACTAAAATAGCGAAATATGTAAAACCCTAAAATGTAAGCGCAATCTGTGTGCCTGCGGGAACAGAAGCCGGTTGTTTTCTGTTCCCGATTTTTATTTTCATGCACACTGGTGCCGTCGCAGCATATTCTGCTGTAAAATTATGCTTGTCTCCGGAAATGGATGACAGATAAACGAATCGCATGTCCGTTTCCTGAGATGTCATGACCTGCATATCAAGATGCTCGTTGTAGTGTTTGATCTCCTTGCTCTGCATGCGTTCGGAAACGAATCGTTTGTGTGCAGTAATTCTTCTGCCTATTACGTCGTTCATTTCGGCGATTGAAGACGACAGAATATTGTCGGCGATAATTTCAATAAACTTGTCGTCGATTTCATATCCGATACTGTTCCGGTTGCTCATAATGGCAGCCAAAGTCGTGGTTCCTGTTCCGAGGAAGGGATCCAGTACCGTATCTCCCTGCAGGGAGTACATGTTGATCAACCGATAAGGAATCTCCAATGGATAAGCAGCACTGCGATCACGGCTGTCAGCGGAAATCTTTTGTTTCGTTCCCTTGATGTTGTCCCAAAGATCGGAAAACCAGACATTGCGTTCTTCCCAGAAAAACGAACTTTCACGTCGCCGCTGTTTATCTTCGCTCGTTTTGAATTCGCGCTTTCCTCCCTTGCGGAAAATAAGGATCCATTCGTGCTCCAATGTCACATAGGCACCGGCCGGCAACATGCCGGACCCCATGAACTTGTTCGGGGCATTCGTCTGTTTGCGCCAAATTATATTGGGAAGGTTGACGAATCCATGTGAAATGAAGTGACTGATGATTCTCGAATGGTTGGAATAGAGCGCAAAATTTCCGTTGATCGTCCGGGTGGCATCTCCGATATTGATGCAGGCTATGCCTCCCGGGACAAGAACACGGGCGACTTCGTCCCATACCCGATCCAGCTCGGCATGCATGAGCTCGAATGCAACATCCGCCCGATTCTCCTGTAAAGCAACAAGCGTATCGGGATTTTGGGCGCCGAAAATCTCATCCCACATTTCAATCATGGGGTATGGCGGCGATGTAACAACCAGTTCGACCGAATTGTCGGCCACTTTGCTCATTTGTTGCGCGGCTCCCGTATATATGTTGTGCTTTGTTTTCATACGACAAAGATAATCCTTTTATTCCGATATATACGTTCTATCCTCTCAATTTATCCCGATGCAGGAATTCCAGATATAGAGTGCGACAATGTTTCGCCCGGGAGCGACTGGGTGGGATTAAGTTTGCCTGTGAACGAAACGAAAAATCTATGAGCAAA
>CALUOX010000109.1 GCA_944322375.1 uncultured Alistipes sp.
CCAACAACTCGTCCATTGCCTGCGGCGTATGTTCCACCACCGCGACATACTCATCCGGAAAGGTCTCGGAGATCAGTTTGTGAAGGAGTGCCGCCGTAGCGGGTGCGGCCGGCGAGGGCTTCAGCACGACACAATTTCCAGCCGCCAGTGCTCCGACAAGCGGCAGAAGTGAAAGTTGCAGCGGATAGTTCCAGGGGGCAATGACCAACACGACCCCCAACGGCTCGTAACGCACCCGGCTGCGCGACGGCCAGACGGACAACGGCGTGGGACAATGCCGGGGTCGCAGCCAACGGCGCATTTTACGATACAGCAGTTTGATTTCATGCTGAACTATACCGATCTCGGTCATGTAGCTTTCGACGGACGATTTACCCAGATCCTGCCGCAGGGCCTCGCACAAGGCCGCCTCGTGCAGGCGTATTGCCTTACACAACCGCAGCAGCGCAACTCTTCGGGCCGCCAGATCGCGCGTCTGACCCGTTTCGAAAAATCGCCGCTGTGCAGCGACAAGATTCGCGATATCCATCTCTCGTTTCAATATGACGATAAAACAGGGAAGAGCGAAAACGAAGCGTCGTCTTCACTCTTCCCTGGTGTTGAAAAGGTTCGGCTCCTTACGCCTCTTTGGCCGGTTTTGCCTCGTTGATCTTGCTCAGTTCCTCGAACAACGCCTCGAACGACTTCACGATGTCGGCACGCAACGCCGTGTAGTACTTGCGGACCAGCGACTTATTGTGAGGCTCCGTCGGATTGCTGACCTTGGCGATCAACTCATTACGCAGAGCTACGGCCTTCTGCATCAGTTCGAAAATCTCCTGTTCCTTCGAAGGTTGGAAAGCGATGGCCATGTCACAGTCAAACACCACCTCCTCGAGACGATAGTCGATCTCCTTCTTCAGATCTCTCAAATTTGCCATAGGATTCGATTTTTTAATTTTTTCGCATACAAAGGTAATAAAACCTTTCGGATTATCAAACATTTCTCCGACAAACACCTTTTTTTCGCAAGCGGTCTTCCACACGGGAGCAATTTCATCTAAAACGTTCTTTACCGCTCGCTGACAGGACGATCCCTTCGTCATGCGACCCATGGCCTGTCCGTCCGCACCAACGTCCCTCCTCGCTCTGCAGTCAATCTTCCTGCAACCGGCAAACCGGAAACCGAACGGGCCAGCATCCCGGCAATCCGAAGAAGCGGAGAGCCCGTAATCCACCGAGGCTACCGTCCCCCGAACATCCGAACATCCGGAATCGCAATCATTCGAACGAACTGAAACGGCACTCGGAAAGGCCGGACCGGCGCATCATCCTGCAACAAACAGCTCTGCACCCGCAACCGGCGTTTTCCCCGCCCCAGTTTTTATCGGATCAACCTCTTCGAAGTACAGAACACGGTTCCGGCAATCCTTTTGGGCCGGGACGTTTTCCTGCCACCCGCAGATCCGGATCGGAAACTACATGCGCTCCGGCACATCGATGCCCAACAGACGCATCGACTGCTTCAAGATGCGTGCCACCTGCTCCGACAGACGCAGACGCATGGCCCGCACCGCTTCGTCGCTCTCCTTGAGAATCGAATGGTCGTGGTAGTAGGCGTTGTACTGCTTGGCCAGCTCATAGGCGTAGGCCGCAACGATCGACGGTGCGAAGTTGTCGGCAGCGGAACGCACGGCGTTGGGATAGTCCGACAACTGCTTGATGAGCGCAATCTCTTCGGGCAGGAACGACGTCGTGGCCGCTGACGCAAAGGAGATCCCCATCTCCTGCGCCTTGCGCAGCACCGAACGGATTCGTGCATGCGTATATTGGATGAAGGGACCCGTATTGCCGTTGAAATCGATCGACTCGCGCGGGTCGAAGAGCATCGTCTTCTTGGGATCGACCTTGAGGATGAAGTATTTGAGAGCTCCGAGCCCCACCATGCGCGATATGGCATCGGCCTCCTCTTCCGAACAACCGTCCAGTTTGCCCAGCTCGGCCGACATCTCGCGGGCCGTACCGATCATGTCGGCAATCAGGTCGTCGGCATCGACCACCGTCCCTTCACGCGACTTCATCTTGCCGTTGGGCAGCTCCACCATGCCGTATGACAGGTGGGTGATGTTGTCGCTCCAGGCGTAACCCAACTTCTTGAGAACAAGTTTCAGCACCTGGAAGTGATAGTTCTGCTCGTTGCCCACGACATAGATCATGTCATCGAGGTTGTTGTCCGTAAAACGGCGGTAGGCCGTACCCAGATCCTGTGTCATATAGACCGACGTGCCATCGCCGCGCAGCAACAGCTTCTGGTCCAGTCCGTCGGCCGTAAGGTCGATCCAGACCGAGTTGTCCTCCTTGCGGAAGAAGATCCCCATGTCGAGGCCCTTCTGTACGATATCCTTGCCCAGCAGATAGGTCTGCGATTCGTAATAGACCTTGTCGAAATCGACCCCCAACGCCTTGTAAGTCACGTCAAAACCCTCATAGACCCAACTGTTCATCATCTCCCAAAGGCTGTAAACCTCCGGATCCTTCGCCTCCCACTTGCGCAGCATCTCCTGCGCCTCGCGCATCAGCGGCGCTTCGTGCTTGGCCTCCTCCTCCGAACGGCCCGCAGCCACCAGTTCACGAACCTGCTCCTTGTAGTGACGGTCGAACTCGACGTAATACTTGCCGACCAGATGGTCGCCCTTCATGCCCGACGATGCCGGCGTCTCCCCGTTTCCATAGAGTTTCCACGCCAGCATCGACTTGCAGATGTGGATGCCCCGGTCATTGACCAGATTCACCTTGATGACATGGTGTCCGTTGGCCTTGAGAATCTGTGCAACGGAATATCCCAGCAGGTTGTTGCGGATGTGTCCCAGATGGAGCGGCTTGTTCGTATTGGGCGACGAATACTCGATCATGATGTTGCGGCCCGTAGCCGGCGCCTGCCCATAATCCGCATCCGAAGCGATCTCCTCGAAACGCGCGCCCCAGAACGACGCGGACAACGACAGGTTCAGGAAGCCCTTGACGACATTGAACGCCGCAATATCGGGCGTATGAGCCGCAAGATACTCTCCGATCTCCGTTGCCGTTGCCTCCGGTGACTTGCGGCTGCGCCGCAACAGCGGGAAAACGACCAGCGTATAGTCCCCTTCGAACTCCTTGCGGGTCTTTTGAATCTGCAGCGGCTCTTCGCCAAGCGGTCCGTAGAGCGCCTCTACCGAGCGGCTCACGGCCTCAGAAATATAACGATCGATATCCATCTTTTTCAACTGTTTGTCGATTTTGCCTGCAAATTTAACGTTTTTCGGTGAATAACCAATCGTCCGCCGCCGTTTCCGTAAAAATCGCCCTCACGTCTTCCGCATGACGCAGCCCGTCGTATTCGGGCCCTGATCCGGAAAATCCGCCGATGGAGCTTCGACCTGGAGCTCCGTTGCGGCATGGTCCTGTCGAGACCGCATCCAAAACCGCGTTTTCATTCCTCTCTGCACCCGACTTTCCGTAACTTTGGCTGCGCCCCGGATACTCCGCACCGGCAGAATCAAACGACCGTTTGTTTCTGCGCGCGACTTTTCGTATCTTTGTCCGCATAAATTATAGCAACCTTATGGAAATCGTCATCATCCTGCTGCTGATACTGCTCAACGGGCTGTTTGCCATGTCCGAAATCGCGCTCATCTCCGCCCGGCGTTCAAATCTCGAACTGCGGGCCCGGCAGGGAAGCGCCGGTGCGCGTCGCGCCCTGCGGCTTGTCGAGGATCCCGACAAGTTCCTCTCAACCATACAGATCGGAATCACCCTCATCGGCATCCTCACCGGTATCTATTCGGGCGACACGCTGGCGGCAAAATTCGGCAGGGAGCTTGCCCTGCTGGGCATACCGCTGCGCACGGCAACGCTCGTGGCGCAGATAACGATCGTCATCCTCGTCACCTACCTGACGCTGATCTTCGGAGAGCTCGTACCCAAACGCATCGGCATGAACACCGCCGAACGGATCGCCTGCGCCGTCTCCCGACCCATGCGAATTCTCTCGAAGGCGACATCGCCCTTCGTGTGGCTGCTTTCGCGCAGCACCGCAGGTGTGACCCGTCTGTTGGGGCTCCGCGAATCGGAAAACAAGGTAACCGAAGAGGAGATCCGCTCGATCATACAGGAGAGCGTCGATGACGGCGTGGTGCAGGAGGTCGAACAGAAGATCGTGGGCCGCGTCTTCTCGCTGGGCGACCGCACGGTCGATTCGGTCATGACGCCCCGCAGCGAAATGGTCTGGCTCGACATCCACATGACGGCCGGCGAGATCCGCGATCTGGTCGGGCGGAAACCCCACAGCCTCTACCCCGTTGCCGACGGCGACCTCGACAAACTCGTCGGCGTCATCTACCTGAAGGATCTCTTCCAGCAGCTCTCCGATCCGGCGTTTACGCTCTGCAAACGGCTCTCGCCCGTCAAGTTCTTCCACGAAAGCTGCGAGGTCTATAACGCAATGGACCAGCTGCGCAACGAACAGCTGGGATACGGCATCGTCTGCGACGAATTCGGCGTGACGCGCGGCATCGTGACGCTGCGCGACATCTTCGAAGCGCTCGTGGGCGAGATTCCCGAAGCACATGAAGAGCCTGACATCGTCCGCCGCGACGACGGCAGCTGCCTGATCGACGGACAATGCCCCTTCTACGACTTCCTCGCCTACTTCGGCATCGAGGAGCTCATTCCCCATACGACCTACAAGACAGTCAGCGGCCTGCTTCTCGACGAACTGGACCACATACCGCAGACGGGCGAGAGCCTCGAGTGGAAAGGCTTTCGCTTCGAGGTCGTCGATATGGACGGCGCCCGCATCGACAAGATCCTGGTCACCCCGCCCGCACCCGCAAAAGCTGAATCTGAAGAATGAAAATAGGCAATATTGATCTGGGCGAAAAGCCGTTGTTCCTTGCACCGATGGAGGACGTTACCGACCCGTCGTTCCGCTACATGTGCAAGGAGTTCGGGGCCGACGTCGTCTATACGGAGTTCATCTCCTCCGACGGCCTGATCCGCGACGCGGCGAAATCACTCAGGAAACTCGAAATATCGGATGCGGAACGGCCCGTCGGCATCCAGATCTACGGTCATCTGATCGAACCGATGGTCGAAGCGGCCCGCATGGCCGAGGCAGCCCGGCCCGACATCATCGACATCAATTTCGGATGTCCCGTAAAGAAGATCGCCGGACGCGGCGCCGGTTCGGGCATGATGCGCGACGTACCGCTGATGGTCGAGATGACGCGACGCATCGTCGAGGCGGTCGATCATACGCCCGTGACGGTCAAGACCCGTCTGGGCTGGGACGACGAACACCGCAACATCGAAGAGATCGCCCTGCGGCTGCAGGATGTCGGCATCGCGGCGCTCACGATCCACGGCCGCACACGGGCACAGATGTATCGCGGCGAGGCCGACTGGACGCTTATCGGAAAGGTCAAAAACAATCCGGCCATCCATATCCCGATCATCGGGAACGGCGATGTCGATTCGGGTCCGAAGGCAGCCGCGATGTTCGACCGCTACGGCGTGGACGGCATCATGATCGGCCGTGCAACCTACGGCCGTCCCTGGATTTTCCGTGAAATCAAGCACTATCTCGCTACCGGAGAGGTGCTTCCGCAACCCTCCGTCCGCGAGCGGGTGGCCATTGCCCGTCGTCATCTGCTCAAATCGGTGGAGATCAAGGGCGAATATGTCGGTGTACTGGAGATGCGGCGCCACCTGTCGAACTACTTCAAGGGGCTGCCCAACTTCAAGGAGACACGCCTGCGGCTCGTAAC
>CALUOX010000110.1 GCA_944322375.1 uncultured Alistipes sp.
AACGAGATCCAGCACCATCTGGAGCAGTATTTCACCGACATGCAGGATATCGAGTTCACGATTCAGGACGGCAAGCTCTGGATGTTGCAGTGCCGCAACGGCAAACGTACGGGTGCCGCCATGGTGAAGATTGCGATGGACATGCTGCGTGAAGGTCTGATCGACGAGAAGACCGCCGTATTGCGCTGCGAGCCGGCGAAGCTCGACGAGCTGCTGCATCCGGTCTTCGACAAGACGGCGATCAAGCATGCCGAGGTGATCGTGAAGGGTCTTCCCGCATCGCCGGGTGCGGCAACGGGTCCTGTGGTCTTCTTTGCCGACGATGCCGAGAAGGTCCTGGCCAAGACGGGTCAGAAGGCCGTTCTGGTGCGTATCGAGACCTCGCCGGAGGATCTCAAGGGTATGCTCGATGCTGCCGGAATCCTCACGGCACGCGGCGGCATGACGTCGCATGCGGCGGTTGTGGCGCGCGGTATGGGCAAGTGCTGCGTGTCGGGTGCCGGTGAACTGAAAATCGACTACAAGGCTCGTACAATCAAGGTCAACGGTTACACGATCAAGGAGGGTGACTGGATCTCGCTCAACGGCTCGACGGGAGAAGTGTATCTCGGCCAGGTGGCGACGCGCGATGCCGATCTGAGCGGCGACTTCGGAAAGCTGATGGAGCTGGCCGGAAAATATTCGGTGCTTAAGGTGCGTGCGAACGCCGATACGCCGAAGGATGCCGAGCAGGCATTTGCCTTCGGCGCCGAAGGTATCGGTCTGTGCCGTACGGAGCACATGTTCTTTGAGGGCGACCGTATCAAGGCCGTTCGCGAAATGATTCTTGCCGATGATGAGGCGGGACGTCGCGTGGCTCTTGCCAAACTGCTGCCCATGCAGCGCGGCGACTTCGAGGGGCTCTTCAAGGTGATGAAGGGCTATCCCGTGACGGTTCGTCTGCTCGATCCGCCTCTGCACGAGTTCGTTCCCCATTTCGAGAAGGAGCAGCGCGAACTGGCCGAAGATCTGGGGGTACCCTTCGAGAAGATCGTCGCCAAGGTTGAGTCGCTGAGCGAGGTGAATCCCATGTTGGGCCATCGCGGCTGCCGTCTGGGCAATACCTATCCGGAAATTACGGAGATGCAGACGCGCGCCATCATCGAAGCGGCGATGAATGTCCGTGCAACCGGTGTCCCGGTTCATGTCGAGATCATGGTGCCGCTGGTAGGCAATCACAAGGAACTGCGCTACCAGAAGAAGATCATCGACCGCACGGCCGAGGCTGTCTTCGCGGAACGCAACGACAAGATCGATTACATGGTCGGCACGATGATCGAGGTGCCCCGTGCCGCCGTAACGGCAAACCAGATCGCCGAGGTCGCACAGTTCTTCTCGTTCGGCACGAATGACCTGACGCAGATGACGCTGGGCTTCTCGCGCGACGATATCGCGAAGTTCCTGCCGGTCTATCTGGAGAAGGGTATCCTGAAGAACGATCCGTTCCAGATTCTCGACCGCAACGGTGTGGGTCAGTTGATCCGCGAGGCGGTCTTCAAGGGCCGCAGCACCCGTCCGCAGCTCAAGTGCGGTATCTGCGGCGAGCACGGCGGCGAACCTTCGTCGGTGGAGTTCTGCCACTATGCAGGTCTGAATTATGTCAGCTGCTCTCCGTTCCGCGTGCCTATTGCACGTCTGGCTGCCGCTCACGCAGCGTTGAGCGAGAAGTAGGGACTGCGAAGCAGACCATCGTATTGAAACGGCCCGTCAAAAACGGGCCGTTTTTGTTCCAAAAGGAAGATTCCGGTGAAAAACGGTTGGTATGTCAGGAAATATTTCTATATTTGTCTTGAATCCATATAAATTTTTTCGGAGATGAAAAAGATCTTTTTGATGCTTGCCGCCGCTCTCTGCATTACGAGTGCAGCATCGGCGCAGGATAAAGGCGATTGGGCAATCGTTCCGCGTGTCAACATCTACACGGCATGGGATGCCGATTCGGTCTTCGGTATTGGAGCGGCAGGACGTTACAGCATTCTGGATCAGCTGCGTCTGGAACCGGCGCTGACGGTGCTGTGTCACAAACACTGTTCGATCGACATGAACTGTGACGTGCAGTATCTCTTCCCGATTGCGGACCGATGGAATCTCTACCCTTTGGCCGGTATCAGTGTCAATGATTTCGGCGACTGGTCGGCCGGTATCAATCTCGGTGCGGGATTCGATGTTACGGTTGCGGATCGTTGGGATGTGACGGCCGGATTGAAGTACATGATCGAGACACACAAGTATTTCGACAATCCGCTGGTCCTCACCATCGGAGGATCGTATCGTTTCTGAGTCGGGAAACCGGTCAGAGAATCAGAGAATTAAAAGAGAGACCTGCAGGTCTCTCTTTTTTTGTCGCGTCGGAAGCGGAGGCTGAGCCGTGCGGTCGAAACTCTGTTTCTCCGTCAGCGGAACGGGCGGAAGGAGCTGAATCCTTCCGCCCGTTCCCGTCGATGAATGACCTGCAAGGGCTGTATATGGCCGGATACACGCCATTATCAGAACTATTTTCCTACGGTCTGAGCCAGAATGAACCGATAGCGTTCGGGATCGAGTTGCAGAAGCCGTAGCAGCTCTTCCGCGTCGGCGCTGCCTCGGGTGATCGAACGCAGGCCGTGTCCGGCCGTGTAGAGGTTGACATTCTCGGCGTAGCCCGCAGCATCCATGCCGCAAAGATTGATGATCTGCTGGAGCGGCATCTCCTTCCCTTCGTATGCCTGCAGATCGGCCACATAGATCAGATTGAGCGGAGCCTGCTCTACAAAGGGCTGGCGGCCCGCCGCGATGCGGTGGTCGCCCTCAACCACCCGGTCGAGAGACATCGTACGGGCATCGTAACGGTAGATTCCCTCTTCGAAGAGTGCATACACCCGGATCGGGTAGAGTGCCAGCGCCGACGGTGCAGTGAGTTTTCCGTCGGCGCGGTTGATGCCGGCTGCGGCCCAGAGTACACCCGACAACTCCTCGAGCGAGAGCTTCTCGGCACTGTATTCCCGCCACGACCGTCGGGCGGCCAATGCTTCATTGATTGACGTTCCGCCTACGGAATCGGGTGTCGTCAGTTGAATGTGTTCGGACATCTCAACCGGAGTCGCCGGTTTTTCCGAACTTTTGGGCGGCTGCGCGGTGCAGGCACCCATCAGCAGTACGGCTGCACAAAAAAACAGATTCTTCATGATGGTTCGAAATGGATCGTTTATGAATGGACAGAAAGTTGTCCCTGAGCAAATATAGGAAAAATTCTCGACAGCGGATGTGCATTTCGGTGGAAATGTCGTACTTTTGTCCCCTGGAAGAAGAGTCGGAGGGTCGCGGAAATGGAGTTGACAGGTCGAATCGAGGGAAATACGGAGTGGAACGGATTGCCGATGCCGCAGCGCTTATGGGCGATTTTGGCCATAACGTTCGGGGTCTCGCTGTCGGTGCTGGACGGTACGATTGCCAATGTCGCGCTGCCGACCATCGCCCAGGAGCTGGGCGTCTCGTCGGCCGATTCGATCTGGGTGGTCAATGCCTATCAGCTGGCCATCGTAGTCACATTGTTGAGCTTCTCGACATTGGGCGACGTGATCGGCTATCGTCGAATCTATATCGGCGGATTGTTCCTCTTTACCCTTGCATCGATCGGATGTGCCTTCTCGGATTCGCTGCGCATGCTGATAGCCATGCGGGTCATCCAGGGTTTCGGCGGTGCGGCCGTCGTGAGCATCAATACCTCCATCATACGCATCATCTATCCGCGCAATCAGCTGGGGCGCGGCATGGGAATCAACGCCACGGTTGTGGCCATTGCATCCGTTGCCGGGCCGACGCTTGCCGCCGCCATCCTCTCCATGACGACCTGGCACTGGCTCTTTGCCATCAATATCCCGATCGGCATGGTCGCCATCGGTCTCAGCGTAAAGTATGTGCCGCACAATCCGGTCCGGCTCTCCGACCGGCGTTTCGACTGGCGTGACGGCGTGATGAATGCCTTGACGTTCGGCCTGCTGATCGCCTCGGTCGAGGGCTTCTCGCATGGTCTGGATCCGCGTATCGTGATCGGCGGACTGGTTTTGTTCGGCGCGGTGGCCTTTGTCTATGTGCGCAGTCAGTTGCGGGAACCGCTGCCCATGCTGCCCTTCGATCTGCTGCGTATCCCGATCTTCTCGCTTTCGGTCTTTACGTCGATCTGTTCGTTCATTGCGCAGATGCTTGCACTGGTTGCTCTGCCGTTCTTCCTGCAGAAGGAGTTGGGTTACAGTGATGTACAGACCGGACTGTTGCTTACGGCCTGGCCGGCGATCATTGTCGTTGTGGCTCCTGTGGCCGGCTTCCTGGTTGAGCGGGTCCATGCCGGTATTCTGGGCGGCGTGGGGTTGCTTGTCATGGCAACGGGGCTGTTGTCGCTTGCCCTCCTGCCGGCCCATCCGACCGACGGCGCCATTATCTGGCGGCTGTTGTTGTGCGGAGCCGGTTTTGGATTCTTCCAGTCTCCCAACAACAGCATCCTCATCGCATCGGCTCCACCTTACCGGAGCGGTTCGGCCAGCGGTATGCTTGCAACGGCGCGTCTGTTGGGACAGACGACAGGTGCGGCCCTCATGGCACTGTTCTTCCATCTCTTTCCGCAGAACAGCACCCATGTGGCGCTCTATGTCTCCGCTTCGTTGGCACTCGTCGGAGCCTTGTGCAGCAGTACCCGTATTTCGCTTGCGCTGCCCGAGACGCTGCGGCGCAAACGACGGTGACGATCCGCCCGGCGTCCGGTTGGATTCAATCGGGACGGTTCTTCATTTTTACTCCCTCTATCTCCCTGTTTGATCCCTCCCGAGGCTTCGTCCGTATGCCGGATCTGCGCCGGCAACGATTTCCAGGCTGTCCGCTGGCAGGGAACGTAGCGGTTGGTGAAGGATGGAAGGGGCGGAGGGGACTCCCTCAGGGAGAGGCAATTCGTGCGCGTGACGGAAAAAGACTATAAACCCCACGCTTCATCGATCAGAATAACGGTGATCCGTCCCTTCGGATAACAACGTTCGAGTGTAAGACGGGCGTTGCAGATGCGTTGCGGGGAGTTGCAGTCGGCGCATCGTCCCGTGATGGCGCAGGGGGTTCGGAATCCCGGATGCCGTGCGACATTTTTCGGACCTGCGATTTCACGCACGCGATCTTCAGCCTCGGCCTGTGTCGCCACAAGTTTGTTGTGGCCTGCCAGCGGAACGACGTGTCGGGGCCCGAAGATAACGGGGGCGATACGATCTCCGACCATATCGAC
>CALUOX010000111.1 GCA_944322375.1 uncultured Alistipes sp.
GTTTTTTCAGAGTGTAACAACCGATTCTTCATTTTTCAGTTCCAATTTGGGCATTCTATACATTGAAGGAAGACCCCTCCTGTCATCGCATGCCGGAACTTGTCGGATTGCTTGCTCCTGCTCAGCGGGAAGAGATCGACTGGCCGGAGGAGATCAAAGATTTCGGATATATCCCGGATTCGTGGTATGGAACGAATTATGAAACATGGGGGCCCCGGTTCTCCACCAGCGTTCTCTCGTGGCTTCTGAAACAACAAAGCCTCTATTCTGCCGCAGAGACGGCGGAACATCTTGCCTTGTACCTTTTTGCAGATTCGAAGCATGAAATCGAAGTACGGGCAACATCTTTGGTCGAGGCAACTCCATCCATCAACGAATTCCTTACAAAAATACAGGAATTCATGGACCTGAAGTCCAAAACAGACACTTTGTTCAACGATTAGACAAAAGACCGATTCATATGAGTACCGTATTAAGACAACATGCCGAACAGCAATTTGCGGAAGAACTTCACGAACTGAAAAAGAACGAGACCAATCCCGTTCCCGAGAACTGGGAGATGTCGCCTCAGTCCGTCGTCACCTATCTGATGGGCGGAACATTGAAAAACGGGTTTGAGATCTCACCCAAATACATCGGCAACCGCCGTCTGATGGAGATCGCCGTAGCGACACTGGTCACCGATCGGGCCTTGTTGCTGTACGGTCTCCCGGGAACAGCCAAAAGCTGGGTAAGCGAGCACATGGCAGCGGCCATCTCCGGAGATTCGACCCTGATTGTCCAGGGTACGGCCGGCACGGGTGAAGAGTCCCTTCGCTACGGCTGGAATTATGCACGTCTTTTGGCCGAAGGTCCGAGCGAAGGAGCTCTGGTGCAGACCCCCGTCATGAAGGCCATGCGGGAGGGCAAGATCGCGCGCATCGAGGAGTTGACCCGCATCGGTTCGGACGTACAGGATACACTCATCACCATTCTTTCGGAAAAGGCGCTGCCCGTTCCAGAACTGAACCGGGAAATTCAGGCCATACGCGGATTCAATATCATAGCCACGGCCAACAACAGAGACAAGGGGGTCAACGATCTGTCGAGTGCATTGAAACGACGCTTCAATACGGTAATTCTTCCGTTGCCCGATACGTTGGAAGAGGAGGTGGACATCGTTCGACGCCGCGTGAAGAGTTTTGAGGAGATGATGCAACTGCCGGCAGAGAAGCCGGCACTGGACGAAATCCGCCGCGTAGTGACCATATTCCGGGAACTGAGACAGGGGGCTACCATGGACGGCAAATCCAAACTGAAGAGTCCGAGCGGCACGCTGAGTACGGCCGAAGCCATCTCCGTCGTAAACAACGGTCTGGCCATGGCCGGCTATTTCGGAGACGGACAGATTCATGCCGGAGACCTCGTTTCGGGCATTCTTGGCGCCGTTGTGAAGGATCCTGTTCAGGACAAGGTGGTATGGCAGGAGTATATGGAGACGGTAGTCAAGAATCGTGATGGCTGGAAAGACATTTATCGAGCATCAAGAGACATGATTTGATTGACGGTTTTCAAGAACAGGAGTTATGTCTGATATCCATTTCCTGGGAATACGCCATCACGGGCCCGGCTCCTGCCGAAACACGCTGCAGGCGCTCGAACGGATTCGTCCCGATCTGATTCTGCTTGAAGGACCGGCCGAAGCCGAAGCGCTCATGTCCTTCATTGACGATCAGCGAATGAAGCCTCCGGTAGCCTTGCTTGGCTATCAACCCGATGCTCCGCAAAATGCCGTGTTCTATCCGTTCGCGGATTTCTCACCCGAATGGCAAACACTCCGCTATGCCACTCGGGAGAACGTCACATTACGCTTCTTCGACCTTCCGCTTCTCCACTCACTGGCGTTTACGTCCGAAGGAAGCGACAAAGCGGAGCAGGAAAAGGCCCCGGAAGTATCGAGTGATCCGTTTGACCTGCTGGCCGAAGCCGCCGGATATCCCGACGGCGAATCGTGGTGGAACATGAATATTGAACAGCGCAAGAACAACGCCGACATATTTAAGGCGGTAAGAGAGGCCGTGTGTGCCCTCCGGGAGACGCTGCCGGAATACACTTCACAACGAGATCTCATTCGCGAGGCCTGGATGCGGCGTATGATTCGCACGGCACAAAAGGAGTCCTTCGAACGAATCGTCGCAATCTGCGGAGCCTGGCACATCCCGGCTCTGGAGAAGATGCCCAAAGCAAAGGAAGACAATGAGTTGTTGAAAGGGCTTGCCAGGGTCAGGGTCGAATGCACGTGGATTCCCTGGACATACGACCGTCTCACTTTCCGCAGCGGTTATGGAGCCGGTATAGAATCTCCCGGATGGTACGATTATCTGTGGCGATACCCGGACGACGACGGCACGTTGTGGGTCAGCCATATCGCCGCCATGTTGCGTAAAAGGAAGATGGACATCTCGGTGGCTCATGTCATAGAAACCGTGCGCCTTGCTCGGGCAACAACCGCACTGCGGGGATTGTCCGCTCCTACGCTGGAAGAATACAACGAAGCGGTAACAACCGTAATGGGCTTCGGTGACAGAATGCTGCTTCAGCTTGTCAAGGAGTCGCTGGTGGTCGGCGATCGGTTGGGAGAAGTTCCCGACGCCGTTCCCAAAGTTCCGCTGCTCATCGACGTGGAGCGTCTGCAGAGACGCCTGCGGGTTCCTTTCACGGCGGAGATCAGGGAAATCACGCTCGACCTCCGCAAGGAGAATGATCTGGAGCGCAGTCTCTTTTTCCACCGTCTGGCCTTGCTTGATATCGACTGGGCAAAGCCCGAAACAGTTGCGGGAAAAGGTACATTCAAGGAGCGCTGGAGTCTGTACCACAAACCGGAGCAGATCGTCTGTATCATAGAGAGGGCCATTTGGGGGAACACGGTCAAGGAGGCCGTACAAAAATACGTCTCGGACCGCATGGCGGGAATCACCCGCATCCCCGACCTGACGAACCTGCTGGACCGCGTCATTCCGGCCGATCTGCCGGAACTGGTAGCTGCCATGACCCTTCAACTGGATCGGCTGTCGGCAGCCTCAAGTGATATCATCGAGATGCTGGAAGCCGTTCCCGATCTGGTGAATATCGTTCGTTACGGCGATGTCCGCAATCTGGACTTCAGCAAGGTGGAAGATCTGCTCCGGGTCATGGTCGCGCGCATTCTGTCAGGCGGGCTGCTTGTCTGCATCAACATCGATGAAGAGGCGGCCGGTGAATTGCTCGAACATCTCTCGGCAACCAATTATGCGATAGCCACACTCGATGATGAAGAGTTGAATGACATGTGGTATGAATTCGTACAACAAATCCGCAGTTCATCGAGTGCGCATCCACTGCTTTCGGGCTATGCCACGCGCATCCTTAACGACAGGGGAAAAATCTCGCGTGAAGAGATGCAGCGAACCCTGAGTTTCTACTCGTCGGCGGGAAATGCCCCGTCCGATGTTGCGTACTGGTTCGAGGGGTTTCTTCGCGCTTCGGGTTCGATACTCCTGCTGGACGACGATCTGTGGCAATTAGTCAATAACTGGATATGCGGTCTGAGTAAAGAGAACTTCATGGAGTTGCTGCCTGTCATACGACGGACCTTCAGCAACTTTTCACCTGCGGAACGGCGAAAGCTGGGCGAAAAGGCCAAGAGTTTCGATGCAAATGGCCGCAAGCCCCGCAACTTCGAGGACACCTCCTGCAACGATGCCGAAGCTTCCAGGGTAATTCCTTTGCTCGGTCTGCTTTTAGGTGTTGAATGACATACGATTATCAAACATGGAGACAGAATATTTGAAGAGATGGCGACTGGTTCTCGGAGGTAATGCTTCAGACGGTACGGGGGTGACACTGAGTATCGAGGAACAGCGGCTCGATCGTTCGCTTGAGGCCGTTTATGACAGCGATCGTCGTGGCGGGCTCGCGTCCTCCGCACCGAAGGTCAGTCGCTGGCTGGGAGATATCCGTGAATTCTTTCCGCAGACCGTAGTACAGGTTATCCAGCGGGACGCCATAAAACGTCTGCACCTCGATTCGCTGCTGACGGAAAAGGAGATGCTTTCCACGGTTGTTCCTGACGTGCATCTGGTGGCGACCCTGATGTCACTTGGGAGAGCCATACCAGAGAAAAACAAGGAGATGGCCCGTCAGGTCGTTCGCAAGGTCGTCGATGAACTGTTGCGCAAACTCTCCGCACCTACACGGCAGGCCGTAACCGGCGCTTTGAACCGTTCGGCAAGAAGGCGCAATCCCCGTTACAACGAAATTGACTGGAAAACGACCATCGTCAAGAATCTGAAGAACTATCAACCCCGATACAGGACCATCATTCCCGAAGTGCGCATCGGATACGGCCACAAGCGCAAGGCTCTGAAGGATATTATTCTCTGTCTCGACCAGAGCGGTTCCATGGGAACGTCGATCGTCTATTCCGGCATTTTCGGCTCGGTACTTGCATCCCTGCCTGCCGTCAGCACGAGAATGGTGGTGTTCGATACGTCGGTCGTTGATCTTACGGACGACCTGCAGGATCCGGTAGATCTCCTGTTCGGCGTGCAGCTTGGAGGCGGTACGGATATTGCCCGGGCCCTGACCTATTGCCAAAGCGTGATTACCCGTCCTCAAGACACCGTACTGGTATTGGTCTCGGACCTTTATGAAGGCGGCGACGAGCGTGAAATGCGCAAGCGTTTTGCCTCTATTGTTGCAAGCGGCGTACAGTTGATCGTATTGCCGGCTCTGAATGACGATGGTGCGCCCTGTTACGATAAACATCACGCCGAATACCTGGCCAGCCTTGGTGTGCCGACGTTTGCATGCACACCGGACAAGTTTCCCGACCTGATGGCAGCTGCCCTGGGCAGGCAGGATATCGGCATGTGGGTATCAAGGAACATACAGGCGGAATAACGGTGTTCACCCCCAATGAGGGGTGAATGAAGAATTCCTCGCCCAATGGCCGACAATGCGGGCCGCCTGTCGGCAGAGTATCAAATCGACGGCACATGAGTCCCCATGTATTTCGTCATGGCCTTTGGCCCAGCGGAGAGCAATAACGAAAGTCCCGTTGTTGTTTTTCACTGTCGAAGGTCAAGGTAGATGATGAGGGAGAGATCCGTTCCACAACCCGGATCCGCCTGTATTTGCCGACAGCATGCGGTTCGATTTTAAAGCCGAACACGACGGCCGACAGCTTCCCAAC
>CALUOX010000112.1 GCA_944322375.1 uncultured Alistipes sp.
TGTCTCGATGCGGATCGATCATCCTGCGTATGTGACGATCGAAGCCATGTGCGACAGCCGTGCTGTCGTGCTCGCACATGATGATCTTGAGACGTTTTTTCATGCCGACGCCGGGCATGAGCGTCTCGGACGCCGTGTGGCAGAGCATTTGATGGCAGAGCTCTACGAGCGGCTGTTGCAGCGTCATACCCTCTCGCCCCAGGTGCGTTACGAGGCGCTGTTGCTTCGTTGTCCCCGGTTGTTTGAGGTGGTTCCGCTCCGGGATCTGGCCTCCTATCTGGGAGTTCGGCCCGAAACGTTGAGCCGGATCCGACGTCGGATGGTCATGCGGTGATTTCTTGATTTTGATCAACTCTCTTATCCCGTTCCGAAGTTACCTTTGTCCGTATGAAACGTGCAGTTGTTATCGGAGCGAGTTCGGGTATGGGACGCGAATTCGCGGAACGGCTTGTTGATGCGGGCTGGACTGTCGGTGTAACCGGTCGCCGTGAGGCCCTGCTGCAGGAGATCGTCCGACGCAATCCCGGGCGTGTTGCCTGTTGCCGGATGGATATCACCTGTCCCACGGGTGCCGTCGCTGACCTGGACCGACTGGTCGCCCGTATCGGGGGAATGGATCTCTGTATTCTTGCGGCCGGTACCGGAGAGTTGAATCCTGAGCTCGATTTCGGACGCGAAGAGCCGGCAGTCCTGACCAACGTGTGGGGATGGACGGCTGTGGTGGACTGGGCCTACGGATTCTTTGTCCGTCAAGGTGTCGGGCACCTCGCTGTCATCACATCGGTGGGAGGCCTGCGCGGCAGCGGTATCGCTCCGTCTTACAATGCCTCAAAAGCGTATCAGATTAATTATGTGGAGGGTATGCGGCAGCGAATGGTGAAAAATCGGCTTCCGATTGCCATCACGGAGATCCGGCCGGGGCTTGTTGCTACGGACATGGCCAAGGGCGACGGGCTGTTTTGGGTGATGCCGGTCGCAAAGGCGGTTCGTCAGGCGCTTCATGCGTTGGCTCGGCGCAGGAAGCTGGTGGTCGTGACACGCCGTTGGCGGATTGTTGCATGGTTGCTCCGGCACCTTCCCGATCGGTTGTATCTCGGGATGTAGCATGCTGCGTTGCGGTCACGGATGGAGCCGGCTCTCTCCTTTATTTTCGGTACTTTTCCGAAGAGACTTCAAGTTCGGTCTTCCATTTGGGGTTGCCGGTAATTCTCCGCTCTCCGGAGTGGTGTGTCGTTATGTAGTGGCGGCAGCTTCAATTATGGTCGGCGGTCTGCCGGCCGCAGTCGCAGCCTTACCTTGCATTGAAGAAGGTTTGTATCTTTTTTGTATCAGCTGTCGGTACTCTCTTCATGTGCACGGAATGTCTCGGCCTCGGGAAGTTCTCCGACCATCGATACCGGAAGATCCGAGTTCCGCGTATGGCTGGTTCCAAAATAAAAACGTCCAGCCGCAGCCGGACGTTTTCTATTCTCGAAACGGGATGTGTGACTATTGTTCCGCATCACCGTCGTAGGCCCACTTCACGTAGATTGATCCCCATGTGTAGCCACCTCCGAACGAGGCAAGAATCAATTTGTCACCCTTCTTCAGAACCTTCTCATAGTCGTACAGACACAATGGAATCGTTGCTGCCGTCGTGTTGCCGTAGCGGTCGATGTTGATCATGCATTTGTTCCGCGTAAGTCCCATCCGGTTGGCCGTGGCGTCGATGATGCGCAGGTTGGCCTGGTGAGGAACCAGGTAGCGGATGTCGTCGGAAGTGAGATTGTGACGTTCCATCATTTCGACCGATACATCGGCCATGTTCGATACGGCGGCCTTGAATACGGCCTGACCGTCCTGCGTGATGGTATGCCAGTTGTTGCGTACCGTCTCTTCCGATGCGGGATAGCGCGAACCTCCTGCCTTCATGTAGAGGTGCACGGCCCCTGCTCCGTCCGAGCGGAGAATATGGTCGATGACACCGTATCCTTCGTCATCGGGTTCAAGCAGTACCGCAGCGGCTCCGTCCCCGAAGATCGGGCAGGTCTTGCGGTCGGTATAATCTACTATCGACGACATCTTGTCGGCACCGACGACGATGACTTTCTTGCAGGTTCCTGTCTCGATGAATTTCGATGCGGTGGTCAATGCAAAGAGAAACCCGCTGCATGCCGCAGACACGTCGTAGGCAAAAGCCTTTTTGCATCCGGCCTCTGCCGCGATGAGGTTTCCCGTCGAGGGGAAGAACATATCGGGGGTAACCGTAGCGCAGATGATCAGATCGATATCGTTCGGATCGAGCTTAGTCTTTTCGAGCAGGTTTTTGACGGCCTTGGCCCCCATGTAGGAGGTGCCGAGTGCTTCGCCTTTCAGGATGTGGCGGGTCTTGATGCCGATACGCGTCATGATCCACTCGTCGGAGGTATCCACCATGCGACTCAGTTCGTCGTTGGTAAGGATGTAATCCGGCAGGTATGCCCCGACACCCTTGATTGCGGCTCTGATTTTTCCCATCTATTGATAATTTCGTGTAAATGTTTAGTCTTTGAATGCAAGTCGGAGCTTCTCCGTCAGGTTTGCCTTGGCGGTTTGTTCCGTTGACAGGATCATGCTTTTGATCGCCAGCGGTGTCGAGCATCCGTGTCCGATGATTACCGGGGCTCCCACACCCAGAACGGGGGTTCCTCCGATGTGTTCGTAGTTCATGGCCTCCCAGAACCGGTGCTGGCCGCCGCCCAGCGCCTTGTTGATCCGGTAGAGTCCTTCGGCCATCTTCAGGATGACGTTGCCCGTGAAGCCGTCGCAGACAATCACGTCGGCGACTTTTCCCGAAAAGATGTGCGAACCTTCGACGTTCCCCACGAAGTTGAACCGTCCCGAGGCTTTCATCATTTCGTATGCGGCTTTGGTCTGGGCGTTTCCTTTGGTCTCCTCTTCCCCGATGTTGAGAATCGCCACGCGCGGATGCTCAATGCCCAGTACGCTTTCGGCATAGATTGAGCCGATGAGACCGTACTGGCACAGGACTTCGGGCTTGCAGTCGACATTGAGTCCGACATCCAGCAGGAGCGCGGGATGACCCGAGACGGTCGGTACGATGGAGGAAATGGTCGGGCGGATGATTCCGTCGATCGGTTTTATGGCGTACATCGAGCCGACCATCATGGCGCCCGTACTTCCGGCCGAGGCAAAGCCCTGAATAAGGCCTTTGGCCAGACAGGTAAATCCGACGGTGATGCTCGAATCGGACTTTTGTTGGAATGCCTTGGCGGGATGATCGCCCATTTCGATCACCTCGGTAGTTGCGACGATCTCGAAACGGTCGGCGGGACAATGTTCGGCGGCGAGAATCTCCTCGATCTTCGCCTTGTCTCCGAAGAGGACGATTTTGCTCTCGGGGCCGAGCTCTTCGGATGCCATTACGGCACCTTTCACGGCGGCTTCGGGAGCAAAATCTCCGCCCATGGCATCTAAACCAATCTTCAACATAGTTACGTTTTTTTTGGTTTGTTATCCGTCTTTGCGCGACGGCTGCACGCGGAGGGTCGGCACCGTTCCGCGTGAAGAGGCCGTTACTCTGCGGCCTTCTTCTCGATGGCCAGCTTGCCGCGGTAGAAACCGCACTCGGGGCATACGCGGTGATAGAGAACCGATGCTCCGCAGTTCGAACAGGTTACGACAGTCGGTACGGCTGCCTTGTAATGGGTTCTTCTCTTATCGCGTCGTGTAGACGAGATTTTGTGTTTAGGATGTGCCATTGTTACAAATTATTTAAGTTCAACATCTGAATATTCGTTCGTATGGCGGCCGTAACCGTCAATTTTTCTCTTCCGACTCTCCGTCTTCCTCTTCAAGCCGTTGGCGCAGGGCCGTCAGGCGGGACAGCGATTCGTTGTCCAAGGGTTGGGCATGCCGGGCTTCCGCCTCCTGTTCGATTGCCTCGAACTCCTCCTCGGAGACGATCCGGAAACGGCTCAGCATGTCGGGATCGCAACCTCCATCCGGATGGACGCGCTGATAGGGCAGTGCCAACACAATGCTCTCATAAATGTACTGCGCCAGCGAAGCCTCCGTTTCGCCGGGGGCGAGCCACAGCACCTCTCCGTCGTACTCCTGTTCCTCGTCCGAGAAACGGATCAGCAGATCGCCGTCAAATGCGACGGGCTGTTGATACGGTTCGAGGCAGCGGTCGCAGGCGACGGTTACCGTACCACGAATGGCTACGTGCAGCGACAACTCCTTTTCGGTACGTTCGGCCGTAACGGATACGTTCAGATCGCCGTCTTCGATCTCGGTCGATTCGAACTCCTGAAAGAGCGCCTTATCCACTTTGAAATCAAAGTGATAGGTTCCGTTCTTCAGCCCTTTCCAACTGATTGCGTATTGTGTTGCCGCGTTCATCGCCGTACACATTTATCGCGCAAAGTTACAATATTTCCGGCAATTCACAAAGATTTTCGTTTTTTTGTATCTCCCGGGAGGTCTGTACCGTATTCGGATACCGGCGGAGCTTGTCGTATCGGATTATTTCGTATTTTTGCACGAAAAGAGGAAGAACAGGGATGGAGCGAAACGAAGGATTTGGCGTCGAGGTGACAAGCCGTTACGACATGTGGTGGCGTTACAATGTGACGATTCTGTGCGGCTGTTTCGATGCCGCCGGCAACCGGCTGGAGTTCGTGTCGGCGGAGGATCATATCGCCGATGTGGGCAGTGATCTGACGGCGGCGCCCGAGGGCTGGACCGGGGCCGACAACCGACGGGTCTCGATTCGCAGCGGGTGCTGTGACCATATCGTGATGTATGTCTATGTGGTGCCTCATACGCTGCCGGCGACCCGCGAGATCGACGAGGCACAACCGTTTGACATGCGGTTGACGATAACCTATGGGGGTCAGACGATTCGCGATACGCCGTATCGGATCAACGCCTGGTCGGGGGCGTCGCTGGAGATCAAACTCCGTAACGACGGTACTCCCTGGTCGGCATGACGCCTTTCGTCAGTGCGCACCGCTGTACACAATAAAAAAGGAGAGCACTGCACGCAGCAGTGCTCTCCTTTTTCGGATAACCGTCTCTCGTCCGTTGATGACCACCCGTTTCCTGCGGGCGATCGGTCT
>CALUOX010000113.1 GCA_944322375.1 uncultured Alistipes sp.
GTCTGCGGGAAGAGGTTGCGATCGACGAAGAGCTGCGTACGTCCCGCCTTGACGGCGTCGCGGCTGCGCAGGGCGAACATCATGAGCATCGCTTCGGCCGTTGCCGTTCCTTCATCCAGCAGCGAACAGTTGGCGACCTCCATTCCCGTGAGCGACAGAATGGCGGTCTGGAAGTTGAGCAGTGCCTCCAGCCGGCCCTGCGAAATTTCGGCCTGATAGGGAGTGTAGGAGGTGTACCACGAGGGATTTTCGAAAACGTTGCGGCTCACGACGGCCGGCACGGCGCACGGGTAGTAGCCCATGCCGATGAACGAGCGCAACGGACGGTTGCGGTCGGCCAGGGCGCGGATGTGGGCGGCAAATTCGTATTCGCTCATGCCTGCGGGCAGATCGAGCGGTTTCCTGAGCCGGATGGATTGCGGGATGACCTGTGCGATGAGTTCATCGACCGAACCGACCCCGATCGTTTGAAGCATCTGTCGCAGTTCCTTGGGGTCCGAAACCCCGATGTGACGCGAAGAGAAGTTGTCGAACATGTCTTTTTATCGAGTTTGTTTTGTATGGTTTGGAATAATGCTTGTCGCCAAGTGAATATTTGAAGCTGCCGTTTAATATTTGAAACTGCTGCCGCCGATGAACTCCCGCAGCAGTGACGTGGGCGGAATTTCGTCGGGGGCGATGGGGATGAAGTTGTCGAGGAACTTCAGCAGACGTTTCGCCTCGCCGTATTCGGGTACGGTGTCGGGCACCTCGCGCAGGATCTTCTCGGCGTAGGGCCGCAGGACCGAAATTTCGTAGAAAAGCGACGAGTTGAACATCACGTCGGCATTCTCCTGATAGGGGAAGATGTGTTTCTCTTCGCCGCGCCGGACGCTCTGCCACTGCTGCAGCGTCGCCAGCGCATTGTGCCCGCGCGTGGCATAATCGCGCACCATGCGGCGCAGCAGCCGGTTGTCGGTGGTGGCGATGCGCGAAAGGTTGTCCATCGATACCGAGGTGAAGCACGAGATGTAGATCCGGAACTTCATCGCATCGGGAATGCTCGGCGTCAGCCGCGGATTCAGTCCGTGAATCCCTTCGATGATGAGTACCGACCGTTCGTCGAGCTGCAGCGGATTGTCGTGCCACTGCCGCTTGCCCGTGATGAAGTCGTAACGCGGCACGGGCAGGCTTTCGCCGGCGAAGAGCCGTTTGAGGTGGTCGTTGAAGAGTTTCAGATCGATGGCTTCGAGTGCTTCGTAGTCGTATTTCCCGTCGGCGTCGCGCGGCGTGCGGTCGCGGTCCACGAAGTAGTCGTCGAGCGAAATAAGCACCGGATTGAGCCCCAGAATGCGCAATTGGATGCCCAGACGTTTTGCTGAGGTGGTCTTGCCGCTCGACGAGGGGCCGGAGATGAGCACCATGCGTGTGCCGTGCGAACGGTTGGCGGCGGCAATCGTATCGGCGATGCGCGCCAGCTGCTTCTCGTGGAATGCCTCGGCGATCTTGATCAGCTCCGAGGCATCGCCGGCCAGCACCTTGGCGTTGAGCTGCCCGACGGTCGGTACGCCCATGATGTTGACCCACTCCTTGTATTGGTGGAAGATGTCGAAAAGCTTGTCCTGAGCCACGAGCGGCTGCAGGGCGTCGGGATGTGTCCGGCCCGGCAATACGACATAGAACCCGTCGTAATAGGGCCGGATGTCGAAGAGCCGGATATATTCGGTGGACGGCGCCAGCGCCCCGTAGAAATAGCCCTTGAGGTTGCCGAGCGTATAGAGACTGCAATAGAGCCGCGGGCGCGTGTTGAGCAGGGCGAGCTTGTCGTCGAATCCCAGCCGTTCGAACGCTTCGGCAGCCTCGGTTGACAAGACGCGCTGGCGCGTGATGGGAATGGCCTCCTTGACCAGCTCCTGCATGCGCTTGCGGATGGCTTCGGCCTCGGCGTTCGAGATACCGCTGCAACCCTCGATCTCGCAGTAGAAACCCCGCAGCATCGAGTGCCGGATGTAGAGCTTTCGTCCCGGATAGAGATCCCATATCGCACGCTGGAGAATGAACGAGGTCGTGCGTTCATAGACCCGTATGCCTTCGAAATCGGTGATGTCGATGTAGCGTACGGTGATCGGGGTATAGACCTTGTAGTTCAACTCCTTGATCCGGTTGTTGACGTAGGCCGCCAGATAGGGGTGCGGTCCGCCGGGAAGGTACTGGCGCTCGATTTCGAGCAGCGACGTACCCATTTCGACCTCGATGGTGCGGTCGAGGTTTTCGCAGATGACTTGGATCGGATCTTTCATGGGAAATATTCGGATTCGCGTTCAAAATTTCAACCAAAGGTAGCGATAATTCTTCGGTTGGACAAATATTCCGGCCGAACTTCACGGCTTCATCGAAAAAACATCCGATGGCGGGAGACCGGCAGGAGCGGTCGGCGGATCTCCTGGCTCCGGGCGGCCGGTCCTGCAAGGGGACTTCTCTTTCGGCGGCGGCGGCCGCCGGGCGAAGATTCCCGCCGAAAATTTGGAGGTTCGCGGCGGAGTGCTTAACTTTGCTCTCGGGCCTCCCTGCCGAGGGCGGGCCTGTCAGTATTTCACTATGAAGATGAAGAAAAGATCCTTGTTCGGGACAGTCGGAATGTCCCTTGCCCTTGTTGTCGCCCTTGCCGGTTGTGCGCCGCGCGTGGAGACGGTAGTCATTCTTTCGACCAACGACATGCATGCCCGCATCGAAAACTTTCCACGGTTGGCTGCGGCTGTCAAGGCCTGTCGCGATACGGTGAAGAACGTGATACTGGTCGATGCGGGCGACCGCTGGACGGGTAACGTCTATTGCGACCGCGCCGCCGAGCCGCGCAAACCGATCATCGATCTCATGAACCGGCTGCGCTACGATGTGGCGACCTTCGGCAACCATGAATTCGATGCCGGACAGGCTTTTCTGGGGGTCCGTACCGCACAGTGCGATTTCCCGGTCGTGTGCGCCAACATCGTCAGCGATACGGCGACGTTCCCTCAGCCGGCGCCTTATGTCATCATTGAACGGGGCGGAAAGCGGATCGGTTTTGTCGGTACGGTGACCAATTACGACCGCAACAACCACCCGGCCGGCAATGACGAGAGTTTCGTCGGGCTGACCTTTACCGATGCCATCGCGTCGGCCACGGAGTATCAGGCGTTGCGGGACGAATGCGACGCACTGGTGGCCCTGACCCATATCGGGACGATCAAGGATCGTCAGCTGGCAAGCGAGACGCCCCGGTACGACGTGATCGTCGGGGGCCACAGCCATGATGAAACCGACGAACTGGTCAATGGCGTTCTGGTCACCCAGACGGGGAAGTATCTCCGCAACGTGGGGGCGACGGTTCTGACATTCCGCGATGACGAACTGGTCGATAAGGAGTTCCGGCTGGTATCGCTCGACGGCTATAAACCGTCGGTGACCTATCAGCGGATGATCGACGGTTATTACAGCGATCCGTCATTGCGGGCGAAGGTGGCCGATCTGCGCGGCGCGATGGACAAGACGGGGCTGGCAAACGCCTTTACCGAGGGCGTGAAGGAGGCGGGCAAGGCCGACGTAGGCATCTATCATATCGGCGGCGTGCGTCTCGACACGCTTGTCGGGAAGGTTGTCGTGGCGGATATTTACAATCTCGATCCCTTCGGCTCGAAACTGGTGACGGCCGAAATGACGGTTGACGATCTTGCGCGGCTCGTCAGGACGAAGTACAACGATTCGATCAATCTCGATGAGTCGCATCGGGTGGATCTCTACATGACGACACCGTATGTGATCCATACGGATGCACGGGATGAAGCGCAGCGTGTGGAGTTCCCCGAGCTGAAGCGCGGACGTCGCTACCGGGTGGCAATGGGAGATTATGTCTTCAAGAACTACGCCGATTTGAAGTGCGGGGCGGATTCCGTTACGGAGGTTTTGATTACGGATGTACTGGATTCATATTTCCGCAGCCGGTCGCCGTTTGTCCCGGACAATGCGCCGCGACAGCGGATCCGACAGGAGAAGGTTGACTGAAAAGCAGATGACAGTCCGCCGGCAGTTGTTGCTCCGGCGGATTGCTGTTTTATATATGGTTTCGCGTTTCGAGACCCTTTGGCAGGAGAGGAATAGCTCGGGCGGCCTCGTTGGCGGAGTCCCGGATCGTCGGCACCGCGGAGATCATTTTCAGCCTTGGCGGGGTATCCGGCGCCGTGTCGCACGGTTTTGCTTTCAAGGTGCATGGTCTGAATCGTCAAGATCGAAAATTGCGGTCGCAAAGTTTTGAAATCCGTGAATTTATCTCTATATTTGCAGCCCCGCCGTGTGCGGGAGTCACATTTATTAACCTTTTAACGAGCGATTGTATCGCAAAAACATTTCCGTTATGGAAGAAAACAAACCTGTAGTTACGAACGAAAACTTCGACTGGAATGCGTTCGAAAACGATCTCGACGTCTATTCGCAACCCAAGGAGGAGATTGCGGCAGCTTATGACAAGACGTTGTCGAACGTTGCCGTCGGCGAAGTGGTCGAAGGTACGGTCACCAGCATCGGCAAACGTGAAGTCGTTGTGAACATCGGCTACAAGAGCGAGGGTGTCATCCCCATTTCCGAGTTCCGTTACAACCCCGAACTGGCCGTCGGCGAAAAGGTCGAGGTCTATGTCGAATCGGCCGAGGACAAGAACGGTCAGCTGGCACTGTCGCACAAAAAGGCCCGTCAGCTCAAGTCCTGGGATCGTGTCA
>CALUOX010000114.1 GCA_944322375.1 uncultured Alistipes sp.
TGGTGGATGTAGCTCAGCTGGTTAGAGTGACGGATTGTGGTTCCGAAGGTCGAGGGTTCGAATCCCTTCTTCCACCCTGCAGGGAGTCCGATGAGGACTCCCTTTTTTCTTGGGCCGGGCGGAAGACGGGAGCAGCCTCCATGGATCTGGACGGAGCGTTCGGGTGTGCGGCAGACCCTCTTTTGTGCCGGTGCCGGACGTTTTACATGTTACATGGCGGATCGGCCGCAGATCGACCGGCCGCGGATCTGTATCCGTTCCCGGTTCTGTGGCTGCATCGTTCTTGGCCCCCTTTCTCCGGCTCGCGCCGTTTGTTCGGGGCGTCTCGTCATACCTCTCTTCGTGTGGCAGTGTAGTACCTCCGAACTTATTCCGGGTTTATCCGGAGTCTCTCTGAAACGTTTGGGTGTCGTAATTTGACGTGGGAACAGTTTCTCGCGCGGCGGGAATCCTTCGGCTGTCATCACTTTTTTCGCGGCAAAAAGCGTCCGGGATGTACTCGTACTTGGTGAAAATTCGTTATCTTTCGAGAAATGTTTCCCAAATGTTGCATAGGATTGTTGCTGGTTTTGCTGTTGCCGGTGCTCGGAAGAGCCCGGGGACCGCGCAGCCGCACGGCCGTCGATCGAACTCCACGGCCCGACACCGTCCTGCTCAAAGCGGCGGATCATCGTCCGGGACTCCCCTTCGACCGCAACTATTGGGAGATTGCGGACTCCCTGCGTCGCAGCGACAGCCTGCGTATGGCTGCCGAAAAAAGAAACAGCCGGCTCTATGACAGCATCCGGTCGAAGACAACCCGTCGGGCCGTGCCGCGGTTGCTCTACCACATGCTTTTTGTCAATCCGGTCCTCGACACGACCTCCAATGGTCTGGTGCAGGACGAGAGCCGGCTCTTTGAGCGGTTTGCCGGACGCAGAATCACGGAGGTTGCGATCGAGCAGGATCCGGTCTTCGATCGCGACGGCAACTGGTTCGAACGGACGGGCAACAAACTCCATGTGCCAACCCGCGAGCGGGTTTTGCGCCGCGACCTGCTGTTCAGGGCGGGCGAGGAGGTCGATCCCGAACTGCTGGTCCGCAACCTGCAGCTGTTGCGGTCGCGATCCTATGTTTCGGATGCGGAATTCATCCTGACCCCCGACCCTCACGATTCGACCTACGTCAAGGTGACGCTCCGTACGCGCGACAGCTGGACGATCACCGTCGATGGCGCGCTGCATGGCGAAGGTCGTACGATGGTTGCACTCTCCGATGCAAATATCTTCGGTTCGGGAAACCGGTTGAGTGTTGCGACCAATTTCAGCCGCAACGATTTCAGCTATGGCGGCAACGTCGTGTCCTATGACATCCCGAACCTCTTCGGATCCTTCTACAAGGCGAATTTCTCGGCCGGCCGGGACTTCTACAACAGCGAACTGCGCCTTGGCGTGAACAAGGAGTTCATTCTGCCGACCGATTACGAACTGGGTGTCTCCTACGACAACGTCAAGACGAAATATTATCTGGTGGATCGTGATACGTCGGAACTGGCGAAATCGCGCACTTTCAACGTCTGGGCGGGCCGTTCGAAGTATATTCCGTCGATACGGTCGAGCGTCTATCTGACGGCGCGCTACGGCTTTGCCCGTTTCGGTCGCCGGCCCTTCACGTCGAAATATTACAATCCGATCTTCCACGATTGCGACAATGTGCTCGTCGGCGCGGGATTCTACCGTGAAAAGTTCTATACGGCCAATATGGTTTACGGATTCGGAATCCGGGAGTTCCTGGCTACGGGATATAAGGCGGAGCTGGTCAGCGGCTACTCGTGGCGGGAGTTCGGCGAGGATCTGTATCTGGGGGTAAGCTACAAGATGGGAGGATTTACCCGTCTGGGGTACCTGATGGGCGGCTTCTCGCTGGGCAGTTTCATCGACATGGCAACGGGTGCGTGGTCGCAGAGTGCCGTCGATGTCGATCTGCGCTGGTTCTCGCCGCTGTTTCTGTGGGAGCGCAGCCGTATCCGCCAGTTCCTCGGACTGAACTATACGCAGGGCTGGAATCGCTACGGCGGTTCGAACGAGGTGGTACGTTTTACCCGGCAGAACGGCCTTTCGTTGTTGCGGGAGGACCGGATGGGAACCAACCGAATGGTGCTCAATACCGAAACGGTCTTCTTTACCCCGTATCAGCCGTTGGGATTCCGCATCGCCCTCTTCGGATTTGCCGATTTCGGATTGTTGGGATACGATGCCAACATTTTCCGGAACAACTTCTTCACGACGTTCGGTCTGGGGGTGCGTCTGCGTAACGAACGTTTGGTCTTCAGCACGATTCAACTGCGTCTGGGCATTGCATTGGGCAAGGGCGGATTGCTTGACAATCGCTATTTCGAGGCTTCGAACGGTACGCGGCTCGAGCAGTACCGTTATCTTCCGGCGCGGCCCGAGATTGTACGATTCCAGTGACGTGCCGGATCAGAGAGCATGCTGCCGCATGTCCGGTTTACCATATTCCGCTTCCGGGCTGTTTGTCGATTCTTGGCCTCCCCTTGTCCTGCCAGCGCCCGCTCCTCCTATTTCGATTATATCTGCCGGCTCCAGCAGCATCAGCCCTGCTTCGGTTGGGTCTTCGCAGCAGTCCCTCTCAGGGGCAGGGAAAAATGTGAATGTTATCGGAACCGGCCCTTGTGAGGCTCCGCTTCCGCATGCGCGAAATACCGTGAAACGATTGCTTCGCCGAAATCCGTTTTTCTCGACTCGGAGATGATGCTGCACCCCTTTTAATTTTAATTAGGCACAGGGAGGAGCAACTGATTGCCCATAGCGAACGGGCTCCTGTCGTACTTTCTCTTTCGCTCGGCCTGAAAAAGAGTCCGAAGAACCCGGACTCCGCTTTACTACCCAGAAAGAACTGTAACGGTTATTTGATTCTCAACCTTCGCGGACAGAAACTCCCGGTTCGGATGGGCGACCAGGTCCCCTTATCAAAGGGGATTCAGGGGATTGTCTGTCGTCTTCTTCGCATATTGCCCGAAAAAAAGCGGAGTCCGAAGAACCCGGACTCCGCTTTACTACCCAGAAAGAAATGTAACGGTTATTTAATCCTCAAACTTCGCAGACAAAAACTCTCGGTTCAAACGGGCGATATGCGCGATGGAGATTGCTTTCGGGCATTCAGCCTGGCAGGCTCCCGTGTTGGTGCAGTTGCCGAATCCCAGTTCATCCATCTTTGCAACCATCGCTTTGGCTCGACGGGCCCCTTCAACGCGGCCCTGCGGCAGCTTTGCCAGGGACGATACGCGGGCTGCAACGAACAGCATTGCCGAACCGTTCTTGCAGGTCGCGGCGCAAGCTCCGCAACCGACGCAGGCTGCAGCATCCATCGACTCATCGGCATCGGCCTTCGGAATCGGAATGGCATTGCCGTCGGGTACCGAATTGGTGCGTACCGAGATGAAACCTCCGGCCTGCAGAATCTGATCGTAGGCCGAACGGTTCACGACCAGATCCTTGATGATGGGGAATGCCGCCGACCGCCAGGGTTCGATGGTGATCGTGCTGCCGTCCTTGAATTTGCGCATGTAGAGCTGGCAGGTTGTTACCCCCTGCTCGGGACCGTGGGCGTGGCCGTTGATGTGCAGCGAGCACATGCCGCAGATGCCCTCCCGGCAGTCGTGATCGAAGGCTACCGGCTCCTCGCCTGCATGTACGAGGTCGTTGTTCAGAATGTCGAGCATCTCCAGAAACGAGGTGTCCGGCGAGATATTCTCGACTTTGTAGGTCTTGAACCCACCCTTCGATTTAGCGTCCTTTTGACGCCATATCTTTAATGAAAAGTTCATAATGCAATCTTGAAATTAAAGTTTAACGTCAAATGGATTTAGTCCTTGTAGTTACGCTTTGCAAGGTGTACGAACTCGAAGTTCAGCGGCTCCTTGGTCATCTCCGGCACCTCGTTTTCGCCTTTGTATTCCCATACGGCGGCGTATGCGAAGTGTTCGTCGTCACGGTCGGCCTCGCCCTCCGGAGTCTGGTGCTCCACGCGGAAGTGTCCGCCGCACGACTCTTCACGATGGAGAGCGTCGCGGGCCATCAGTTCGCCCAGTTCGAGGAAGTCGGCCAGACGCAGCGCCTTCTCCAGTTCGACGTTGAAGTCGTCGGCCTTGCCTACGACCTTCACATCCTTCCAGAACTCCTTGCGCAGTGCCTGAACCTCGGTGATCGCACGTTCAAGCGACTCCTTTGTACGGGCCATGCCGACATTCTCCCACATGATGTGTCCCAGTCTCTTGTGAATGTCGTCCACCGACTGCTTGCCGTTGATCGACAGCAGTTTGGCGATCTTCTCACGTACACCCTTCTCGGCTTCGTCGAAGGCCGGCGTATTGACATTGACCTTCGGGGCCTGGATCTTGTGCGAGAGGTAGTCGCCGATGGTGTAGGGCAGGACGAAGTATCCGTCGGCCAGACC
>CALUOX010000115.1 GCA_944322375.1 uncultured Alistipes sp.
CCGTTTCGACAAAAGAGACCATCGAAGTGAACGGCGAAACCTATCCCGTGTATAAGATGGAAATTTCCAACACGTCTCACCCGTTCTACACCGGTAAGATGAAGTTGGTGGACACCGCCGGTCGCGTCGATAAGTTTATGAGCCGCTACGCAAAACGCTACGATAAGAAAAACGCTGCGAAATAGGGTATTCCACAGCGTCCAACCCAGCCTTGACGCCCGCAACCATCATGGTTGCGGGCGTTTTTGTTTCGGCGGCCTCTTGCCTTCTCCCTTGCATCGCGGCCTTCAATATTCCCGGCAGTCGAGGAGCGGGGCGCCGGAGCGGAAAGGTATGAGATTCAAGGGGGCGTGGCAGGGGAGGCCCCGGGTATGGCCGAAAAAGGACCCGAAACGGAACGGCAGCCGATATCGGATCCGGAAGTGTCGTCGGGCCGGCAGGCGTGAAAAGTCGGAGAAGATGGAAAAAAGGGTCGAAGGTGCGGGATATATCCCGCACCTTCGACCCTTTCATGCTCCGGTGGCGTTGTTGCTGCCGGTATCAGTAGATGTATTCGACGGGCGACTTCATGAAGCGGAGAATCCGCGTGTCCTTGTTGCCGGCTCCGTTTTTGGTCATGTACAGATTGGCCATGCCTCCGTTGATGTACCACCCCGAACCTTCGGGCGAGTGTACGCCGAAGAGAATGTTGTTGTAGTGGTTCGAATGCCTGATGCCGTCGCTGTTCCACTGCGCACCCGGACCATACCAGGTTACCGGCTCGTATTCGGGATAGTCGGGGCTTGACATGGCAACGGAGATCAGTTCGGTGGTCTGTACGCTTCCGACCTTCACATCGCTGCGCCGCTGCTGCGTACGCCGGATCAGCGAATGTCCTTCCCAGGGAACCTTGATGGTGTGGGATCCGCTCCACATCATCCAGATGTAGTCCGTTGCGTCGAAAACACGGTTGAACATCTCCATCGAGGGCAGTTCGTACCCGTCGGGCGACAGGGCGTCGGCCGGCAGCCGGTTGATGTGGGTCTGGATGTCGCTCCGGAATCCCTCCATGACGAGCACGCCGTTGTCGTCGATGACGCGAAGGCCCTTGCCGCTGTCACCCTGATAGGCCCATCCCCAAAGTGCGTAATACTCCTCGGTGGTGCAGCTTGCAAGGTACTCGAAGAGTGTCTTTCCGGCTGCCGCGGCCGGATCGTTCGAGGAGAGAATCTGATCGTCGAACGACCGTGAATTGCCCCGGGCGTTGTATTTGCACCACCATACGCCGTGCAGCCAGGTTACGGGAAGCCCGTAGTTGCGGCGTGCGACAGCATACTCCTCGCGCTGCCCGCCGTCGGCGCTGTCGCGTATGACCAGACGCGCCCGCTGCATGCGGCCGTCGGCCGTCGGATCGTTGGGGCGCCAGCCCGCTACGACACGTGCGACATTCGGCATCGCCGGATCGGGAGCGATCCGGATCCACGGATCCTCGTCGCCGTCGAACTCCGCAACGACCTCTTTTCCCTCGGGCAGTGTGAAACGTCCCAGTTCATTGTCGATATAACGGCCGAAATCGCAGGCGTAGGTGTCGGCATCGAACTGCAGCGCACCGGTCAGCGTCGTGGGGTTGGCCGTGAGATGGAGCACGATCCGGTCCTCGGTATAGACATTGTCGAATCCCCTGCGCCGGAACCGGAGCGGGATCTCCGCTGCGGGCATGTTGGGCGGAAAGAGCGACTTGTGGATCCGGAAGAGGTTCCGGCCGTTCAGGCCGCGTGCGGATTCGACCGCTTCGACCGTCAGCGGATACCCTTCGACGGCTACGGCTTCGAGTTCGTCGTTGCAGTCAACGCCCAGCAGCAGCTCCACCTGCCGGTGCGGCAGCACGAGCGCCCGGCAATCCTCCCCGACAAGGACATCGGCAGGGAGTTCCGATCGGGAGAGATCGACGGTCGGAACTCCGTCCAGATCGGGCTGGAGCGCTGTCGAACCGCCGTCGGACCACTCCTCGACGGTCAGCCGGACGTCGGTATCGATCACCCCCTTGCGGAGCGTTACCGTGTAGATCGTATTGCGGAGGATCTGCCCGGGAAGGGCCGTCTCCAACCGTTGTTCCTTCCCGTCGATGACGGCCTCGATGCCGATCCGCAGCGCCGTGTTGCGCTGTTCGTAAAGGTAGAGGAGTCCGGGGGTGTCTTCGGTTGCGGGGGTATCGAGGTGAACCGTCACCTCGCACAGATCATCCGGCGAGGCCTGCAACGGCTCTTCTCCGGGGAAGAGGTAGCTTTTCCGTCCCGCATTCTTGACGGTGAGACTCCGGACGAGGGCCTCGCCGGCGACCTTGACCTTCAGATCGAACCGTGCGACACCGCGTGTGAGGGTCAGCGGTGCAAGCGTCGATCCGGCCGGCAGTGCATCGAGATCGAGTACACCGGTAAGGAAGGGTTGCGGCGTATCGGGATCCATCGTCACGGTTGTCTCCAGCCATTGTGATTCCGGAAATCCCTGCTGCGGAGCGTCGATCGGAGCATCGGCCACGACGTACAGCGTCCCGGCCAGACGCTCAAGGGCGAGGTCGCAGCTGCCGTTCGCAAGCTGCAGGTTGTCATATACGGTCGTGAGGAGCCCCCCTTCGAAGAGGTAGGCGTCGAGACGTCCGACCGACTCCTCGCCGGGCAGCGGATCCGGCGTTCCGTTTGTCTGAAAGCTTCCGGCCGACATGCGGACGACGGTGCCCCGGACGCCGGCGGCGGAGTCGTTGTCGATCGGCCCGGAGCAGGCAAACAGCAGCCCTATCAGCGGCAGGGCGCCGAGAATCGGACGTAAAGGATTTTTCTTCGGAATCATGATGCTTCTGTTGTGTTGCGGATCGTAAGACAATGGTTCGTTTTCAGGCCGCCTGCGGCGTCAGTTCCGTATCTCCGCCCTCTTCCCATTCGTCCAGGGCGACGTCGAGACGGATGTCGATGACATCCTTCCGGATGGTTATCGTATAGAGCGTGTTGCGCTTGATGTCGCCTTCGAAGGGACGGGTCAGGGTCTTGAGCTGCCCGTCGATGACGGCCTCGATGCGGATCACGAGATCGACGTTCTGCTGTTCGCCGAGATAGAGGATACCCGGGGTGTCGTTCTGAATCGGCGTGTCGAACTCAAGCGTCACGTCCTGGCGCTGCACGTCGGCCGGTGAAAGATTGTCGGCGTTTGCAAAGAGGTAGCCCGATTGTGCGGCATTCTGCAGGGTGAAACTCCTGACGGAGGTTGTACCTGCAGTGCGGATCTGGAGGTCGAAACGCGCTGCACCGCGCTTGAGCGTGACCGGCACGACGGGCTGATCCCCGCTCTGAGCGCCGAGCGTCACGCTTCCGGAGAAGAAGTGCGGCGGCGTCATGGAGCCCGTTGCAACGGTTCTCTTCAGCCACTCCGCTTCGGTCAGCGACTCTCTTTGCAGGGCGTCCCAGTCGATGAGTCCCTTGGTGTTGGCTACGACATAGAGGGTTCCGGCGTGCTGTTCGAGCGGGAGATTGTAGCTTCCGTCTTCCGAGGTGACGGCATGTTCATGAACAGCTGTCAACCGCCCGGACTCGAAGTGGCATACGTGCAGATCGTTGATGGTCTGTTCACCGTCAAGGTGCTGCCCGGAGCCTTCGTAGCGGGCCAGGCGGATGGAGGCTACGGGGGTCACAACGGAGGGAGCTGCCGTCGGCTTGTCGTCGGAGCATGCGGCTCCGATGAGGGTCGGAAGAAGCAGCAAAAGTCGGAATGTCGCGTGTTTCGTGTTCATAAGTGTCTTTGTTGTTATTCTGATTTGTCGTGTCATGCGTTTCTGTTTTGCGCGGCATCGGTTGTCGCCGGTCAGTCGTACATGTATTCGACCGGCGTCTTGATGCAGCGGATGGTGCGGGTCTTTACGGAGTTCTGGGCCGTGAACTTGAACCAGTTCTGTCCCGGTTTCACCGCCTGCTCGTATCCCTCCATGTACCAGCTCTTCGAGTCGCTGCCGTGGGTGGCCAGCAGAATCATCATGCGGGAGATGTTGCCCGGCGTGGTGTTCCACTGGTGTCCGAGACCGCAAAGCGTCCAGCAGGCCTCGCCGAAGCGGAACTCATAGAGGGCGATCGTTCCATAGTTGTTCTCCAGAAAATCGACGTTGCGTTCGATGATCCGTATGCCAACCTCCTCGCCGTCCATGTTCCTGAAGGAGCGTTGTCCGACACCTCCAAGGTTGAAGTTCTCGCTGCCGCT
>CALUOX010000116.1 GCA_944322375.1 uncultured Alistipes sp.
GACGTAGTTGACATCGACGAGCTCCACGGTCTCGGGATTGTAGAAGATCGGGGTGTTGTTCCACGGCTCCTTTCCCTCCCAGGCTATCTTGTAGCCGTATTTCCGGATGAGCGGATAGAAGCGTTCGTGCATGTGGAGGCTGTACTCCTGGAGATTGAGCACATCGGGCATGTAGGCCCTTGCCAGCTGTGCAAACTGCGGTGCCCGTACATCGTCGCGCGGATCTTCGCCGAGGGCCTGCCAGGCTTCGGGAATGTCGTCGCGGCTGTAGTCCCAGATGTTGTCGGCCAGAATCCGGAGATTCGTCCCCGTCGTGCGGAAAAAGAGCTGTTCTCCTTCGACCGAGCCTTCGATGTTGCAGGAGCGGGGAATGTCGCCCTTGGCAAGCATCTCCGCTGCGAGACTGGCTGCCGCGGTCAATGCCCAGTTGCCGCCGCCGTTGATGGTCAGGTCGCCCCGATGAAGCTGGATGCCGTAACCGAAGGGCTCCTTCTCGGGTGCGGGGAGAATCCGGAGGGCTTTTCCCCGCTGGAATGCGCTGTCAGGCATGATTGTCAGTTCCGGCAGGCCGTTGGCGACAAGCTGTTGCTGCAGGGCGCGGGCAATGTCGATGCCCTCTTCGTCTTCGACGGCGGAGGCATATACGATCGTGAATTTCCCGAGGGGAGTTCCGGCGATTCGCCGTTGTGTTCCGGCCGTCAGCGGAGAGATGGCGAGCAGCAGGGCCGCAAGAGTCAGTAGTCTTTTCATTGGTTTCAGGTGTTTGTCAGACAATTTTCCGATGGCGCGACCGTTCTTGTTGGAGAGCGGATCTCCGTATCGGCTTTTTGCTGGTAGAGGATTGGCTCCTCCCCGTTCACAAAGATAGGAAAAATCGGATGCGGAAGCAAACATCGGTTTGATTATCTCGCAATTAATGAGATGACGGGTGTGTCGCAACGTGAACGGTTGCTTGTGAAATATGGGGAAGATGCCGGTCCCGCTTGCTCCGCAGGGGCGCGGAAGCAGGAATGCCGCGGTGCTGCTGCGGACGGGGCAGCGCCGATGGCAGGAGCAGCCGGGTCGGAATGTCCGGCCGCAACCCTTCCGGAGAGGTCGTCCGGGATGTGAACAAAATGCAGAAAATAGGGAGGATGCCGGTGCCGGTTGCGTTTTTTCGTTCGATTTTTGTACCTTTGTCGTGAGAATGTTGAATGTCGTTATGGGAGTCTTCTCTCGAATCATATATGGATTCACGGAGTTTGTCCGTCGGAATCCCTTGTTGTGTCTGTTGCTGCTGGTTCTGGCCGTCGGTGCACCTTCGGTGCTGATCGGCGTGGCCAATTTCATATTGTTCTTTATGATGACGATTCTGTTTTTGATCGTTGTGGCGGTTCTCCTGTTCCGCTACCGCATCAATCGCCTGCGTCGCGAGATGGAGCGGCAGGGCGGTTTCGCGCAGGACGGTGCGCAACGCCGTACCTATGCCTGGCGATCGGGACATCGCCGCGAAGGGGATGTCAAAGTTTACAAGACCTCGGAAACACCCGAAAAACGGGTTAACGATTCGGTCGGCGAGTATGTCGAGTTCGAGGAGGTCGAGACGCACGGGAAAGATTGACAACAGCAGCGGAGACGTCGCAGGACGCTCTCCGCGACAAAACGAATATGGTGACGAAACTCTTCGCCCAGATCGGGCAATATTTCATTTTGATGGGGAAGGTCTTCTCGCGCCCCGAGAAGCTCTCGATCTACCGTCGCCGTATCATCTACGAGATGGAGGCGCTGGGCTTCAACTCCATCGGGCTGACCGCCATCATCTCGGTCTTCATCGGCGCGGTCATCACGCTGCAGATGTCGATCAACCTCGAATCGCCCTTCATTCCGAAATACATCATCGGTTACGCTACGCGCGAAACGATGATTCTGGAGTTCTCCTCGACCGTCGTGGCGCTCATCCTGGCCGGAAAGGTCGGGTCGAGCATCGCCTCCGAGATCGGTACGATGCGCATCACGGAGCAGATCGATGCGCTGGAGATCATGGGTGTCAACTCGGCGTCGTATCTGATTCTGCCGAAGATCGTCGCAACGGTTCTCTTCTTCCCGTTCCTGACGATCCTGAGTATTCTGATCGGTATCTTCGGCGGCTGGCTGATCGCCGTCTTCACGGGGATCATGATTCCCGACGACTATGTTACCGGACTGTTGTACGACTTCCGGCTCTACTCGATCATCTACACGCTTATCAAGACCTGCTTCTTCGCATTCATCATCACCTCCGTTTCGGCCTATTTCGGATATTACGCCAAGGGCAATTCGCTGGAGGTGGGCAAGGCTTCGACACGGGCCGTGGTGGCATCGTCGATCGTCATCATGATCTTCAACCTGATCCTTACGCAAATTCTGTTGACATGATACGGGCGGAACATATCTGCAAGTCGTTCGAAGGGCGGACGGTGCTTGACGACATCTCGGTGACGTTCGACACCGGAAAGACGAACCTCATCATCGGTCGCAGCGGCTCGGGAAAAACCGTTCTGCTGAAGTGCCTGGTGGGGCTGCATGCCGTCGATTCGGGCGAGATCTACTATGATGACATCTGTTACACGGCGCTGGGCTTCAAGGAGCGCAAGGCCGTGCGCAAGAACATCGGCATGATCTTTCAGGGCGGAGCGCTGCTCGACTCCTCGACGGTGGCGGAGAACGTGCGTCTGCCGCTCGATCTCTTTACCGAACAGTCGGAGGCCGAGAAGCGGGAAAGGGTCGAGTTTTGTCTGCACCGGGTGCGGCTGGAGAATGCCGACGATCTCTATCCGTCGGAGCTGTCGGGCGGCATGATCAAGCGCGTGGCCATTGCCCGGGCCATCGTGCTCAATCCGCGCTATCTGTTCTGCGACGAGCCCAATTCGGGACTTGACCCGCAGACTTCGATCGTCATCGACAACCTCATCCATGAAATTACGGAGGAGTACAACATCACGACGATCATCAATACGCATGACATGAACTCCGTGATGGAGATTGGCGAGAAGATTGTGTATATCCATGAGGGCCGCAAATGGTGGGAAGGGACGAAGGAGGAGATCCTGCATGCGGACAACCGGGAACTGAACGATTTCGTATTTGCCTCGGCCATGGCCAAACGCGCCAAGCGCGCCATCTGATGAAGGTGCTCCGGCGGCGGAACCGCTGCGGCGGGGGAGTCGGAGAGAAGGCGGAGCGGGGATTGCGGCGGCGCGTCGGAACAGGCGGATGCTGTTGCGGCAGGATGTTGCGGCAAGCGGGCGATTCCGTTGTTGCAGGCGGTTGGAGTGAGTGGCTGGTTCTGCTGTTGCGGGGGTGTTGAAGAAGGTTGGAAATTTAGTTACGGCGGCGCGTCGGAACAGGCGTGCGATGCTGTTGCGGCAGGATGTTGCGTCAAGCGGAAGATTCCGTTGTTGCAGGCGGTCAGAGTGAGTGGCTGGTTCTGCTGCTGCGGGAAATGTTGAAGCAGGCTGGAAATTTAGTCGAGGCGGCGTGAGGAACAAACGGATGCAGCTGCGGAAGCGACAGGATGTCAGACTGTTGGAACGGGCGGAGATTCAGCCGCAAACCGGTATGCGGAATGACCGGAGGTTCGGTTGCAAACCGTTGCGGGAGAGTCGGAAACGACGGGTGCGACGATCTCTTTCGGACGCGGGATCTTTCCCCGGGATGAGCCTTTTGAAAGGGGGATCATCTTAAAAATATTTACTTATTTATTTGTGAAATATATATAAAGTATATACTTTTGTGACGCGAATAACAGAACGTTTTTTCCAAACAATAAAAAATTACAATTATGGCAACAATCAAGATTGGTATCAACGGTTTCGGCCGTATCGGCCGTATGGTATTCCGTGCTGCCTGCACGCAGACGGACAAATACGAGATCGTAGGTATTAACGACCTCTGCCCGGTGGACTATCTGGCTTACATGCTGAAGTATGACACGATGCACGGCCAGTTCAAGGGTACGATCGAGGCCAATGTCGAGAAGAGCC
>CALUOX010000117.1 GCA_944322375.1 uncultured Alistipes sp.
GGTCTCTTCATGCAGCTGTGCTCTCCTTTTTCGTATAATTGTCTCTTGTCCGTTGATGATCCCCCGTTTCCTGCGGGCGATCGGTCTTACGAGAAATGTCGGAGAGTCCGTTGGCCGGACACCTCCAGGATCCCGAAAGCGGGGAATCTGTCATATTCCGTCAGAGTCGGATTCAGGAGCTGCGTCATCTGTCTTTCTGTCGGCCGGCAGCCCTGGCCGGAGACTCCTGCTCGACCTTTTTCAACAGTGCTTTCGAGGGTCGGAACGTCGGAACGCGGCGCGCCGGTACGACAATGGTCTTGTTGCGCGTAATGTCGCGGGCCATTTTTTGCGCCCGTTCCTTGATGACGAAACTCCCGAAGCCCCGCAGATAAACATTCTCGCCATCGATCATTGCACGACGGATCTCTGCGATGGTCCGCTCGACGACGGTTGCGGCGGTGACGGCCTTGACGCCCGTTTTCCGGACGATCTCCTTTACGATTTCAGCTTTTGTCATGGTCTCATGTGTTTTTGCTCCGAGATCTTGCAAAGGTGATGCCTATCTTTCCGGAAGCATGCCGGTGAAGAGAGTTGCGGCACTTTTCGGCCTTTGCGGCGGATGGTCCCCCGTCCCTATTATACTTTTATCGACTTTTTCTCTGCGCCGTCTCTTTCGAAGCATGAGACTGCTGCGTTGCGTATTGTCGGCGGAGCGGGCTTCATTCGGGGACTGGCGGTCCGGCATTCAACGGCGTATCGGGCCCTTCGTGCGGTCCTTCATGTTGGCCGTATCCAGCAGATGCTCAACATGCTGGCTGCGGAAAAGAAAACGGCGCACGAAGATGCCGAAAGGCAATCCGTGCGCCGGAAAATTGCGAATGCATGCACCCGGCAGGAGCATGCGCGTGGAGCGGGACGATCAGAAATCGATACCCGTGTAGCTTGTCGGAGTGATGGCCCGCAGCTCCTCCTTGACCGATTCGTCCACATCGAGCGTGTTGATGAACTCCGCGATGGCTTGCGGCGTGATGTGGGTATTCGTGCGGGTCAGGGCCTTGAGCGCTTCATAGGGCGACGGATAACCGACGCGCCGCAGGATCGTCTGAATCCCCTCCGCCACAACGGCCCAGTTGTTCTCCAGATCGCGTTTCAAAGCCTCTTCGTTGAGGATGATCTTGCCCAGACCCTTCATCAGCGACGTGACGGCCAGCAGCGTGTGGGCAATCGGCACGCCGACGTTGCGCAGAACGGTTGAGTCCGTCAGGTCGCGCTGCATGCGCGAGAGCGGCAGCTTGAGCGCCAGATGTCCGTAGAGCGCATTGGCGACACCCAGATTGCCTTCGGCATTTTCGAAGTCGATGGGGTTGACCTTGTGCGGCATGGCGCTTGACCCGACCTCTCCGGCCTTGATGCGCTGTTTGAAATACTCCATCGAGATGTAGGTCCACATGTCGCGGCAGAGGTCCATGAGAATCGTATCGATGCGTTTGAGGGCGTCGAAGATCGCCGCAAGATTGTCGTAGTGTTCGATCTGCGTGGTATATTGCGAGCGGTGGAGCCCCAGCGTGCCGTTTACGAAGCGGTTGGCGAATCCGATCCAGTTGATGGCGGGGTAGGCTGCATGGTGGGCGTTGAAGTTGCCGGTTGCGCCGCCGAATTTTGCGGGGATCTCGATTGCCTGCAGCTGGGCGGTCTGACGGTCGAGCCGTTCGACGAAGACCATCAGCTCCTTTCCCAGGCGTGTGGGCGATGCCGGTTGTCCGTGTGTGTGGGCGAGCATCGGGACGGAGTGCCATTCATCGGCCAGTGCGGCAAGTTTGTCGCGCAGCTCCTTCAATGCGGGGTAGCAGACCTCGGCAAGCGCCTCTTTTATCGAGAGCGGAATGGCCGTATTGTTGATGTCCTGCGAGGTGAGGCCGAAGTGTACGAACTCCTTGAAGGCGTGCAGCCCCAATGTCTCCAGCTTCTCCTTGAGCAGGTATTCCACGGCCTTGACGTCGTGATTGGTCGTGCGCTCGATCTCCTTGACCCGTTGTGCATCGGCCAGCGTGAAGCGACGGTACAGATCGCGCAGCGCCTCGAAATGCGCGGCATCGATTGTCCGCAGTTCGGGAAGCGGCAGTTCGCACAGGGCGATAAAGTACTCCACCTCCACACGTACGCGGTAGCGGATGAGGGCATATTCCGAGAAGTAGTCGGCAAGCGGTTCTGTGACTTTGCGATAGCGGCCGTCGATGGGCGAGATGGCGGTCAGATTGCTCAATTCCATAATCGGGTTTGGATTTAGATGTCGCAAAAGTAGCGAAAAAAGCGGGGATTCGGAAATTTGCCGCAGGGTTTTCTGCCGAAGGCGGATATGATGCGGGAAGTCCGTCGTCACCCTTTGGCGAAAGCTTCCTCTACGGTCAATGCGGTCAATGCGGTCGGTCGGCCGGCTGCATTCCGATGGGGCGGATATTGCGGAGTGCGCGGAAGTCTCTTTTTATCGGTTGCCTGATTGGTTGTCGCTTTCCGGTTGCGGGGCAGGACCGGTTCGTATGGAATCTATGGAGCCGTTCGTCTGTTTTTACGGTGATTCGGTCGGCCGGCCGCATTCCGATGGGACGGATGTTGCGGGGCGCGCGGGGACCTCTTTTATCGGTCGCCTGATTGGTTGTCGCTTCCCGGTTGCGGGGCAGGACCGGTTCGTGTGGAATCTTTGGGGCCGTTTATCTGTTTTTACGGTGATTCGGTCGGCTGGCCGTATTCCGAAGGGGCGGATGTTGCGGGGCGTGCGGGGACCTCTTTTATCGGTCGCCCGATTGGTCGTCGCTTTCCGGTTGCGGGGCAGGAACGGTTTGTATGGAATCTTTGGAGCCGTTCAGCAATGCGAGCAGCGCGAAGAGGTATTGGGCGGCGTAGTAGCTCCCCATGATCAGCGGATCGGCGCAGGATATCGGTTCGACGAACCTGTCCCAGCCGATCATCGCATCGGAGCCGATGAAGAGCAGGGCGGCGCAACGGAATCCGGCGGCGAAGCGGCCCCGATAGAGGAGCGTGCTCGCCAGCATTGCGGCGATCACGACGGCGTAAAGGGCGACACCGGTCCGCTCGGCCGGCGGATCGATGTGGGACAGGAGCTGCCACAGTCCGAAAAGCAGGGCCCCGCCGCCGACAAGCAGAGTGCCGAGCATGCGCCGCACGGAGTAGTGTGCCTCCCGCAGGAAGTAGCGGATATAGGCAAGGTGTGCGGCGGCAAAGAAGGCGATCTGGAGGAGGAAGAGGTGCAGGGCTCCGGCCGCATCTCCGGCTGTTGAGAACAACAGGGCCCAGGCTGCCGGACGCGCTCTCCGGCTACCTGCACCGAACACTACGATGGCGAGCCAGGCCGTCGGGCAGGCAATCTTGCCGGGAAGAGCCACGCTCCGGAGGAAGAAGAGCGCGACTCCCGACAGATAGACGAGTGTGAAGATGCCGATGAGCGTCGGCTGCTTACAGCGCCACATCGATCAGATAGGGGTAGTGGTCGGTCAGCTTGATGGTGAACCGGGACGTAACGCAGTCGAAAGCCTTGACGACAACGCCCTCCCGTGCATTGTGAATGAAGCAGTGGTCGATGGCGCCCTCTTCCCGATCGAGGCTGCGGCGGCTTGTCTGGCGGGAGTATCCCTCTTTCGGCGAGCATACGTGGTGGCCGTTGCCCGTGTGCGTGCGGTCTGTCGCCACCTTGTAGCAGGGAAGGTATCCGCCGTCGAGGAACTGACGGATGGGCAACGAATCTTCATAGGCATTCATGTCTCCCGTCACGAAGATCGTACATCCGTATTTCGCCTTCAGGATCTCGGCCTCGGCCATCATCAGATTTACCTGTGCGGTCCGGGCATAGGTGCTTCCGGGTTGCGCGGCATCGACCTTCCACCAGAGGTGGGTATTGAGTACGGCAAAGAGCTTGCCGGAGGCCTTCTGGCGGAAGACCGCCGAGGTGAACGACTTGCTGCCCTTGTTGCTCCATTGCGCCGGCGTGTAGAGGACGTAG
>CALUOX010000118.1 GCA_944322375.1 uncultured Alistipes sp.
GTAGATGTCGTGCAGACGGTGGGTCATCAGGTATTGCAGCACGCCGCGCAGCAGCATGTAGAGCAGGAAGGCGCACCAGAGTGCATTGTTGCCGACCAGCGGCGTGAATGCGAAGAATACGCCGAAATAGACGACCGTCGAGAGGATCATCGAGTCGCGCATGATGCGGGTGCGGGTTGCCCCGACCATGATGCCGTCCATGAGGAAGGGCAGGGAGCTGGCTATCGGGATGGCAATGATCCAGCCGATGTATTGACCGGCGGTCTCGATGATCTGAGCCGACGAAGCGGGGTTGTTCAGGGTGAAGAGGTGCAGCAGGTCGCGCCACCAGATGAGATAGATGCCCACAAACACCGTGGCGACGACCAACGACCATATGATGGCGTTGCGGATGCAGTGGCGCAGGGAGTCTCCGTCGCGGGCGCCGATGAATCGTCCGACGAGCGCTTCGGTGGCCTGGGCAAAGCCGTCGGTCATGTAGGAGAAGAGGGTGAAGAGCTGCAGCAGAATCGTATTGACGGCCAGCAGGGTTTTGTCCTCCATGCGGGACGATGCCGCCGTGAAGAAGGTATAGACGGCAACGATGCAGAGTGTGCGGACGATGATGTCGCGGTTGACGGTCAGGAAGCGGCGGATGGGCCGCAGGTCGAAGACGGCCGACCAGTCGATGCGGGTGATGTATTTGCGGTAGTGGCTGACGACAAGTATGGCGGCGAGGGTTACGCCGAGGTATTGCGCCACGACCGATCCGTATCCGATTCCGGCGATACCCATACTGCAGCGGAAGGCGAAGAACCATGCGCAGCCGATGTGGACTACGTTCTGCAGGATGGCGATGTACATCGGTATGCGGGCGTTCTGCATGCCGATGAACCAGCCGTTGAATCCGAAGAGGATGATCCCGGCCGGCACGGCCCAGATGCGGGCCCGGAAGTATTCCGCGACAAGCGCATCGCCGTGCATGGCCCAGATGGCGACTTTTCCCAACGGGTATTGGAGCAGGAGAATGAGAGCGCCGAGCGAGGCGGCAACAAGCAGGGTGCGGGCCAGCATGTTGGTGCATTCGTGGATGTTCCCGGCGCCATAGGCCTGGGCGGTGAGCCCGCTCGTTCCCATCCGCAGGAAGGAGCAGTTCCAGTAGATGAAGTTGAAGATCGAGACGCCGACGGCCAGCGAACCGATCGTCCGCGTGGCATCGCCGCCCAGATTGCCGGCGATCATCGTGCTGGCGATGCCCATCACGGGAACCGTGATGTTCGACACGATATTGGGCAGGGCCAGTCGGAGGATTTCCCGATTCATCTTCATAACGGTACAAAGATACGACAAAAAACGATCGGATGGGAGGCCGCGAAGCGGCTTTTGCCGCAGTCTGCGAACAATTGACACGGAAAAGTTGCATATTGGGAAAAGTTTTCTATCTTTGTGTCAGATCGGAAAACATTGTCCCATGGAGATTTGGCACCTTTGGATCATCGCCGCGCTGCTGCTCTTTGCCGCCGAGATCTTTACGACGGGTTTTGCCCTGTTCTGTCTGGCTGTCGGCGCCGCGGCGGCAGGTGTGGCCGCCTGTTATACGGAGGATCTGACGATTCAGATTCTTGTCTTTGCCGTTGTGAGCATCTGTGCGCTGGTTGTGGTGCGACCGTTGCTGCTGCGCTATTTTTTCCGACGAAACCGGGGCGCGGCGACGAATGCCGGTGCGATGATCGGTCGCACGGCGACGGTCGTCGAGACGATCGATGCCGCGCGTGAAAGCGGCCGCGTGCGTCTGGACGGGGTCGAATGGACCGCCGTGACGGCCGACGGATCGGTCATCGAAACGGGTGCCCGTGTGGTCATCGAAAAGATGGATAGTATCGTATTAACCGTTAGAAAAGTCTGAGTTATGGGAAGTCTTGTCATTTTGTTGCTGATCGCGCTGATCATCATCGTCTTTGTGGTGTCGGGCGTGAAGATCATCCAGCAGTCGGAGACGAAGGTGATTGAACGTCTGGGACGTTATCACCGGACGCTGCCGTCGGGCATCAACATCATCTGGCCGATCCTGGATCGGCCGCGCAAGGTCTATGTGCGTTATCCGGTGTCGTGGAACGGCGCGGAGACCGTCGTGATCCGTTATTCGGACCGGATCGATCTGCGCGAGCAGGTCTATGACTTTCCGGAGCAGAACGTCATCACGAAGGACAACGTAACCACGCGGATCAACGCCCTGCTCTATTTTCAGATCGTGGATCCGGTAAAGGCGGTCTATGAGATCGACAACCTGCCGAATGCCATCGAGAAGCTGACTCAGACGACGCTGCGCAACGTGATCGGCGAGTTGGAGCTGGACGAAACGCTCACTTCGCGCGATACGATCAATGCGAAGCTGCGGGCCGTGCTGGACGAGGCGACGAACAAGTGGGGCGTGAAGATCAACCGTGTGGAGTTGCAGGACATCACGCCGCCCGACAGTGTGAAGAATGCGATGGAGCAGCAGATGCAGGCCGAGCGGGAACGCCGTGCGAAGATTCTGAAGGCCGAAGGTGAAAAGGCTTCGGTGATTCTTCAGTCGGAGGGCGACCGTACCTCGCAGATCAACTATGCCGAGGCGGAGAAGCAGGCACAGATCCTGAAGGCCGAAGGCGAGGCGCAGGCGAAGATCCTGCTGGCGCAGGCCGAAGCCGAAGCGATCGAGCGTGTGGCGACGGCGATCCGGAGCGGCAGTGCCGATCCTTCGACCTATCTGTTGGCGGTGAAGTACATCGAGGCGTTGAAGGAGATGGCCGGCGGCGACCACGACAAAACGATCTATATTCCTTATGAAGCGACGTCGGTCATCGGTGCGCTGGGCGGTATCCGCGACCTGTTCGAGAAGGTCCCCAAGAAGTGATATCGCCGGGATATCGGTACTTTTGGCCGCAGACATCCTTCCGTCTGCGGCCGATCTTTTTTCCAGGAGATTGCCTGCCGGGGCGTATCGTGAGCCGTATCGAGCGGAGGGAACAAGCCGGTTGTGGAACGGGCGGATTGAGGTAATTGCATATCGGGTGGAGCGGCAGGGACCGATTTTGCAGGGCGACCTTGCAATGTCAGGTCTGTCGGAGATGCCTGTCGATGGCGGATGTTTCCGAACGCGGTTTCCGGTCGGGATGGATGAGGAAACCGGAAAAAGCGGAGCGGTGGAATACGGAACCGGCCTGTCGGTTCGTTTCTTTTGTACCGGTCTGGTGCCGGAATGAAAAATATTTGCTCCGCAACTGATTTGGTGCGGTTTGTGCAGACAATCCCGAAAAATAGATTACCTTTGCGGCGCGGTTACAACCGCGGATGATGCAGATTCATCCGGCGATGCCGGATCCTAATAAAACAGACGATGAAAGATTACAACAGCGATTCGACAGCCGCTCTCGATCGGTTTGCACGCGACAAGCGCAAACGTACGACAACGGCGGAACGTGTCGAGCGACATGCGGCTCCCCGGCGTGATGCCGGTGAGGCGGCACACGGACATGCGGCGCGGCGTGCTTCGTTCAATCCCAATTTTACGAAGGACAACCGTCCGGTCGGAGAACACGCATCGCGGCCTGCGGGAGGTTCGCGATATGGAGCGGCACGCCCGCAGGGCCGTTACGGCGTGCGGGAGGAGCGTTATGATCGAGACAAACGTTCCTCGGCCGAGTATGGCACCTATGCCGACGACCGCGGCGCACGGGAGGAGCGTCCGACCCGTTCGTACGGGTACAGGGGACATGG
>CALUOX010000119.1 GCA_944322375.1 uncultured Alistipes sp.
ACAGCGGCCGGAGCTGCCTCGGCTGTGGCTTCAACCTCCTCCGTAGCGGCAGGAGCCGCTCCTTCGTGTGCGTTGTCCTGAGCGAACACGTCAACAGAGCCAAGCGAGAACATGGCTACTGACAGAATCAAAAAAAGTTTTTTCATACGTTTAATAATTAATAAATTTGTTTAGTGTTTTTTTTGATCTATTGCTTTTAAGTTCGGTTTCGATCTCTCCTGTCAATTTTTTTCAAAAAAATTCATTTCCGTATCTTTTTACCGCCCGATACCGGAAAATGCGGGACCGGACCCTTTTTTCCGTCGTTCCGCCATGCCTTGCCTCCTGCCCTCTTCTTCCTTGCGGAAGGCTCTGGCTGTCAGCATTTTGGCACAACGTCCCCTCTTCCCCTTTTCGGCTTGTTCTCGGTTTTGCCGGCTAAACTGTGCGAAATATAGAAAAAAAATTTGGCTTATGCAACGTCGCCCGAAGTAAATTCTCCTCGCAGGGGACGGCACAAAAGTCGGTGTGTGGACTCCGGAGGAAGGTTCTGTCCCAAAACGTACATGAGCTTGGCCACGGCGGCTTCGGTGGTGATGTCGTATCCGCAGATGACACCTGCCTCCTGCAGCTGGCGCCCCGTTTCATAGAGCTCCATGGCAACCTTCCCTCCCGTGCACTGGGTGACGTTCATGACCACAATACCGCGATCGACCGCCTCGCGCACGGTGCGGATGAATCCCGATGCCGTAGGGGCGTTTCCGGCTCCGTAGGTCTCGAGGACGACCCCGCGCAGACCTTCAATCGAGAACATCGAGCGAAGCATCTCTTCATGAATGCCCGGAAAGAGCTTCACGACCAGAATCCGGTCATCGAGCGACGTGGCGATGCGCAGGTCCGCTTCGGGGTGGCTCGGATAATGGATGTATTCCCTGTGATAGGTGATGTTGACCCCTACCTCCGCCAGCGCGGGATAGTTGTAGGAGCGGAATGCCGCAAACTCTTCGGCACTCTGTTTCTTGGTGCGGTTGGCACGGAACAGCCGGTTCTGGAAATAGAGCGACACCTCCGGCACGCGCGACCTTTCGCCATCGCGGGCCGCAGCGATCTCGATCGCCGTAATGAGGTTCTCGCGGCCGTCGGTGCGCAGCACGCCGATAGGAATCTGGCTTCCGGTAAAGACCACCGCCTTGGAGAGATTCTCCAGCAGAAAACTCAATGCCGAAGCCGTATAGGACATGGTATCGGTGCCGTGCAGGATGACGAAACCGTCGTAACGGGTGTAGTTGTCACGGATGAGCTCCGCCAGATGCTGCCACAGGGCGGGCGTGACGTTCGAGGAGTCGATGATCGGGTCCAGCGAGACCACGTCGATGTGGACCTTGAGCGAGCGCAGCGACGGAAATTCATCGTAGATGCCGTTGAAATCGAACGGTACGAGTGTCCCCGTCGAGGGATCGGTCTTCATGCCGATCGTCCCGCCCGTATAGATGATTAAAACCGATGATCCCATATGTTTGGAATGTCGTCGTGTAAATTCCCGTGCAAAAATAGCAAGATTCCCGTAATTTCGTACTCGGAAAATGTCCGAATGGTGTGAAACGTCCCTTTTGTTTCGAAACATGGAGCCCCGATCGGAAAACAGGGTGCGGGGGATCGGTCGCTCGGGAGGGGGTTCGGATGTCCGATCGAAACGACGGTTGGGTGCGGGGCCGGCTCAAGGTTCTCTCCTGTCGGCACATTTGTCGAAGAAGAGTCTTCGGGCATTGGCCGTTGTTGCCGTTGCAACCTGGTCGGGGGTGATTCCTTTCACCTGCGCAACCTTCTCGCAGACAAAGCGTACATAGGCCGATTCGTTCCGTTCGCCGCGATGGGGAACCGGCGTAAGATAGGGGCAGTCGGTCTCCAGCACGAGGTCGTCGAGCCGCATCTCCCGCACCGTGTCGGCCAACTTGCTTTTTTTAAAGGTTACGACGCCTCCGATTCCGAAGAGAAACTCTCCGCAGCGGCGCAGCCGTTCGTAAGTCTCCAACTCTTCGGCGAAGGCATGGAACACTCCGCGCAGACGGCCTCCTGCGTCGTGTATGCGACGGGCTTCCGTCTCGATGATCTCCGTCATGCGGTCCCACGCCGCCCGGGTGTGGATCACTGCCGGGAGGTCAAGGCGGGCCGCAAGATGCAGCTGTGCAATGAAGGCTTCGGTCTGTTCGGCGACAAACCGGTCGTCCCAGTAGAAATCCAGCCCGATCTCGCCGACTCCATAGAAGCGTGAAATGCCTTCGGGCGGACAGTTCAGATACTGCTCCACGCGCTGCAGGTCCTGACGCCAGGAGGGGTTGTCGTTGATGGACGTGGGATGCAGGCCCATCATCGGGAAGCAGCAATCCGGATGGTTGTGGCTCAATGCGAAGAGCCGTTCGTCACTGGCCGGGTCGATGGCTGGCAGCAACAGGGCCGTCACGCCGTTTTCGAGGGCGCGGCGGAGCACCTCTTCACGGTCGTCATCGAATTCCGGTTCATAGATATGGGAGTGTGTATCGATCAGTTCCATCGTCTGTTTCGTGTGGTCGGATTGTATTTGAGCCGCTCGTATCGATTCCCGGGCAGCTGCCGGATGAATCCTGCCAGCTCAAGCCCGATGAGCAGCGTACTCAGCGTATTGAAATCATAACCTCCTGCCTGGATCAGATCATCCGTGGTTCGGGGATCGTCGTCGAAGAGAGCCAGCAGTCGCTGCTCTTCGGGCGACAGTTCGGGTTCCGAAGAGTCGTTCTCGGTGGCTGCGGCCTGCGGTGCAGGGTCGAGTTCCCACTGGAGCTCCTCGATGATGTCGTTTGCCGAGCGGACAAGCACGGCTTTTCGATTCCTGATCAGTGCGTTTGTCCCGGAAGAGTTCATATCGGTCGTGCGTCCGGGCGGAGCCATTACCGTGCGGTTGTATCCGTCGGCCAGCTGTGCGGTGATGAGGGAGCCGCCCGTGGCGGGAGATTCGACAACGACCGTTCCGGCGCTGATTGCCGCAATGATCCGGTTGCGGGGAAGATAGAAGGTCCCTTTCTGTCTGGTTTGCGAGTTGATTTCGGAGATCATCGCACCGCCCCGATCGAGTATCTCGCGGGCGACAGCCGTGTGTTGTGTCGGAGTTATGTCGGGGAGTGCATTTGCCAGGATGCCGATGGTCGGAATCCCGGCCGCCAGTGCGGCGCGATGGCAGGCGATATCCACACCGAAAGCCATCCCGCTGACGATGGCCAGTCGTGGAAGAGCGGCCAGACCTTGCACGAGATCATTGCAGAGCCGTTGTCCGTAGGTTGAGATTCTGCGGGTGCCGACCATCGATATGCATCGCAGCGAAAGCGCCTCGATGTTTCCCATTACATAGAGGACATGCGGAAAATCGGGTATTTCGCGCAGCAGCTCCGGATATCGTGGATCGGTGGATGCGACAGGCTGAATGCCGTGCCTGCGGCAATAGCGCAGTTCCCGTTCGGCCGCGGAGTGCCCTTTTCGCGAGGAGATGTTTCGGGCGATGTCGGGCCTTAGTCTGGCGTCGAGAATCAACGACTCTTCAGACGCATCGAAGATTTTCTCTGCGGATCCGAAGATCTCCAGGAGGTGGGCG
>CALUOX010000120.1 GCA_944322375.1 uncultured Alistipes sp.
CAGGCATTGATGGAGGCCGCCGCCGAAGCCGCAGCACGGCTCGATGAGTTCCGCAAGCAGGAGGGGGCGACACTTATCGCCGATCTGCTGCACCGCGTGGAGCTGATCGAGAAATACAAGGAAGAGGTCACGCCTTTCGAGGTCGCCCGCACCGAGACAATCCGCACTCGCATCCGCGAACAGCTCGCGCAGCTCAAGGTCGATGTCGATTCGAACCGGCTGGAACAGGAGATGATCTTCTATCTTGAGAAACTCGACATCACCGAGGAGAAGGTCCGGTTGACGAACCATTGCCGTTATTTCCGCGAGGTGGCGGCTACGGAAGAGGCGCCGGGACGCAAACTCGGTTTCATCGCACAGGAGATGGGACGAGAGATCAATACGATGGGTTCCAAAGCCAACGAAAGCAACATCCAGGTGCTGGTCGTCAAGATGAAGGACGAACTGGAGAAGATCAAGGAGCAGGTGCTCAACCTTCTGTAAGCATCAACCTCAACCGGAACTTGAACAGGCGAACTCAACATCATGGGAAAACTCATCATCTTCTCCGCACCGAGCGGATCCGGCAAAACGACCATCGTCCGGAGATTGCTCGAACGGATGCCGCAGCTTGAATTTTCGATTTCGGCCACGTCGCGTGCGCCGCGCGGTACGGAACGCAACGGCGTGGACTACTATTTTCTCTCGGCCGAGGAGTTCCGCAAGGCGGTCGAGGAGGGTCGTTTCGTCGAGTGGGAGGAGGTCTATGCCGGCACCTGCTACGGCACGCTCCGCAGCGAACTCGAACGCATCTGGAGCAAAGGCCATACGATTCTGTTCGATGTCGATGTGATGGGCGGCATCAACCTCAAGCGCATCTTCGGCCGCGACGCCTGCTCGATCTTCATCATGCCGCCCTCGATCGAGGAGCTGGAACGGCGTCTCCGTCAACGGGGGACGGATGCTCCGGAAGTGATCGCCAAACGTGTGGCCAAGGCTGGATTCGAATTGACAAAAGCTCCGGAATTCGACCATACCGTTGTAAACGACAATCTGGAGACGGCCGTTGCGGAGGTCGAAACCATCGTCCGCGACTTTCTCGCATAACCGTCCGCAATCCACAACGACAATGACAAGAAAAAAAGAGGTCGTACTCTACTTCGGATCCTTCAATCCCATCCATCGGGGACATGTCGCACTGGCCGAATGGGTCGTCGAACATGTCGCCTGCGACGAGGTGACGCTGATCGTCTCGCCGCAAAACCCGCTCAAGGCCGACAGCGAGCTGGCACCCGAGCTGGCGCGGTTCGAGATGGCGGAGCTGGCATGCGCCGCTTCGCGCTACCCGGAGCGTATCAAACCCTCGGCCATCGAATTTCTGCTCGACAAACCCTCCTATACGATCCATACGCTCCGCCACTTGCAGGAGAATTACGGCGACCGGATGCATTTTCAGATATTGATGGGCGCCGATCTCGTTCCGCAACTCGACCGGTGGAAAGATTACAGGGAACTGGTGGACAATTATCCGCTGCTGGTCTATCCCCGCCAGGGGTATGACCTGACACCATATCGAGACCGCATCACCTACCTGGCCGATGCTCCGCTGTGGAACTACTCCTCGACCGAAGTGCGGCAACGACTGACGTCCGGCGGCGACGTCCAAGACATGCTTACGCCCGAAGTCCTCGATTACATCCGTGAAAAACGGTTATGGGAGGCTCCGGAGGATTATGCTGCCGCTCTTGACCGCCGCATTGCAGCCGATCCGCAGAATGTCGGGCTGCTTATCGAACGGGGACTGGAGCACTACCGCCATACGCAGTGGGGGAAGGCACTCAACGATTTCCACCGTGCGCTGGAGCTGGATCCCACGCAGGAGCATGCACGGCAATATGCTTCGCTGGTCGAGGAGATCCTCGATTTCCGCTACAAGGACATCTACAATCCATAAAACAAGAATACGTCGGACATGGCAAAACTCAGAATAGCCTTTTTGGCCGGCGGCGACTCTCCGGAGCGGGAGATCGCCCTCCAGAGCGCCGCACAGATCGAAGCGGCGCTCGACCGCACGAAATACGACATCACCGTCATCGACATCCATCACCGCGACTGGCTTCATACGACGCCCGACGGCCGAAAATGGCCGCTCGACAGAAACGACTTTTCGCTTACGGTTGACGGACAACGGCGGGAATTCGACTATGCGCTGATCCTCATCCACGGCACGCCGGGCGAGGATGGCAAACTGCAAGGGTATCTCGACATGATGGGGATTCCGTATTCGTCGTGCTCGATGACCTCGTCGGTCATTACGTTCGACAAGATCTCGACCAAACGGGCCGTAGCCGGCACGGGCGTCGGACTGGCCCGCGAACACTTCGTGCGGCGCGGCGAGACGGTCGATCCGGAGGCAATCGTCGCGGAACTGGGCCTGCCGCTCTTTGTCAAGCCCAATGCTTCGGGCAGCAGTTTCGGCGTAACGCGCGTCGAGCGTGTCGAAGAGATCCCTGCAGCCGTTGCTGCCGCCCTTGCCGAAAGCGACGATGCCCTTATCGAAGAGTGCATACAGGGACGGGAGATGGGTTGCGGCGTGATGATCGCCGGCGGCCGGGAGTATCTTTTCCCCATTACGGAGATCCGCCCCAAGAAGACCTTTTTCGACTATCAGGCAAAATACGAAGCTGGGTACTCGGACGAGATCACACCGGCGCAGATCGCACCGGAGACCGCCGACGAGCTGCACCGGTATGCACTGGCGGCCTACCGCGCCTGCCGGTGCCGGGGCATCGTGCGCGTCGATTTCATCGTCACGCCCGAAGGCCGGCCCTATCTGATCGAGATCAACACCATCCCCGGCATGAGCAGCGGAAGCATCGTGCCGAAGCAGGTGCGGGCTGCCGGCATGACACTGGGTGAGTTGTACGACATCCTTATCGCCGACACCTGCGGCCGCAAACTGCCATGATCGAAATCGACGACAAGATCGTAAGTCTCGATCTGCTGCGCGAGTGCTTCCTCTGCGACCTGCCGCGCTGCAAGGGCCTCTGCTGCGTTGAAGGAAACGCCGGAGCACCGCTCGAAGCAGAGGAGGTGGAACTACTCAAGGCCGAATACGAACACTACAAGCCCTATCTGACAGGGGAGGGAATCGCCGCCATCGAACAGCAGGGGTTCATGGTGCCGGACGAGGAGGGAGACCTGACAACGCCGCTGGTAAACGGGGCACAGTGTACCTACGCCTATACTGAAAACGGTATTACGCTCTGCGCCGTCGAGCGGGCCTATCGGGAGGGACGGTGCGGATTCCGCAAACCGATCTCCTGCCACCTCTATCCCATCCGCGTCGTCCGGTTTTCGAACGGCACGCTGGGACTGAACTACCACCGCTGGGAGGTTTGCCGGCCGGCGGTCGCCTGTGGCCGCAAGGCGGGCATCCCCGTTTACAAGGCCTTGCGCGAACCGATCATCCGACGCTTCGGCGAGGAGTTCTACAAG
>CALUOX010000121.1 GCA_944322375.1 uncultured Alistipes sp.
GGTGCCCCTCGGACACCGATTCCGACGTAAACAGATAACCCATTTTCAATACAATTTAACGTGAGTCCGGCAAGATTTTTAATTGTCAAGGGCTTCGATCGCGAACTTGCCGGACTCACTCCTTGGTCTGTCACTCAGACCGGTTCGCTGTCGGACGACCCTCTCGAATCTTCCGTCGTGAGCGGAAGACTTTCGCGGTTAAACGTATCGAAACGGGAAAAATTGGCTGTTGGAATAAAAAACGTAGCTGCTGGTTTAGCGATTTTTTATTGTGGTTGCAATCAGTCAAATCTTTCCACATTCCATCTGCCCTCCCTTGCGGGAAAGCTCCGCAAAGGTAAAGAGAAAAAACCGCAATAGGAAATTTTATCCTCTTTTTTTTCATCTTTGTACGACAGGGTGAAACAATCGCCTGTCAATTAATTCTTTGCAATCCGGATGGTCCTTCACGCAGGGCGGAAGTGTCTCCGTCGAGCAGAGACTTGTCTCCGGACCCGCCTCACGGGACGAAAGGTAAAAGCCCGATTATTTGGGAATCTCGCGCGGAGTTCTTATTTTTGCGGTACAGGCTGTACGCCCGGGCGCTCATGTCGCAGCATGGAGCGCGGCGTATTGCCTCAGTCTCGACTATAACGTCTGTAACATCACAATTTATTTTTATGGCATATATAAAAGAGGTGCGGGGCCATGTGCCCCAGGTGGGAGAGGGAACTTTCGTTGCCGATACGGCCGTACTGATCGGCGATGTGACCATCGGTCGCGACAGTTCCGTGTGGTTCAATACGGTGCTGCGCGGCGACGTCAATACGATTACCGTCGGTGACAGGACCAATATCCAGGACGGGACGGTCATCCATACCCTATACGACGGTTCGCCCCATCCCTCGCAGACCCATATCGGAAACGATGTCTCGATCGGCCACAACGCCACCATTCACGGCGCAACGATCGAGGACAACTGCCTGATCGGCATGGGTGCAACGGTTCTCGACAACGCCGTCGTCGCTTCGGGCTGCATCGTCGCCGCCGGAGCCCTCGTCCTTTCGGGCGCCAGACTCGAACCCGATTCGGTCTATGCCGGCGTGCCTGCACGGAAGGTCAAGGAGATCACGCCCCAACAGCGCGAAGAGATCATCCGCCGTACCGCGCGCGACTATCGCATGTATGCGTCGTGGTACACCGGACGGGAGCCTTCGGAATAAAAACCTCGAATCCTGAATCGGATGAAGCGCTCGACAAACAAAAACAAAATCATCGTCAACCTGTTCGTGGCGGGGGCTATCGTATTGGTGGTCAATTTCATGTATATCCTGCCGATGCTGGTGGGCCAGGACGAGACCCGGCCGGTGATTTCGAGCAGGACAGTGCAGAAACTCAAGGATGCCGGTCACGGAAAGCGCAATCGGGGAAAGACCGTAAAACGACAGACGTCCCCCGAAGGCGCCGATACGCCCGCAGATCCGGCGGCTGCGGCCGGTGCGGACTCTGTTGACGCGGGACGGGATTTCGGAATCGAACGCGGCGCCTGGACCGACACGGAGGAAGAGGAGCATGATCCGGCACCGAGAGTGATCTCCGGAAAGGTGTCCCGTTCGCCCTATGGACACGGATTTCTGATTTATGAATCTTCGGAGCCCGTTCCCTCCGGAAACGCAGCGGCCGATGATTCTCTCCGGTACGGACAACGTATCGACAGCATATATCTGAGCGATCGGACCATGATCCATATGAGGCTCAAGGACGGCGACAGCGTTGATGTGGAACTTTTTTCCCTGCGGGTCCACAATTCGCCGATCGGACGAACGATAAGCGTCAACGGAAAACGTTACCGTCCTCATTATGCGCCGGCAATGATCAAACACTGGTACAACAGCCTTACCCTGCAGTTCGTCGGATATTTCGTGCTGGCGTTTCTCCTGCTCTCCATCATGACCCGCGATACGGAAAACTATTCGATGAAGCTCTTCCTGAAACGGAGTCTTCTCTGTCTGGCATTGACGCTTCTCTTCTATTTCCTCGAACCCGTGCTGCTGCGGGGAATGCCCTATCAGATACTGCCCTGGTACATGCTCGGCCGCTGGATCGACTATACGCTCGTCCTCAAATGCCTCTTTACGTTGGTCGTCTGCCTGTTCTATGCGCAGATCGTGCGGCTGCTGCACCAACGGCAGGCCATGATCCTCGAAAACGAACAGCTCAAAAACGAAAATATGACAACCCGCTACAACATGCTGGTAAGTCAGATAAACCCCCACTTCTTCTTCAATTCGCTCAACTCGCTGGCCATGCTCGTGCGCGAAAAGGAGGAAAACAAGGCGCTCGCCTATATCGACCGGCTCTCCTATTCGTTCCGTTACATCATCCAAAACGGACAGAACATGCTGACGACCCTTGCCGAGGAGCTGCGTTTTGCCGAATCGTACTGTTATCTCTTCAAGATCCGGTATGCCGACAAGCTCTTTTTCGACATCGAGGTCGATGCCGCCTACCTCTCCTGTCGGCTGCCGGTGCTGACCCTGCAGGAGCTCCTTGCAAATGCCGTCAAGCACAATGCCATTACCAAACGCTCTCCGCTGCATGTCTCGATTCGGGTCGATGACGGCGTGCTGGTCGTCTCGAATCCCCGGTCGCCGAAACTCGACGCCGTATCCGGAACGGGCACCGGCCTGCGGAATCTCGACAGCCGCTGGCAGCTCATTACCGGACAGGGCATCCGGATCGTGCAGGACGACAAAACCTTCTCGGTGCGGCTGCCCCTGCTCGAACCCCAGCAAAACAAACGCGAAAGCCAATGAAAGTCGTGATTATCGAGGATGAAACAGCTGCCGCTCTCAACCTCAAGTCCATCCTGCGGCAGGTTGCACCGTCGGTCGAGGTCGTCGCCGAACTGGAAAGCGTCGCCGAAAGCGTCGAGTGGTTCGAAACGCACGAGCAGCCCGATCTGGTGCTGATGGATATCCATCTGGCTGACGGCGAATCGTTCCGGATCTTCGATCGGGTGCCGGTGACCGCTCCCGTCGTCTTCACCACCGCATACGATCAATATGCCCTTGAGGCCTTCCGTGTAAACAGCATCGATTACCTGCTCAAGCCCATCAAGGAGGAGGATGTGCGGCGCGCACTGGACAAACTGCGCCGTTTGTCGGAACTGGACAGGAACCGTTACTCCGAACGTGTGGAGCGCATGGCCGCCCGCGCAAACGAACAGCAACAGGCTTTTCTGGTGCGTATGCGTGACAAACTCATCCCGCTGCGGCGCGAGGATATAGCCTACTGCCATACCAGCGCCGAACGTGTTTCGGCCTGTACGCTCGACGGAAAGACATATCCCCTCGACAAACCGCTCGAAGTGCTTCAGACCCTGTTGCCGCCCGGTGAATTCTTTCGGGCAAACCGCCAGTTCATCATTGCGCGGCGCGCCGTGAACGACATCTCCGTATGGTTCGGCAGCCGCCTGTCGGTG
>CALUOX010000122.1 GCA_944322375.1 uncultured Alistipes sp.
TATTTGCCGTCCTTGCCGAAGAAGGGCGAGTTGTTGATCGTGAAGAGCATCGACCTGGTCGGTTCGTCGATGGTGATGGGTGGCAGCGGCTCCGGATTCTCGTAGTCGCAGATCGTATCGCCGATCTCGAATCCTTCGATGCCGGTCAGTGCGCAGATCTCGCCGCACGGTACTTCGTCAACCTTCTTTTTGCCCAGGCCGTCGAAGACCATCAATTCCCGGATATGGGTCTTGAGCATCGTTTTGCCGTCGCGTTTGGCCAGTGTGACGTTCTGGCCCGCACGCAGTGATCCGCGGGTGATCTTTCCTACGGCGATGCGGCCCACGTAGGGCGAGTATTCGAGCGACGTGATGAGCAGCTGCGGCGTACCTTCGACAACGGCCGGTTCGGGTATCTCGTCGATGATCGTATCGAGCAGCGGCGTGATCGAATCCGTGCGTTCGTTCCAGACATGCGACATCCAGCCCTGTTTGGCCGAGCCGTAGATGGTCTTGTAGTCGAGCTGGTCCTCGGTGGCGTTGAGCGAGAACATCAGGTCGAAGACCTGTTCGTTGACCACCTCGGGACGACAGTTGGGCTTATCGACCTTGTTGATCACCACGATCGGTTTCTTGCCCAGGGCCAGCGCCTTCTGCAGCACGAAACGGGTCTGCGGCATGGTCCCTTCGAAGGCATCGACAAGCAGCAGCACGCCGTCGCACATGTTGAGCACACGTTCCACCTCACCGCCGAAGTCGGCGTGGCCGGGCGTATCGATGATGTTGATCTTGTAGTCCTTGTAGGTGACCGAAACGTTCTTCGAGAGGATCGTGATTCCGCGCTCACGTTCCAGGTCGTTGTTGTCCATGATCAACTCTCCGTTCGTGGAGGCGTTGTCACGCAGGAGGTGTCCGGCGAGGATCATCTTGTCCACGAGAGTCGTCTTGCCGTGATCCACATGGGCGATAATGGCGATGTTGCGTAATTTCTGCATTGTGAATTCTTCTGGTCCGGCGTCAAAAGTCTGCACCGCATGTGCGGGATCCTGCCGTGTATGGAATACGTCGGACGCTTGTTAGGGCATCGTACCGATGCCGGCATCCATACCGGCGGTCCTCGTCTCTTCCCGGTTTTGGCTGTCGGAAGGAGTTCTCCGGCCGGGGAGATCTTCATGCCTTGCGCGCTGCCGTTCCGCAGGGAGGTCCGGACGCTGGAAGGTATTCGAGGCAATTTCCGCCGCAAAGGTAATAAATTCTCGGAAAATGTGTGTACATTTGTTCACGATTCGTTTCGATGCAACGCGATCGGTGCAGACGTTCCGGCGGTCGATCCGAACGACGGAATGGTGCTCCCGACGCCGCGTGGTGAAACCGGTCGCGGAGAAGCACATCGGGTGTCGTTGCAGAATGTGTGCCGGCCGTTGTGCCGACTGTGTGCCGTCGTACGGATCCGTGTGCCGGTCGCAGGGCCGGCCGAATCGTCCCGAGAGGAAAAGCCGCTGCCGTACAACCGGCGGAGAGGAGTTCGACCGGCGTTTCCACGGAGGGTTGTCTGATATCGTCGAACTCGCATCGGAAGAGGAGGTGAGGTATGAGTTATTCGTTGCAGGTGGCCGGTCGCAGCCGGGTTGTGGTGGGATCGGCCGTTGCGGAGCTGCCGCAACTGCTGCCCGCAGGTCGGATCGAGGTGCTTACCGACCGGAATGTCCTGAAGCTGCATCCCGAGCTTTTTGTCGGTTGTCAGCCTCTTGTCATCGAACCCGGTGAGGAGAACAAACGTCTGCAGACCGTCGAGGCGGTATGTCGGGAGTTGATTCGGCGGGGTGCCGACCGTTCAACCTTCCTGTTGGGGGTCGGGGGCGGTATCGTGACGGACATGACGGGATTCGTCGCTTCGATCTATATGCGGGGCATTCCCTTCGGATATGTCTCGACGACGCTATTGGGAAATGTCGATGCCAGTGTCGGCGGCAAGAACGGCGTCGATCTGGACGGTTACAAAAACATGCTTGGAGTCTTTGCGCAACCCCGGTTCGTCGTCTGTGACACGTTGCTCTTCTCGACGCTGCCCGCGCGGGAGATCCGTGCCGGACTGGCCGAGGCGGTCAAGACGGGGATTATCGGCGACGAGGGCCTCTTTGCATTGATCGAACGAACGGGCTTCGAAGGGTTGTGCCGCTCCTCGAAGGCGATGGATGAAGTGGTCGTCCGTTCGGTGCGGCTCAAGGCGGCGATTGTGAGCCGCGATGAACGGGAACAGGGTGAACGGCGCAAACTCAATCTGGGCCATACGTTTGCACACGCCATCGAGAAGTGCTCGCGCGAGATGAATCATGGTGAGGCCGTAGCCGTGGGACTGGTGCTGGCGGCGCGGTTGGCGCGGCGGATCGGCGTATTGCCGGCAGCCGACGAGGAGCGTATCGTTGGGTTGTTGACGGCACTGGGCTTTGCAATCGAGGCTCCGGTTCCGATGTCGGAGCTCTTCGAGGCCATGACCAAAGACAAGAAGAGCGAGTGTGAGGCCATCCATTTCGTTTTGCCGACGGCCATCGGAGCCTGTGAGATCCGCACGATCCCCTTTGTGGAGCTGGCGCAGTGGATCGGCAAACTGTAAAAATCTGAGAGGGGAGGGAAGAAAGGAGGCAAAGCGGCCGTTTGTACCGGTCCGGGGCAGTTCCTTCCTTGTCGGCACCCGATTTTCCGGTATCCGGGGCGGTCAGCATCTTCCGTCCGGATGTTGCTTTTGTTCCCCGTTTTTTACGCCCGCCTTTTGACGACCGTTGCTGTTCGCCCCGGTAGATCCCGCCCCGGTAGATCCCGCCCCGGTAGATCCCGCCCCGGAATCAAGGTGCGGAATCAAGGCGTTTGACCGATCCGTATCGGGCGCTTGATGACCAACCGGATGACCGGTCGGAGTTGCTGTTGCTGTTGCTGTTGCATTTCCGTAGTTTTATGCTCCGTCCTGGCGGAGCAGGGAAGCATGTCTGAACCGGTACAAAAAAAAACAGCAGGGCGTTTTTTCAGTAACGTATTTAAATGTAGCAGGTTTCGGGTATTTTGCTGCCGGAAGCCAATATCGTCGAAAGATTTTTCCCTCGCTTTTTTTGGAAAGATGGAAATATTACCTACCTTTGCTGTCCCGATCCGATGAGGAGAGGGGTACCGAGGGAGCTTAGCTCAGTTGGTTCAGAGCGTCTGCCTTACAAGCAGAGGGTCGGGGGTTCGAATCCCTCAGCTCCCACTTCACAATAGGAAACAGAAAGACGATCGGTTTTGCCGATCGTCTTTCTGTTTGTTTGTGCCCGGCAGAGTGTTCGTCGCAGGGGTTCGCCGACAGCTGACATGGGGAGAAAAGAAAAGGTTGGGTCTGACTTCTTGCCGCTTGTCTCGTTGTCGGTTTCGCGCACCCCTCCCTCAAATCACTCGAAACTGTATCCGTTTCGAACAAG
>CALUOX010000123.1 GCA_944322375.1 uncultured Alistipes sp.
CGAAAAGACGGAAGGGTGAGTGGTCCCGGCAGATCCTTTATGGCCGCATCGGAAACGGCGGTCTGTCGTTGCGGCGGGTTGAGGCGTTTCGTCGTGCGTGTGTGGCGTGTCATGATCGGGCGGAGCTGTTTCTCTCCAAAGCGAACCACCTGTATAACGAGGATGTTTTCTGGGCCATCGTTCCGTCGGATTTCCATTATCCGTCGCCCGAAGAGGCGTTGCATTTCTCGATCGATACCCATCCGGCATACGCCCTCAGACGCCTGCAGGGTGCATTGCCCTTCGGCTGTCACAGCTGGCTGAAGCCCCGTATGCGGAGAGCCTGGCGCGGAATCATCCCCTGTGCCGACTGAAACGCAGGATCGAGGGGTGTCCCGACAGGGACACCCCTCGATCCTAACGGTCTGTGGCGGAGCAGCCGCACATCTTCGCCGGTTCTCTTCGGGGCCGGCCGTTACTCTTCGCTGATGATGGAATCCGTGAGCGGATTGAGGTATTGCGAAATACCGTGTTTGCACCGCAGCAGGCGTCGGCTGCGCGTAAGATTGGCCAGGACCTGGTTGGTGACCGACTGATCGCGCGCCCGTACGTTGTGATAGATATGATAGACGCATCCGGCAAGCTTGAGGGCAAAGTGTCGGGTGCCGATGTGCGACAGGCGCATCCCGAATTCATAATCCTCGCTGCCCCAGCCCTGGATCAGTTCGTTGTATCCGTTGACGCAGATGGCGTCGTCGCGCCAGAATGCCATGTTGCATCCGCGTGTAACCTCGGGCTTGTACCGGCGGAACAGCGGAGATATCCAGGGCAACCGGATCGCATTCAACTTGTTGCATACGCCCTTCTGCCAGACCTTGACGTCGATCGAATGCTGTTCGAGCAGCTGCGCGGAGTATTCGGCGCCGAGCAGCACGCGGCTGCCGCTGACGAAGCGTCGCGGATGTGCCACGGACAGGTGGTCCTGAATGAAGCGGGGCGGAAGGATCACGTCTCCGTCGATCTGGATGATATAATCGCCCGAGGCGCGCGCGATGGCCTTGTTCCGGATGCTTCCCAACCGGAATCCGTTGTCCTCGTGCCATACGTGGATGATGGGAATCGGGGCCGTCTCGGCATACTGCGCGACGAGTTTGGCGGTGCGCTCGTCCGAACCGTCGTCGGCGATGAGGATCTCGTCGGGTGGAATGACCTGGTGAAGGCTGCTCTGCAGACAGAGATCCAGCGCTTCGGGCCAGTTGTAGGTTGAGATGATGAGGGATGTTTTGAATCGTTCCATGTTCCCACGATTAAAAAAATAGCGTATCGGGCAGTGACCCGTAGATTTTATACCAGATTCTGCGCAGCAACGTGTGGGGGCAGGCTTTGCGCCAGCGCTCCCACAATGCCTGATAGGTCGGCGAGTATCCGGATCTCCGGCATGCCCTGTGCAGCCGGCAGAGTTGCTTGCCTTCCAGCGCCCAGCGTATGGGTGCGGCGATGTCCAGCTGCCCGAAGATGGTTTGCAGAATCTGCAATACTTCCGTATAAAGATCTCCGGTCAGCTCTCCGCGTGTCGTGGTCGCGGCGTCGTGACGACGAAAGGCGTTGAGCGGTTCGAAGATTGTCGCTACGTTGCCCTGCAGGGCGACAAGCATCCAGAAATACCAGTCGCCGGCATAGCGGTATTTGTCGTAAGTCTTGCCGGCAGGCAGGGCCGAACGGCGGAAAACGACCATGCTTGCATTGTAGAGTTCGTTTCGCCTCAGAAGGTGCCGGACAACGAAGAGCCGTCCGTTCAGATGGCGCGTGGCCTTCCCGACATGATGTACGTGGCCGACGGGAGTGCCGTCCTCCCGGACCGTACGGCTCAGCGTGTGTGCCGCAACGCACTCCGGATCGGCATCCAGTTCCGCGACGCATCGTTCGAGGAGTGTCGGGGCGGCGTAATCGTCGCTTTCGGCGATCCAGATGTACTCTCCGCCGGTAAGGGCAAATCCCTTTTGCCATTGTGCGAAAGCCGAACCGCTGTTGCGGTCATTATAGACGATCTGCTTTATACGGGGATGGCTTCGGTAACTTTCGAGAATTTCCCGACTGCTGTCCGTCGAGCAGTCATCGAGCAGTACCACTTCGATGTCGGAGTAGGTCTGCGCGAGCACGCTCTCGATCCGCTGTTTCAAATAGCGGGCGTGGCAATAGTTGGGAATAATGACCGAAACCATAAATTTATCTTGATAAGGCCTGCAAAGTTACGACTATTTCCGATGCAAACAAATTTATCCGCCTGTTTAATAATTTGCTGAAAATGAGATGTATGCAGGTTCAAATTAAATTTTCTTCAAAAAATCATAAAAATTTTTACTAAAAAACTTGCACGATACCGAAAAACCCCTTATCTTTGCACCCGAAGTTTTAAGGTTCATTTAGGTTAGTAGTTTTAGGTTGGTGAGGAAACAACGAGCCGCTGGGCGTTCTGCTCCGGTATCGGGTTTCCTTCTTTTTTGTCCCTGCCGAACGACCTCCCCGCACAACGTCCGTGCCGTGTCTCCGATCCCGAAGAGAATCCTGCGGTTCTCTTCCGTGCCGGTTTCCGGCCGTCTCCGCCTCGCGACGCCCTGAGAGCAAAATACACATAGCCACGCTGTTGCTAAAAAATCTGAATAAAATATTAAAAATATTTACTAAAATACTTGCACAATCCCGAAAAACCCCTTATCTTTGTACCCGAAGTTTTAAGGTTCATTTAGGTTAGTAGTTTTAGGTTGGTAGAGGAAATCGAGAGGTTGTAACGGACTCGTCCGTTACTAAGATTTCGGGACGGTGCTCGTCCGGAATCGAATACCTTCTCGGATTGCCTCGATTTTTTTTGTACGGCCAACCCTGCATTCCCATGCATCCGACCTGCAAATCTCCTCTTTTCAACCGGATACTCCCCTTTCGGTCATATTATAAATGACCTTGGATACGAAATCTTGCATGCGAACGGTGAAAAATTTGCAATCCGCCTCATTTTTCGTATCTTTGACTTCGTTTTGGAAAAAACGTCCCAGCGAATTTCGAGTGGATTCATTCGTCGTCCGTTGTGCCGTATCCTGTTTCTGATGAAACTCCGTGTTATGAAAAAAATACCCTTCCTTGCGCTTCTCCTGGCCTGTTTCTCGGTCGCGCCGCTCGGCGCTTTGCCCCGCTTCGAAGTCGTGCGCGACTCCGCCGGTTTCGTCCCTCGGTGGTCGTGCGGCGGGTTCGTCGTGACACCGCCTGCGGAGGGGCTGTGGTCGATCGCGACGGCCTGGCGCGACGGGGCGCCGGCCGGGTGGCGGCATGTGCATGCCGAGGCATGCGAACAGACGGGCGGGTGGACGATCCTTTCGGGGGAACTGGCCTGCCGAGGCGGCCGGTGGCTGCTGCGCGACGCT
>CALUOX010000124.1 GCA_944322375.1 uncultured Alistipes sp.
GATTTCGTTGGCCTCGCCTTTCGAAAAGCTGCCCGAGGGGTAGCTCTAAGGCGGCTCCTACGATCTGATTCGCGGAACGGTCAACCTTACGACCGCTTCGATCCTGATCTCGATCGCCACATCGCTCAAATTGCACTTGTCGACCACGTATGTCTGTTTTATGGTATCGATGGGTTCGTCGCTGGCCGATCGTGCCTGGGGGCGTGAAAGCGCCGTATATCGCATTACGGGGGTGATGACCGTCGTTTCGGGGTGGTTCGTGACGGGTGTCGGGGCCATTACGATCGCATTCGTGGTGGGGCTGGTGCTCATGTACGGCGGGAATCCGGCGATTATTGTGGTGTCGCTTCTCTGCGGATGGATGCTCGTCCGCAGCAACCTCCGAAAGAATCGGGAAGCGGCGGCCGAAGAGCAGCCCCGTGAGGAGCACGGCACGGATACGAAGAGCGTGATCGACGAATGTATCGCGGAGGTGTGTTATACGATGAGTCAGGTGACGCGGATCTATGACCGTACGTTGATCGCCGTGTTCAAGGAGAACCGCAAGGTTCTGCGCGACATGGTGCAGCAGTCGAATGAACTCTTCTATCGCTCGCGCGAGCGAAAGTACAAGGTGATGCCGATTCTCCTGCAGCTCAAGGAGAGCGAGATCGATTCGGGGCACTACTACGTGCAGGTGGTCGATTACATGAACGAGATCACCAAGTCGCTGGTGCACATCACGCGCCCCTGTTTCGACCATATCGACAACAACCATGAGGGAATGACCAAGGAGCAGATCGAGGACCTGATGAAGATCAACGATGATGTGGAGACGATCTTTTCGCGGATCAACGTCATGCTGCGAAACAACGACTTTGCCGATATCGAGTTGATTCTGGAGTTGCGAGACGAGCTCTTCGAGTCGATCGCCGAAGCGATCAAGCGTCAGCTCAAGCGAATCAAGAACAAGGAGACCTCGACCAAGGCGAGTCTTCTCTATCTGACCATTCTCAACGAGACGAAGACAATGGTGCTGCAGGCCCGGAATCTGGTCAAGTCGCAGCGTTACTTTCTGGAGCACAAGTCCGAGTGACCGCCTGCTTGCTGAGCGTTCGTGTGGGGCATGTCGGTTGACGGGACGTAACGAGACGAAGACAATGGTGCTGCAGGCCCGGAATCCGGCGGCGAGATGAATTTGCAGACCGCGGAGGGCATGACATGAAAAGTAAAAACGGAAGGGAAAAACCTTCCGTTTTTACTTTTTACTCTGCCGCTGAATGACGGTCCTGCGGCCGTATTGGCGTCAGAACTTGTAGCCGTACTCCACTCCGAAGATATGGTGGTTGCCCCGCTCGGAGAGGATGAAATCAAGCGCTCCGGAGGTGTCGAACGTCGGTTCGTTGGTGACCTTGTAGTCGAAGCGGTAATAGATGTCCAGCGACGAACGTTTCGAAAAGGCGTATTTTACACCCAGCGAACTGCGGACCTTCTCCAGATAGTTCCCGACGGTTGCGGGTGCATTGAACGTCTGTGTCAGTTCGACAAAGGCGTAGGGTGCCCATCCCGTCCGTGCGATCTTGTATTCTCCCATCAACCGGTGGCGGAGCACCCATGCGCTCCGAGGTGCAACCTCCGGATCGGTATGGGCCGTATGAACCGTTACCTGCGGCCGCTCGCGCAGCGAGAAGGTCCAGTTGCCCGTCTTGTAGCTGGCCGTAAGTTCCAGATAGAAACGATGCCGCATCTCCATCGACTCCTCTTTGCCCCGATTGTTGGCGATCAGTGCGTAGTAGGCTGCGGCCTTGAACCAGGAGCATGCCGAGTAGGAGTAGCCGACGGTCGTGTAGATGCGGTCGATCTGCGACAGGTTCTCCTTCAGACGCAGCTCTTCATCCCAGATAATCGAGGAACGTTTGCCTAACTGCTTGGTCAGGGCAAACGATACGCGGCCCCGGATGTCGGTCTCCGAGACGGTGCGCCGCTCCTGCGCTGCGGCGTTGTGGAGTGATAACAGACTGATGGCGGTAATGACGGCAAAAAGTATGGCGATTCTTCTCGGTTTCATGCTCTTCAATTATATTGATATGTTCGTTTCTTAAGTTTGAGGATTTTGGCTTGCTTGAAAATCGGAGGTATGGTCGGGGCGGATCAGGTCTCTCCGGCTGTTGCCGGCAGACCGTCTGCCGGTGGTCTTCGCAATCCGGCGGGGGATCGTTGCGGCCTCCGTGTCGGGCGGTTCCCTGCTCGCGGGGTGTAAAGGGGTGTGTTGTATCTTTTCATGTTCTCTGTCGTTGCTGTTTTCGTCTCCCGCCTCCGGTTATTGCGGAGCTTGCAGGGACAAAGGTCGATGGCAATTTTGTAGAGAATTTATAATTTTTCAAACTTTTCTCTCTTTTTTCCATTGAATGACCCTTTTCTTGTCCGATTTGCTTTCCGGTTGCGGATCTGTCGGAACGCTTCGTCCGGCGAGATCTCACCGGACTTTTTGAGGTGGAGCCCGATCGTAAACATGAAAATGCAAGGCGGAAGGTTGAATCGGGGTGATTGGATCACCGCAACGCAAGGCTTCAAAAAAATCAGTCGGCAAAGACGGGACAACGGAAAACAGTCGGCAGAAACCGGATAACGGGATTGGGATTTCGGAATCTCAACAATGAAAATCGGTCGGTGAAAATCTGCAATGGGCATTGGAAGAAGAGGAATTGCCGCAGTTGCCGCGCCGGAGGTCAGGGCGGAAAGGCGTCCGGTCTTGAAGATCCCGTTTTACGGAGACGGGTGGTTCGGAGTGCGGCTGTGCGGTCAGCCAGCGCGGACATCTTCCGCATGCGGCTCTTCGATGGCAGGTCCCTCCGACGCAAACAACCCGAAAACAGACGTTTTCGGGTTGCAGCATCGGCGGATCGGTCTGATGCGACGAACCGTGGATCGGGCGGCTATCTCCGCGAGTGTCGGGGATAGTCGTCGTGGGGGTTTTGCAGACGTTCCTTGCGCCGCTGGTTGATGCCGAATGCGATCAACGTAATCAGAAGCGCCAGTGCCGCCAGACAAACCATGAGGATGATGAATGTACCCATAAACAGTTAAGTAAAACAGATGATATGTGAAATTGGAAGAATGTTTTAAAGCCTCTTGAGCGCCATTCTGACCGCATCTTCGACTGTAATGGACGGCGACTCCTTCAGAATGGCCCGTACGACCTTGTCGGATGCGGATTTGGTGAATCCCAGCATGACAAGTGCGGCGATGGTTTCATCATATACGCTGTCGTCGCCGGCCGGTTGCAGCGGTTGCGTGTCGAAGCCGGGCAGGGTCGAGAGCTTGCCGCTCAGTTCGACGATGATCTTTTGTGCCGTTTTGAGCCCCAGCCCCTTGACGTTTTTCAACAGGACG
>CALUOX010000125.1 GCA_944322375.1 uncultured Alistipes sp.
GAGCCCTCGACGCAACTGACGCCCTCCGGCAGCAGGCTGACCGCACGCGGCCCGACAAGCGCCTCGAAGGCCTTCTGCGTCACATGAATCGCCCCCTTGGCAAAGCCCTCCGAATGGGCGATCCACTTCTTGACGCCCGAAATCGGATGCTGCGCCGCCAGGAAGCGGGTGCAGACCGTCGTACTTCCCTCGGCCAGCAGGTCGAGCAGAATGTCGTCACGCCGGCCGTTGGCGATCATCACCTCGATTCCTTCGGCCGCAACCTTGCGGGCAATGCGGCTCTTGGTAAGCATGCCGCCGCGTCCGAACGACGAACGGCCGTCACGGACAAAGACCGAGAAATCATTCGTCCCCGGATCGATCTCCCGGATCACCTCCGAGGCCGGATCCGACGGGTCGCCGTTCCAGATCCCATCGACATTACTCAACAGCACCAGCGCTTCGGCATCCATCATCGTCGAAAGGAGTCCCGACAGTTCATCGTTGTCGGTAAACATCAGCTCCGTTACCGACACCGTATCGTTCTCGTTGACGATCGGCACAACACCCGCCGCAAGCATCGCATGCATGCTGTTGCGTTGATTCAGGTAGTGCCGCCGCGTCTCGAAATCCTGTTTCGTCGTCAGCACCTGTCCGCAGACAATGCCCCGCTCGCGGAAGAGTTCATAATAGCGGTGGATGAGTTTCACCTGCCCGACGGCCGAATAGAGCTGCCGCGCCGAGACATTGTCCAACCGCCGATCGACATGCACCTCGCCCCGTCCCGACGCCACAGCGCCCGAAGAGACGAGGATCGTCTCCACACCGGCATCGTGCAGGCAGGCAAGCTGTCCGACCAGTTGCGCCATGCGCTCCTCGTCGAGCGTGCCGTCGCGCCGCGTGAGGACGTTGCTCCCCACCTTGACAACGACCCGCCGGAAACGATAGGGCGTCGGCACTGCCCCAGCGGCACTCTTGTCCCTCCGTATCTCCTTCGAATCCATCTCCTTCGTTCGTTCCTGTTACAATACGTTATCGCGACGACAGATACGCCTTGAACTCCCCGTATCCGGCACCGAGACGCACCGTCCGTTTCTCGCGCCCGGCAAAAGCCCGCAGCTGCGGCGGAATCTCCACGGGACGCCCCGTAATCGGCTCCACCGCATCGAAGAACTTCGCGTGATGCGCCGTTTCGAGGAAGAAACCCGTCTCCCCCGGCTGCAGATCCTCGCACAACGCCGCATAGGCACACGCTCCATGCGGATCGAGCAGGTAACCGGTACGAGCCAGCGTCCGGCGCAGCGTCCGGCGGATCGCATCGTCGTCGTAGCGGAAGCCCCGCACATCGGCCCGCATCGCCTCGACCGACGATCCGTACAGGTCGAGCATCCGTGCAAAGTTGCTCGGATCGCCCACATCCATCGCATTGGCCAGTGTGCGGACGGACGGACGCGGTCTGTAGGTTCCCGTTTGCAGATACTCGTACACCACATCATTGGCATTGTTGGCCGCAAGGAAACGGGCGACGGGAAGGCCCATACGCTTGGCGATCAGTCCGGCCGTGAGATTGCCGAAATTGCCGCTCGGCACGCTCACGACAACCGGTGCCGTTATACCCTGCGCCCGCAACTGGGCATAAGCGTAAAAGTAATAGATCGACTGCGGCAGCAGCCGTGCGACGTTGATCGAATTGGCCGAGGTCAGACGCAACTGCTCGTGCAGCGGCGCATCGGAAAAAGCGCTCTTAACCAGCCGCTGGCAGTCGTCGAACGTACCGTCGATCTCCACCGCCGTGATATTGCGGCCCAGCGTGGTGAACTGCTTCTCCTGAATCTCGCTCACCTTGCCCGACGGATAGAGGACAACCACATTGACCCCCTCGACGCCGAGGAATCCGTTGGCAACCGCACCGCCCGTATCGCCCGACGTGGCGACGAGCACCGTCACCGGAACTCCGTCCTGACGCCCCGCAAAGTGTGCCAGCAGCCGCGCCATGAAGCGTGCTCCGACATCCTTGAAGGCCATCGTCGGCCCGTGAAAGAGTTCGAGCGCACGGATATTCCGATCGACCTCGACCAGCGGAATGTCGAAATCGAAGGTCTCTTCGACGATCCGCCGCAGCGTCGCGGCAGGTAGATCCTCGCCGAACAACGCCTCCGCCACGCGCAGTGCAACCTGCGGCAGCGTCTTGCCGCCCATCGTATCGAAGAACGAATCCGGCAGCCGCCCGATCCGTTCCGGCATATATAATCCTCTGTCGGGCGCCAGTCCCGCAATGACGGCCTCGCCGAGCGAGACCTCCGGAGCCTGACGGTTGGTGCTGTAATACTTCATAACAAAATGACAAATGTTTCAATTGGATTGACCCTGCTCCCCGCGAATGAAGAGCTCGATAAATTCATCGCCCCGCAGATGGCCATAGCGCCCGTTTCGGACCGACAGTTCGTCGTACGTCCGCACATCGTCGGGACGGCAGCCCGTGCGCCAGATCGTGAAGGGTACGGCCGATGCCGTATGGGTGCGCAGGCGGCAGGGCGTCGGATGATCGGGCAGGATCGCCAGCGACACCGGCTCCTCCCATTTCGACAGCACATCGAACAGCGGTCCCACAACCCGTGAATCGAGATTCTCGATCGTGCGGACCTTCAGCGCCGCATCGCCCTCGTGCCCCGCTTCGTCGCTCGCCTCGACATGCAGGAAGACAAAATCCTGCTTCTCCAGGGCCCGAAGCGCAGCCGCAGCCTTGCCTTCGTAATTCGTATCGTACAGACCCGTTGCGCCCTCCACGGCAATCGGCTCCAAGCCTGCGTAGATGCCGATTCCCTTGATCAGATCGACCGCCGAGATGACCGAACCGCTGCGGATCTCCGCATAACGCTGCTGCAGGGTCTCCATCCGAGGCCGGTAACCCGCCGACCAGGGCCAGATGCTGTTGGCAGGATCCTTGCTCTCCGCACGCCGCTGCCGGTTGACCGGATGGTCGGCCAGCAGCCGTTGCGAACGGACGATCAGCTCATTCAGCAGACGGGCCGTCGGCTCTGCCTCCGGAACCGTCGCACGGACAAGTTCTCCGGCATACGGA
>CALUOX010000126.1 GCA_944322375.1 uncultured Alistipes sp.
AGAATTTCGTATTGTCAATCAAAAAGCACGTAAAAGTATAAAAAAAAAGTGAAACGGGCAAAGGAAGTGTTATTTTTTTCACAGCACGGATTTTCCCGGACAATAAAGGCTCTCCGCACCGGCAAGGAAAGAGATTCGCATGCGAAGTCTCCATTTAGGTGTTATAGGATAATTTTGTTCATAATATCCCTAAATTTCACCAATTTCACAAAACAGGACAAAAATCACTTTTCAGCCGTTTTTTATACTGTTATTTTTTTCACAGTGCAAAAATTGCCCGGTTTACAGAAAAAATAACCACATTTTACCAAAAAAAACCACCGAAAATCATTTTTTCATCAAAAAAACTCATTTTCATAAAAGCACTTTCAGGGAAAATAATTACCTTTGCAACGGAGATCGAGATACATCCGCCGGGAAGGCAATCCGGCACTCCGCAGGAAACGGCCCGACGCCGTTCCGAAGAGAGAGGGGGGGGTACCCCGGAAACTTCCCGGCACGCACGGGGAGGGGAAAACTCCCGACGGATGTATTTTACGAAACGAGTTACTCACCCTTTAACATGGAGCATATGGCATCACTCAGATTCAAGATGGTCGAAGAGGCGCTGCGGCACGTCACCGTTCCGGCACAGGCGCCCGAAGGCCGATCCACGGACTATTTCGGCGAGTTGGTATTCGGACGCAACGTCATGCGCCGCTATCTGGACAGCAAGACCTATGAGGCACTGATCGAAACGATGGAACACGGCACCCCGCTGACACGTGAAGTGGCCGACAGCATCGCCGCCGGCATGAAACAGTGGGCCGTCGAACACGGAGCCGATCACTATACGCACTGGTTCCAGCCGCTGACCGGCGGCACGGCCGAGAAACACGACTCCTTTACCGAGCCCGACGGTCACGGCGGCGTACTGGAGGAGTTCACGGGCAAACTGCTTGTACAGCAGGAACCCGATGCATCGTCCTTCCCCAACGGCGGTATCCGCAACACGTTCGAGGCACGCGGCTATTCGGCATGGGATCCCACGTCGCCGGCCTTCATCGTCGGCTCGACGCTCTGTATCCCGACCGTCTTCATTGCCTATACGGGTGAAGCGCTCGACTTCAAGGCTCCGCTGCTGCGTTCGCTCGCTGCGGTTGACAAGGCCGCAACGGAGGTCTGCCACTACTTCGACCGCAACGTATCGAAGGTCTTCTGCTACCTCGGCTGGGAGCAGGAGTATTTCCTGGTTGACGAATCGCTGTGGGCCGCACGTCCCGACCTGGTTCTTACGGGCCGCACGCTCATGGGCCACGAATCGGCGAAGAACCAGCAGCTGGAGGACCACTACTTCGGAGCCATTCCCGACCGCGTCATGGAGTTCATGCGCGATTTGGAATATGAATCGCTGCGGCTGGGCATTCCGGTCAAGACTCGTCACAACGAGGTTGCGCCGAACCAGTTCGAGCTGGCACCGGTCTACGAAGAGGTGAATCTTGCCAATGACCACAACCAGCTGCTGATGACGATCATGAACAAGATCGCACGCCGCCACAACTTCCGCGTGCTTCTGCACGAGAAGCCCTTCAAGGGGATCAACGGCTCGGGCAAGCACAACAACTGGTCGATGGGAACCGATACGGGAGTGAACCTGCTCGGTCCGGGCAAGACGCCGTCGGAAAACCTGCAGTTCATCACCTTCCTCGTGAACGTCATCGCTGCCGTACACAAGCATGCCGGCGTACTCAAGGCGTCGATCATGAGTGCCACGAATGCACACCGACTGGGCGCGAACGAGGCACCTCCAGCCATCATCTCGACCTTCCTGGGTTCGCAGATCTCGGCCGTTCTGGACAAGTTGGAGGCCAGCAGCAGCGATTCGGCCATCGTCTTCTCGGCGAAGAACATGTTCAAGATGAGCGGCATCTCGCACATTCCAACGCTGATGCTGGACAACACCGACCGCAACCGCACCTCGCCCTTTGCCTTTACGGGCAACCGTTTCGAGTTCCGTGCCGTCGGATCTTCGGCCAACTGCGCCGACGCGATGCTGACGCTCAACGCCGCCGTTGCCGAACAGCTGACACAGTTCAAGCAGGCCGTTGATGCCCGTATCGAGTCGGGCGTGAAGAAGGAGAAGGCCATCTACGAGGAGGTCAAGAAGCTGATCCGCGACTGCAAGGCGATCCGGTTCGACGGCAACGGCTATTCGGAGGAATGGAAGGCCGAAGCTGCACGGCGCGGTCTGGACTGCGAGACATCGACACCGCTGATCTACGACCGCTATCTGACCGACGATACGTTGAAACTCTTCGAATCGACAGGTATTCTTTCACGTGTCGAGATCGAGGCCCGCACGGAGGTCAAGTGGGAGACTTATACGAAAAAGATCCAGATCGAAGGACGTGTATTGGGCGATCTGACGATGAACCACATCGTACCCATCGCGTCGCGGTACGAAGCGATGCTGCTGGACAAGGTATATAAGATGTCGCAGATCGGCGGGCTGGATGCATCGGCAGACATCGAACTGCTGAAGAAGATCCAGGGGCACACGGCTGCCATCCAGACGCTTACGATCGACATGATCGAGGCGCGCAAGAAGGCCAACCGCATCGAGAATACCCGTGAGAAGGCCATTGCCTATCACGATACGGTAGCCGTATTCTTCGATCAGATCCGCAAGCACACCGATCGGCTTGAGGAGATCATCGACGATCAGATGTGGACGCTGCCCAAATATCGGGAACTGCTGTTTATCAAATAGACAGAATTGTAAATATTGGTTAGGTTAAGAGGGTGCGCCGCAGGAGATTTCCTGCGGCGCTTTTGTCTTCCGGGATTACAACTGAAGGTCCGAAGCGGACATTCAGCGATCCGGACCGCACGAAAGAGGTTGATCGATGGACGCATCTCCACCGGTCATGAACACCCACGACAGGGGGAGGGAGCGAGACGG
>CALUOX010000127.1 GCA_944322375.1 uncultured Alistipes sp.
TGCTCTTTCTCATCATCGAACAGATCATGCTGTGGCGCTTCAGAAAGGAGACCGCACATGAAGAATAGGCTTCGGATCGCCCGCGCCGAAGTGCGCATGACCCAACAGCAATTGGCTGATGCCGTCGGCGTGAGCCGACAGACGATCAATGCCATCGAAGCGGGAAAGTTCATCCCCTCTACCCTGCTGGCGCTGAAGATCGCCCGCCACTTCGGAAAGTCGGTCGAAGAACTCTTCCTGCTGGAAGAGAATGAATAAAACGAAAGGCCCTTTCCGCCGATTCGGACGGAAAGGGCCTATATTCATAGAAGTTCGCCTGTCAGACAGGATTTTGGCATCCCAAGGGAATTCTTGTTCACACGGCCGCAGCCGGATCAAAGCTCGTCAGCAAACATCGGATCCCATGCCGGCAGCCGGATGGGACGCTGCTTGAGGATGTCCAGAATACGTTGCGGAACGTATTTCCGCTCGACAACCAGCCGGAACATGTATTCGTCGAACCACCGGTCCGTCAGGATCAGATGACCCCGATAACCGCTCGTCGCACCCCAGCTGTTCTCGACCATCCACTTCCGGGGGTGCCCCTCCGCATCGAGATCGACTGCCATGAGCGTCATCGCATGGCTCGATCCGCTGGCAAAACTCTCGACCCGCTGCCGCTTGTCCATCCCGAACGTCGTGCCCATCAACGCACCGTAATCGTAATTATCGACATCCAGCAGGCCCCGTTTGGAATCGAGAAATTTCCCGACGTCGCACGAGAAATACATCATCGTGCTGTCCTTGATCGAGGCGATCGCCATCTGCTTGATCTCCTCGACCGGCAGGTTCACATAGGTCCAGTTGCGGCCGTCGTAACTGTGGCGGTCGTAGTCAATCTCGTAACAGCGGTAGTATTCGCGTGTGGGATCGTTCATCAGCATCACATAGTCGTCGGTCAGATTCCTACCCACATAGGTGTCATAGAAGGATTGCGGCGTATATTCGCGTGTATCGACCGGTTTGCCGTCCGACGTATAGCGCGTCCACGTAAAGTGCCGAGGCGGTTCACCCAGGCACAGCACGAGCATGCGGTAGATCGTACCGAGCATCGCTGTCTTGCGGGCCTCCAGTTCCTTGACTTTCACACCCTTCCGCGCCGCATCGCGCAACGCAAGGCCGTATTCCCGCAACTTCAGCGTCAGCAGCTGCGCCATTTGCGCCGTATGCTCGCTGCTGTAACTTTCGGGCATCACCTCTTTCGGAACAAGGCCGTACTTGCCCACGATGTCCGAAATGCCGGTAAACTGTCCGCCGTCGCTGAGCGGATGCCGGAAAAGCCAGTCGACCATCTGATCCTCACGCGGCTTCTCCCGCGTATCGATCACTCCCTGCAGGAAGAGGTTTGCCTTCTCCAACTGATCCCAGAAAAAGCAGTAGTTCTGTGAAAATTCGAACGCACCGAGGTCATACTCCGCAATCATGCGTGCACGCAGCACATTCAGACCCGAAAAGAGCCAGCAACGGCCCGACTGCTGCTGGTCGGTGATGCCTTTCGACGGTACGCGGTGCGAGAAATAGGTATCCATCTCGCCCTGGTTCGTCTGGTTGACGGCCAGCTTCCGGATGTCGTTGCTGCAGATCGCATTGCGCAAAGCCCGATCCTCCGGCCGGTCGAGATAAAATTTCCGGATCGTATCGAGCATCTCCGGTGTGATACCGCCCGCCGTCTGCGATTCGGCAGCCGAAAGGCCCATGGCCACAAAAAACACGAGTAAAAATATCCGTTTCATACTTCAAAGGTTTCTCCATGCACAAAGATAGGATTCTTTTGCAAAATACGGTCGTTCATCCCCAGCAAACCATCCAACTTTCCGGCTGCGGCTTGACAATCATTCAAGCCGCTGCTACGCCCGCCTCCTGCGGGAAACCCTGATGCACACGGTGCAGGCAGAACGGCAATCGGTTGAACAGGTCACAGCTCAACGGTCCCCGTCCAGACAGGATAAAAAAGGTGGCGGAACCGTTCGATTCCGCCACCCTTATCGAAAAGCAGCTTGCGCTCTATGCTTCAAGAGCAAAACGCTTGTAAGCAACGACCGTAGCATCCTTGTCCGCCTCGTGGATATACTGTGCGATCGTCTTCTTCTCGCCCACGAGCTCCTGATTCAGAAGCGTGTTCTCCTCGAAGAACTTGCGCATCTTGCCCTCGGCGATCTTCTCCAGAATAGCCTCGGGCTTGTTGGCGTTCTTGGGATCCTGCTTCATGGCCTCGACTGCAATCTTGCGCTCATGCTCTACCACGTCGGCCGGGCAATCCGCAACGTCGATCGAGATAGGAGCCATCGCCGTAGCCTGCATGGCCACCGTATGGGCTACCTCTTCGGGCACCGCCTTGTTGAAACCGAGAATCGTACCCAGCTTCTTGTTGAAGTGAACGTATGCATTGCAATACGGAGCCTCGATACGGCCATAGAAAGCCAGCTCGACCTTCTCGCCCGTCTGACCCGACTTCTCCGTTACCATCTCCTCGACGGTACGGCCTTCGTCGTTCTTAACGGCCAGCAACGTCTCCTTGTCGGCTGCATCGGCAGCAACGGCGATATCGATCATCGCATTGGCCGAAGCGGCGAACTCGGCATTCTGTGCCACGAAGTCCGTCTCGCAGGCCAGGCACAGCATATAGGCCTTGCCATCCTTGATGCGCGTAACGACAACGCCCTCCGACGCATTGCGGTCCGAACGCTTCGCTACAACCAGCTTGCCCTTCTCGCGAATGATGTCCTGAGCACGTGCAAAATCTCCTTCAGCCTCCATGAGGGCCTTCTTGCAGTCCATCATGCCGGCGCCGGTCATCTTGCGGAGCTTCATCACATCGGCAGCTTTGATTTCCATAATTATTCTCCT
>CALUOX010000128.1 GCA_944322375.1 uncultured Alistipes sp.
AGCGAAGGGGGTCACTTCCGATTTGGTGGTGCAAATGTAGAGATTATTTTTGTTTTACCAAAATAAAACGATATTTTTGTAACGCCATAACATAAAAATATTCTAATTCGAAATCCATTATGTGTAGAGCCTTGATCATCGGAGCAGGCGGCGTAGGAACCGTGGTGACCCAGAAAGTCGCTGCAAACCCCGTATTTACGGATGTGATGCTCGCCAGCCGCACCAAATCGAAATGCGATACGGTCGCTGCTGCCATCGGCGGCGGTCGCGTCAAGACCGCACAGGTCGATGCCGACAACGTCAGCGAGCTGTGCGAACTCTTCCGCTCCTTCAAACCCGATATCGTCATCAATGTCGCACTGCCCTATCAGGATCTGACGATCATGGACGCCTGTCTGGAGTGCGGCGCCAACTACCTCGACACCGCGAATTACGAACCTCGGGACGAAGCCCATTTCGAATACTCCTGGCAATGGGCCTATCAGGACCGATTCCGCGAAAAAGGCCTTACGGCGATCCTGGGCTGCGGCTTCGATCCCGGTGTTACGGCCATCTTCACGGCCTATGCGGCAAAACATCACTTCGACGAGATCCATTACCTCGATATTGTCGATTGCAATGCCGGGAACCACGGCATGGCCTTCGCCACGAACTTCAATCCGGAGATCAATATCCGCGAGGTGACACAGAAGGGCCGCTATTATGAAGACGGCAAATGGATCGTCACCGAGCCGCATGAAATCCACAAGGCGCTGCACTATCCGGAGATTGGCGAACGGGAGTCCTACGTGATCTATCACGAAGAGCTGGAATCGCTCGTCAAGAACTACCCTACGATTCGCCGTGCGCGGTTCTGGATGACCTTCGGCAAGGAGTATCTGACCCATCTGCGGGTCATTCAGGATATCGGCATGGCCCGAATCGATCCGATCATGTACAATGGCGTAGAGATCGTCCCGATCCAGTTCCTGAAGGCGGTGCTGCCCGATCCCAAGTCGCTGGGAGCCAATTATCACGGCAAGACGTCGATCGGCTGCCGGATCCGGGGCATCAAGGATGGCAAGGAACACACCTACTACATCTACAACAACTGCGACCACGAAATGGCATACAAGGAGACCGGCACGCAGGCCGTAAGTTTCACGACGGGTGTTCCGGCAGCCTTGGGTGCTTCGATGTGGGCCAAAGGGCTGTGGCGCGGAGCGGGCGTCTTCAATGTCGAGGAGTTCGATCCCGATCCGTTTCTTGCGGAACTGGGTGAGCAGGGACTGCCCTGGCACGAACTGTTCGACGTTGATCTGGAGGTGTGATCGGATCGCACCGGACAACCCCGACGCAACGGACGAACCCGAAGATCGCAAAAAGAGCGCTTCCCGCAAGGAAGCGCTCTTCTATTTCCGTGCGAACCGTTCGGCAGCTGTCGGATCCGGTCTCAACTTTTCCGTGCCTCTGCTCCGGAACTGCATGAGGGGGCCGCAAGCAACTCCCGCCGGACAGCAAACGGTCCTACTTGTATATCTCGTTCAACAGTTTGGCAAGCCGGTATCCACCCTTAAGGAACTGCTGTTCGACCACCGGTGCGAATTTAGCCACATAGTCGTACGAGATTTTCGAACCTTCGGGGGTTTCGGCATAGATCGAGGCACACAGATCGGCCGTCTCGAGGAACCACTCTTCGGGCGAACCGCTCTCGATAAGCATGACCTCATCTTCCGACACCCGGTCGATCTGACTCTGCCACTCGGTGTAGCTCCAGTTATGCGCCGATTCGGGCAGTGTCGTATCCCATACCGAATGGAGATTCGTCGCCTTGCCGAATGCCGTCACGGGAATCGTATTTCCACCCAGATCGCTCTTGTGGCCCGCATGCATCGGGCAATGCAGGTCGCCGACCAGATGGATCAGCATCTTCAACGCTTCGGCCTCCTTCTCGCGGCTCAATCCGCCGTTCTTCAGCTGTTCGACAAGCTCCGTCACCGCCTTTACCACATCGCCCTTCGGCTCGCGGGGCATCGTTTCGAAGGTATAACCGGCATCGATATTGGCATAATGCCACGTCTTCGTATAGGCGTATTCGGGCGTATGGCTGGCATTGTCCAGCCAGTTGGCATAATAGACCGGCGAATGACCGTCAAGCACCCGATCGATCGCCTGCGCCGCCTCGGGCGCAAGGTTGCATTCGGCAATGTATGCCGTCACGTCATGGCCCTTCTGCCCCCAACCGAAGGCCATCTGTACGGTTGCAATTCCAAGGAGCAACAAACTCAGTCTCTTCATTTTCACAAACCCGTTTATTGGTTCATCGTTGCCAGGAACTCCTCGTTGGAGGAGGTCATGTTCAACTGCTTCTCGAGGAACTCCATCGCCTCGACCGTCGTCATGTCCGAAAGATACTTGCGCAGGACCCAGGTACGGTTCATCACATCCCGCTGCAGAAGCAGATCTTCACGCCGCGTACCCGAAGCAATAACGTTCACGGCCGGATAGATTCGCTTGTCGGCCAGTTTGCGGTCGAGCTGCAGCTCCATGTTGCCCGTACCCTTGAACTCCTCGAAGATGACCTCGTCCATCTTCGAACCGGTGTCGATCAGGGCCGTGGCGATGATCGTCAGCGACCCCTTCTCCTCGGTATTGCGCGCCGCACCGAAGAAGCGTTTCGGTTTGTGCAGAGCGTTGGCATCCACACCGCCCGAGAGCACCTTGCCGGAAGCAGGCTGCACCGAGTTGTAGGCACGGGCCAGTCGGGTGATCGAGTCGAGGAAGATCACGACATCATGGCCGCACTCGACCATCCGTTTTGCCTTTTCGAGCACCATCT
>CALUOX010000129.1 GCA_944322375.1 uncultured Alistipes sp.
GTTTAAGATCATATCTCTCCCTACCAGTATACCACACAAGCGGCGATCTGTCAATGCAGAAATAAAATCAGCGCCCGCCGCCGCGGCGGCAAAGAGCAGGGCCCGAAGATTTTTCTTCGGGCCCTGCCGCAGCGTACCTGACAATTCTTGTATGCTTTCCTACAAATTCTTTTAAGCTATATCGATCGGGTTATCCGTCTCTTCCCAGGTGAGCACGGCATCGGCCGCGGTGAGCAGCTCTATCTTATCCAAATTGCTGCCGCTCAGCGGATCGTCCGTGTCATGGCTGACAAATTCGATCACGTTTTCGCCGCTCTTGAGTTCGATGCAGCCGAAGTTCAGCCATTCGAAGATGCGCCATCCGTCGGGGAAATCGATATATGTATCGCGCTCGATCTGCGTGCCGTTGACGATGATATTCAATCCGCCCGTCGTGTACACATAGTCGTTGTTTTTACTGACGCGCGCCCGCAGGGTGACGGTCATATCTTTATCGGCATCGATCACGAATTTGACCGCGCTGGGCACGTTGCGGCTGAGGTTGCCGACAATGATAAGGTCGGGCGCAAAGTCGCTGCGGACGACCGGCTTGCCGATGATGGACTCATCTATCCCCTCGGTACCGGGGATCAGAATGCCCTTTTCCGCCTCAAACTCATGCGAGACCAGGCCGTCGCCGCATTTATCTTCGTCTTCTTCGCAGAATACGTCGATGCACTTTCCGCAGACCGGGCAGGCGACGCCGCATGTCTGCGTGCCCGGCTCCGGCTCGCTCTGATAGCCGCAGACGGTGCATTTGCCGTTTTCGTCAAATTTGTGCGCCGCCTTATCGGCGACCAGATCGGAATGTTCGCAGGTGGCCGCATGCCAATGCGAATTTTCGTCGGACGACCATGCCGTCGCAAAGGTATGTTCATGTTCGTCTTTCGGGGCGCAGGCGCCGAAGCAGGCGATGCACGCCGCCGCCATGCAAACAGATAAGACCAATGACAATATTTTAAACTTTTTCATCTTTCCACCTTCCAATTTTTATTTTTTTGTTTTTTGTACCAAAAGACCCAGGAGAGACAGACCATGACCAGGCAGCATCCGGCAAGGATACCGGAGGCGATCTCCGTTCCGAGTACCGCCAATTCCCACGGCGGCGTGATCCTTTCCACCCGCGTATCGGAAGACATGCCGTTCATCGCCGCAGAATTCACCATGACGTAGAGATTGCGGTGCACCGCTTCGCGCATTGCCCGGCAGACGGTGGCATTGCCTTGGAAGTCTGCAAACATTTCTTCCGGAACGCTGTCGAGCCAGATATCCTGCCCGGCGACCAAAGCCGTCGCATAGATGGAATTCGATCCCCTTCCCATGTACTTGTAGCTCGCTTCATCCGTCTTGGCGACGCCTGTAAAGCCCCATTCGCCGCGCAGCACGTCGATCAAAAGCCCTCTGTGCTGCCCGACCCAGGTCGTGCCGATCCTGGAAAAAGAAGTCATCACGCCGTTGGTCGGCGCTTCGGTGATCCCCGCTTCAAACGCCTTCAGATAAATTTCGCGGATGGTCTGTTCGTTTGCCCATACGGTGATGCCGCGGCGGAAACTTTCCTGATCGTTCAATGCAAAGTGCTTGGTGAACACGACGCAGCCCTTCTCTGTCATGCCTCTGGTGGCGGCGGCATTTATTTTTCCGGAAAGGAATCCGTCTTCCGAATAATATTCAAAATTTCTGCCGCTGTAAGCGCTGCGGTGAATGTTTGCCCCGGTACCGTATATGCCGACATTGTCGGCCGTCAGCGATTCTTCTCCCATCGCCCTGCCGAGCTCTTCCGCCAGCTCCGTATTAAACGAGGAGGCTACGATCGGGTTGCAGGGAAAGGCAAACTTGGAGCCGTTGATGACGCTGTTGCCCGTATTGACGCACACCGGCCCGTTGGCGCACCTGTACCCGGGGGCCGAAACGCTCTCTGCCCCGAATACGGACATGCTGCCGAGGCGGATCATATCGGCCTGCTCCTGGTAAGACATCTGGTCGAGCAGGTCTTCCCACATCGGATCGGTGTACGGTATCCCGCGCAGCTGGATCAGCGACAGCCTTCCGTACGCGGAGGTGACCGTTTCATACACCGGCATCGTATCCGCAGGATCGTTCGGGATGGGCTGTTCATACTGCATTGCCGCGATCATGTCGGCGTCTGTACACGTCAGCTCCACCGCGTCGGGATAGGTATTTGCCCAGTCGCTGCGCGAAAGATAGGCGATCTCCTGCCCGCGCGTCCCTGCATACAGGTTCACGTCTACATCCTCGAACCGATTGGTGACGCGCGCCCCTGTAAACGGAGAAACGGCATAGGTATCGTAGTCGTCGCGCGCATATTCGATCTTATTTGCCAAAGAAGCATTCCCGGCGCCGTCCATCCCGTCCGACGGCGTATACCCTTTCAGGCTGAGGATATTGTTGAGCGCGTCGTGCGCATTTTCGCCCGCGGCGAGGTAATAGTCGCCGCCCTCTAAAATATACGTCTTTTGATTGTACGAGTCGTAACTTTTGAACTCGTATTCGGGGACGGTGACGGTAAGTTCCTGGCTTTCGCCGGGGGAAAGCTCTTTCGTCTTTGTGAAGCCGACCAGCTCGACGGCGGCCTTTTCGATCTTGTACTGCCGGTCATACTCCGTATACGGCTTTTGCAGATAGACCTGCATGACGTCTTTGCCGGCTACGGCGCCGACGTTTTTTACCGTCATGCCGACGAGATAATCGGAGCCCTCCTTTGTGACGGAAAAGCCGCTGTACTCAAATTCCGTATAACTCTCTCCGTGCCCGAAGGGAAAGGCGACCTCGGCAGCATAACTCCAGCTGCCGCTGCCTGCCTTTACGCCCGCCGCGGAGTCGGCATTCCTGCCGCCGAGCACCAGGTCTTCGTAACGGGTCTCATAATAGCGATACCCGACGTAGATCCCCTCCTGATAGACGACGTACTTGTCGTTGGCGGCAAACTGTTCGTCGGAAGTAAAACTTGCAGGGAGGCCTTCGCTTTCTTGGAAGGTATACCCGCCGAAATTTTCGTTTACGGGGGTCGACTCTACGTCGTATACCCAGGTATCCGTCAGATGGCCGGAAGGGTCGGCGTTGCCGGCGAGCAGATCGGCCACGGCAGGCGTCGACATGTTTCCGCCCAAGCCCACCCATAGGCAGGCGTCGATATCGTACTGCCGGATATATTGCAGCGACATGGCGTTGGCGCTGTTGATCAGCAGGACGATCTTTTTGATCTTTCCGCCCACTTTCAGCCTGGACAGCTGTTCCAGCACCTCGCATTCGGTCATGGAGAAGGACAGATAGCTCTTATCCTCGCAGAACGGCGTCGACGCGTTCGCCTCGGCGTCTTCCCCCGCCATGCGCGATACGGTAAAGATCGCGGCGTCCGCATAGGCGGCGACCACGTTCTCGACGCCCCCGGGCGAAGCGGCATTGAGATCGCCCCACGAGATCTCGATGGGGTCATAGCGATAATCTGTGCCGACCGATTTATAGAACGGCCCCATGCCGACCTGGACCTGCCCGTAGTTTCCGCCGATCGACTCCATTGCCGCCAGCAAGCTTTGATTGACCGCAAAGCCGCGGCTCTCCAGCGCCTGCGGCAGCGTCATCTCCTCGTTCAGCATATCCGACCCGCCGCTGCCGCCGCCCGTCAGTATCCACTGCAGGCTGCTGTAGCCGAAGGTGCTCACTTTTGCGCCTTTTTGCAGCGGGAGCGCCCCGTCTTTGTTCCAAAGCAATACGGCGCCCTCTTCGTTGACGCGCTCCGCCACATCCTTCGAATTGGCGCGCATGGCCTCTTTATGAAATGTTTGCCGCAAAAAGCCGCCCCTTTCTTCCAACACCAGGTTCCCGGCGGCGTCCTTCACCGCATAGTCCGATTGAAAATATTGCGTATCCTGTTCGGATATGCCGTCGCCGTCATTGACCAGCTTATAGCGCGACACCCCGAAGAAGGCATCGACCCACCCGGCATGGTCTTGGGCGATCTGCCCGGCGACGACGACGATCGCAAATACGATGGCAAAAAACACCGTGAGCAGCGCCCATACGGAGCGCTTCAAAATTTTATCTTTCATCCGCCGCCTCCTTCGCCCGCTCTTTTTTCGCCTTTGCCCTGATCGCACACATCGTGACAGACACGATCAGCGCGATCGCAAAGACGATGACCGCGGCAAACAGTACGATCTGATACCATTCGTCGAACAGGGTAGCGGACGTATTCGTTTCGCCGGCTATGCTGTCAAGAATGATAAAGGCGGCGATCGTACCTACCGCGGCAAAGAACACGGCCATTGCACTGATACCCGCGAAAATGCCCCACGGCAACTTCTTCATGACACACCTCCCGTCTTTATTCCGGCCCTCTGCGCAGAGATCTGGAGCAGTTCCCCTTTCCGGTCAATGTCATTATAAAAGAAAGCTGCCGTTTTTTCAGCATGTTCAGCCTATTCGTGCATTTTTGCGGCCTAATCTGTCAGCGGCAGGGTATTAAAATATTCAGCGTGAAGGTATGGTCGCTCGTCGAAACGGACAGCGTCCCCTTATATTTTTCCGCGATCTGCTTCATCGAGCGGATGCCGAAGCCGTGAAAGGCGCGGTCTCCCTTTGTGGTAACGGGCAATCCGTCGCTGTCAAAGGCGATCTTTCCGTCATAATAATTGTGAACATTGACGGAGACCATGCCCGCCACCCTGCGCAATACGATGCCGATGGTCCGCTTATCTTCCGGCAGCCGCACGACCGCCTCCATGGCGTTTTCGATGGCATTGCCGAACAGCGAATATACGTCTGCCCGTTCCATAAAATCGATGGCGCGGCCGTCGGCAACGCACGTCAGCGTGACCCCTTCTTTGGCGCACTTCAGGCTCTTTTCCGTCAAAATGATATCCAGCACCTCGTTGTCGGTACGGATGTTGGCGTCGTAGATCGAGATCGCGCTCTCGATCTCTCGTATGGTCTCGTCGGAAAGCCCTTTGTTTTCGCCGATCGCATGGATCTGGTGCCGCAGGTCGTGGCACTTATAATTGATCAGCGAAATGCTCTCCTTCGACAGTTTATACTGCTGCTCTTTTTCGCGCAGCAGCCGCTCCGTAAAACCAAGCTCGTCTTCCAGCGCCCGCGAACGTATCAGCCCGAATTGGATATACAGCAAAAACAGGCAGCAAAGATTTCCGTACACGGAATTGATGATCATCATGATCGGATTGTCGGTGTCGGCAAAATAGACGACGACTGCATTGAGGACGATGTCTACGATGAGGGCGGCCCCGACCAACAGGAGTACGGATGTGTTTTTCAATTTGATCTTCTGCGACGAAAGTTTTTTGCCGAACAACCGATATAAGAGCGTGTACGATACGAAATAGGCGAGCAAATAGATCAGCGACAGCAGCAATGTATATTTGTCAAAGTTTTCGAGGCTGAACTGCCCTTCAAAATACATGCCGAAGAGCGGGCTCTGCCCCCAGACGATGAGCGACATGAGCAAATTCGTCATGCCGTAGGCGAAGTGCTGCATGCCGAAGGCGGCAAGCCCGCAAAAGAATATGTTGATCCATGGCTCCTTGCAGCAAAACCAGAGCATCGGAAGGGTCATGGCAAACAACAGCAGGAAGGTGAACGAGGTATAGAATACGTTGTATACCGAGGGCAGCGCGCAGGCGATCGCCGCCCCGACGAGGACGCAGCCGGCCGCCCGCAGCGGAAACAGGCTGCGCTTATTCCTGCGGAATATAAAGAGAAATTCCGCTATAAACAGCTCTGCCACAAACAGCAGCCGATAAAACAGAGAAATTGGCATCATTTCCCTCCCAGATATTCATTCAGGCTCTTCAAAAAATCCTTCTTTTTGCTGCGCGAAATTTGCAGCTCTTCGCCGGCGACGGTCACAGAATAGTCGCCGATTGCCGTCACATAATGCAAATTGACCAAAAAACAGCGGTTGCACAGCGCAAAAGGCGCGTCCGCAAGCGAAGCGCACACGTTTTTGAGCTGGTCATAGGCCTTATAGTCCCCCTCTACCGTATGATATATAACGTTGTGATGAGAGACTTCAACATATTTTATATCCAAGGTGCGCAGACGGCGGCGGCTGTTCCCCTCGCAGATCCAGATGTCTTTGCCTCTATGGGCTTGAAACCTGCCGACGGCCCGCTCTAATTTCATCGCGAACGTCGCATACTGCACGGGCTTGACGATAAAATCCAGCGCTTCCACCTCGTAGCCCTTCACCGCATATTGCACCATATTGGTGACAAAGATGACGATGGCCTGCTTGTCGGTCGCACGGATGCGGCGGGCGATCTCCATACCGTCCATATACGGAAGATCGATGTCGAGAAAGATAAAGTCAAAATTGTTGCGGAATTTTTCCAGAAAGTCTAAAGGATCCGCAAATTCTGACACGCTGAACCGACAATCGTGCTCCTCTTCGTACACGGCCAAAAAGGCGCGCAACTTTTCGCGTGCCGCCGCGCTGTCTTCGACGATGCATACCCTGAACAATTCCATACCGAGCTCCTCCGTGGTTATTGTAACACGGAAAGCCCGTCTTGTCAATATCAAATTTTTGGACCACCCGTTGGCGGAGCGTTTTGCCGCCTTGCCCCGATACAGCCAAGCCGCTTTCCTCGCACGCATAAGAGAAGTATTTCCGCTGATTTTGTTGCAGAATGATATGCACCCCAAAAGTTGGACAGCTTTTGGAGGTGCATATTTTTATGGCAAAAAAAGGAAACTGGCAGAAAAAGTATAGTGCGGAGTTTAAGATATCTGTTATAAAAGAATGAGCCCGGTTGGGTACCGAACTCATTCCCAAACAATCTAATATCTTTTTGTCCAAACTTTGGGGTTCACTTCATTATTCTTCGAGCCGTTTCTTTACTTCCTGCGCGGCTTTACTCGGCGATCTTATCCCTTTGAGAAGCGCCCTATAAAACAATTTCACGTCTTCATCCCCTAAAATCGAAAAAACCTGTCCGTTTCTGATAGCAATGGAAAACAGTTCTTCCTTTTCATCCGCGTCCCAGCTTTTGACTTCTGTCAGCCGTGCGATAATCGTATGCGTCGATGCAAAGCTGCGGCTGTTTCCCAAGGCGCTGATAAGGTCGAGCTTGCGCCGCCCCTCTTCACTGTTTTCCCGGTCAAACGCCTCCGTCTCCTTTTTGCATCGGAAGAATATGTTGTTCAACCCAAACTCCACAACTGTGCGGTCGATAATCGACTTGACGAGCAAATCGAGCTCTTTCCCCTCCGAATAATCGGCGGGGGCGTAATAGCGGATCCTGTCCTCGCGCATCATCTTGTGTACTTTCGCCTTGTCGCAGCTTTCCGAACTGTATACGCCGATCGAAGAGCCGCCGTAAGAATTTACCAATTTCATGCACGGGATATCCGTATCACTGTCTCCGATATAGATCATGTTCCGGAACGGCACCCTGATCTCGTCGGGCGCAAACGAGTCGTTTACACCAGGGTCGTTCACATCGAGCACTCCCTTTTCGATCCGGAATAAAAACTGCGTTTTGTTCGTATAGTTGACCGCCTGCGCAGGCCAGACCGCCATACCCTTTTCATCATAATAAAAGGAACTCGCGTAAATGCGTTCGAACGCGCCCTTTTTTGCGACCGACGTTCCCTCGATCATCTCCGCCAATCCCGAAGAGATGATGTAATGCTCGACGATGGCGCCACGCTCCTTTCCGTATTCGCGGATCCGATCGAACCACTCTTCCACGCCGGGGAACAGGGTGATCTTTGCCCCGTAATCGGCAAGCGTCTTCTTGTTCAACAGAAGCTGCCCGTACGATTTTTCTTTCATGCAGAACATATACGCGAGGTTCTGATCCATATTATTTTTATCGGCAAGGGCGTTCGACTCTTTCCAAAATTCCTGCACGTCCATCCCGACCGATTGGATAAAGCCCTGCGCCTGCATATCGTCGGGCGTCAGCGTCTTATCAAAATCGTAGCAGATCGCAACGACGGGCTTATCTTCCTTATGCTTCCGTTCAAATTGTTTGTCGCTCACGGTATATCATCCATTTCCTTTTCGATACTCTTATTCTACCACCGTTTATGAAAATTGTCTACTCTTTTATAAAAGCGCTCCCGCAGAACAATACCCGCAGGAACGCTTTCAAACAAGCACCGAATTACCGATAAACATTCAGGAGCACGATCTCACGGTTCAACCTTCGGGCATACGCGACCGTGCGCGCCGTGCCGCCGTTCGGCTTTCCTTCAACGGCGATCAGTAATGACGAACGCCCGACCATATATTCATCCCGTTTACGGTATGCCGCGACGGAAAACGTATCGGAAATATAATGCACTTTATCGCACCGCGAAAGAATGCTCGCATATTCACGCTTCGTCTGCTCCTTCCAGCGCCGCGGCTGATCGGGAAACGGAATCGCCGCCTCCAACACGATCCCCCTTTCCAACATATCTTCGCGCAACTGTAAAACGATTTTTGCGGAGAGCAGATCAATACCCGCCGCCATTCCGCTGATAAAATGCCGGTATCCCCTTTCAACCGCCTCTTGCACGGCGATCTTCAATTTTTCTTCTATCTTTGCTTCGCACTCTTTATCTCTACCCCAAGGATAATTTTTCGGACGAGGGCCGGTAAAGCAACAGGTTTTTACAATCTCATCCATGCGACATTTACCGCAAGCCTATCCCGAGTGGTAGGTGATATGTTTGTATCTGTACCCTGTTGTCTTTGTTCTGAAAAAAGCACGTATCCGTTCTGTACCCGTCGATAAGCCAATCGGGAATATCTTTTTGCAGCAGTTCTTTCGCCGTTTCGGGATACGTCGATCCCGCCACGAAACAGGAAAAGTTTTCCCTATATCGATGATACAAAAATTCCGATTCAAAGCGCGTCGTCATCACCATACAGGCAACGCGCAACCTTTTCCCTTGCCGGAACAACAGCGAAAGCAAATCACGAAAACTTTCAAACTCGTTATCGGCGAAAAAACGGCATGCATTTCCAAATACGACCAATAAAAAGGGCTGTTTATTTAATTCGGCTTCGGAAAGTGCCTTGCGGTAATTTAATTCATTAAAGAACTTTTTAAGAGTACTGTAATAAACTTCGCGCATATCAAACAATGCACTAGCATTACCTGCACAATGTTTATCGTTCCGCAGATAATTCGGAGCAATGTCGTCTGTAAAAAGATAGTATTGAAACACTTCCTTGGCAAAACGCAAAAGCATACTGATCAAAACAGTCGTACAGCCCATATAATTCATGGCGACGCCCGTCTTGCACGTCGCCAGCAAATTCCCTTCTGTCATATCCCAAAATTGCGGCGTAAGGGTATCGTCAAACCCTACAACGGCATGCAATGCTGAATTTTCCATGACCTGCGGACACATAAAGAGCGACAATGCTCGTAGCGCTTCTTCCTTTCTCGCATCATCTGTCTGCTCATTACTGCCGATATACCTTTTAATATCTTCAATTGTCTTCTGGATAATAGCCATTTTTCTCCCTGTCCAAATTTTCTAATTACCGTAAATCGCATACTTCGTGTATAAGTTGTCATAATCAATTTTGATTTCCCTATTTTTCCCTTCCGTTTCCACCGCCT
>CALUOX010000130.1 GCA_944322375.1 uncultured Alistipes sp.
ATGAAAAGTAATGCAAACAAAAAAACGAGGATTTACCTAAAAAACCATTTTTTGTTCCTGATTTGTTTCTTGTTTCGAAACAAAATTCATAAACTACTCATTTACAAATGGTTAAATAGTTATATATTAAATTTTACAGATTATACAATGACAGCAAATTCAGATTTAGATCTTTGGACTGGAGACATGTTTACACATCAAGAAACATTATATAACAAATCAACAGGACAATATTTCCCTGATACCAGTTCGACATACATTTCTGTAAATATTGCTCGGAATAGGAAAAGTGGATTGTATAATAATGTATCAAATCTTAGAAGTTCCATAGAGCATGAATATAAACATATTCTGGACGCAGAATTGCGACCGGCATGGTTTGCTAATGCAACAGAAGGGAGAAAAGAAATCAGCGCAATACAATATCAAATAGCATCGCCGACATTCCAAAATGTCACTCCACAATATAGCAATCGAATATTTAATTATTTTAGAAGCAGTTTATGGAAAATGTTCACCGCCGCAAGGCAATAACTTTATTGCTTATTTTTGTATTAGCTGCATGCCACTCATATGGACAGATTCGATTTCAAATAAATCGAATAGAAATAGAGCAGTGCCCCAACACCTCGGATGTCATAACGAATTCGGAGGATATTATATTAAAACTCAGAATTCTCAATGGCTACCGGATGATTCTGCATGTTTCGGCTCATGGCGGGGATATAAGCAGGTTGTCTTCTTCCTGTTTCTATGTTACCTATGAATATAAGAATATGACATATCAAGAAAATGATGTACATATCATTGCACCTCCCAAGCCTGAATGTGACGAGGAGACCGGTATTTTAGCATTGCCTGCAAACTCGAATGATTTCAAATTGTTAGTCTCGTTGCCCTGCTGTCCGTACGAAGAAGATTTTGTGACCTTTGTCGGTGAGATCTTTCCTACTTTGCGGGTCGTGTACAAATATGGGAATGTATCTTCTTCACCGATCAAATGGGATCACATTGAAATAAGCGGGGAAACAACCGCTCCTTGAATGAACCGTAAGTGCCATACATGATCTAATCCACAAGAATAACCGGTTCCTGCCGCATCGTGGCAGGAACTTTTATTTGTAGCCTTATGATAATTATTGGATGTCTAAGAATCTATTATACGGGGAGTTATATCGCATGTATATATTTCGTTCCGGCATAAGTCAAATATAAAAAGTGTGTTTATATGCCGTCGCTCCCGATTTTCACAATTCTGAACTTCGTCGTGGATACTTGTCTTGCATGGACAAATATGAAAATATTGTTTCTATTTGTCTTTCCTACTGACTTTTCGTATATTTGGGATGAGTATAATTATCGATACATTTTCATTCAAAACAAAAAACAATCGAGCAAGAATTCAGAGCCGAATCAAAGCAAACGATCTCAACTTATCAAATACCGCAATGAAACATTTCATTTTTATAGGGGCTTTATTCTCTTGTCTTTGCGCGAATGCGCAAAGACAAGAGATCTGTTTTCACTGGGACAAAACTTTCATACCAATCTATACGGATCAATTAACGGATAGCATCTGCTGCCACATATATCAAGACTTTGAATTGGAAGACCATGCCTATGAAGCCTATATTACAGACAAATCACCGCTGCGATTTAAAATAGAGTTTCGGGACCTGTACGATTCGAATAAAAATACAAGAGTCGGCTGGATCGACAAGAAGTATTGTACGGTGTGGGATCGGGTCTATTACGATGACATCGGTGCATATATTAAACTGTATGAATCCCCTAACAGCGATACATATCTAAAAATTCGCAAACGGCCGGAATGCGCATTGACAGTTGTGGATTTTCAAGACAAGTTTTTACACGTCATCTTTGAGATTGAAGATGTAATATATGACGGATGGATTGATAGATACTGTTGCAACATATTCAACTCATGTACGTAATGGACTATTATAGAGCGTTCAGGGGAATCAAAACTTTCCGATACTTGAAATAATATGAAACTTCCTTGGCTTATAATAAGTTGCTTATTCTGTCCGATAGTCATTTTCGGACAAGAGAAAGCTGAAGTATTTACATGGCATCCTGATGGAAAGCCTGTTGCATTATATGATGACGCCTCTTTAACAAAGAAACGAATAGACGTTTATCCTGATGTCGAAGAAGGTATGGCCGGGATGATTTTTTATATCGATGTTGAATCGGACTCCTGTTTGCGTGTAATAACAGATCCGCTCGATTATTTGTTTGTTAGAAAGGGAACTCTGGCTGTAAATACAAGAAACTATAATAACGAATGTTTCCCTTTATACGAAGCTCCGAATGTAATGTCGAGACTTGTATTTCAATCGCATGTACAGCAAACAGTTATTGTATATGGTATCTGTGATGGATGGCTATTTGTGGAAGCCAAAGACGAGTTTCAGCGACTTGTTAGAGGTTGGTTGCCGCCGGACATGCAATGCGGCAACCCTTATACGACCTGTGGGTCTTGAATAAAAGCCCTATGTTGATCACTCCCGATAATACTCGTATTATAAAACCTCTGCCAATTCATTAAAATGATGGAAAAACAATATGATTCAAAACTCTCTTGGGGTGAACAAATTTATATATGGATATTTATTTATGTTGTAAAATGGAAATTATATATAGGCAATCACATGCCAAACGAGGAAGCAGCCTATTGCTTCGGGCTATTGCAGTGGTTAAATCTTTTAGTGGTATGGCATTCTCTCCTATTGATACTTGGAGTAAGATCCCATTATTCCAAATGGATAGAAATAGGAATAGGTGTATGCATAATGATCGTTAATGTGCTTATATATTCTCGAAAAATAGATAATATCATAAATCGATACAACGCCATATCACAACAGGAGCGATTGCAAGGAAAATTAAAGATGTGGATATATGTAGCAGCGACAATCATATCAACAATAGGACTAATGACAGCCGTCGCATTATCGCGAGAATCTCCTCAAAAGAAAACAATTCGTGATATTATACAATCCGAGATGAAAATACAAAAGAATCATTTTACAGGGGAATAGCAACATGCATGAGGGTTACAATTGTAACCCTTTTTGTTTGGCAAAAATCTAAACGAATAACGATACGATTGTCGCCAAATATTCTTATCTTTGGGATGGTACGAAGTTGTCAGCCAAGACGGGCGAGGGTGCAGGACTTGCATACAAACAGTATTTTATGAAGTTTCGATTAATATTTATAATATAAATGTTGCATTCGTGAGAATAGATTGTTATATTTGCATCGCAAAATGACGGTATTGTTGTTCGAGATAGTGCTTGATCACTTGCGTCTATATCGTATGCCAAAGCGCATTAGAAGTGTAAATAGCTTTGATATAGAAGTACTTATAGGGTTGTTTTAAGTCCTTGTTCAGGCGCACTCTTACAAGAGTCGGAAGCTTAGCTCAGCTGGTTCAGAGCGTCTGCCTTACAAGCAGAGGGTCGGGGGTTCGAATCCCTCAGCTTCCACTAAAAAGGCGATCAGTAATGATCGCCTTTTTTATTTGACAAATTTTCTGTCGGATATTGGCCTCTTCACGGCGTGAATGCGGCAAAGTCCGCCCCATAGCGGATACCGTCCGACGTCCTGTCTTCCCGCAAAGCCTGAGCCACCTTGCCTTCATCGATTACAGATTCTTCATCGGACAGATATTCCGTCAAGAGATTACGCTTCCGAATCATCGTAAGTCCCGACGATGCGTCCGCCGCCAAATGGAGCGCTCTCGAATACCCCTTGATCATATACCAAAGAACCTGCATAAATCCGTTCCTGCCCGTCCTGATACGCATGCCGTATCTTCGTGCCGTCGGCAAGATAGTCATAATACTCCGCGTAATCGCCCCAGCAGAACAGAACAGTCTTGTCGGCAAGTTAAGAAGATTATAGGAGATTTCAAAATTGGAAAGACGACCCAATGGGTCGTCTTTCTTTGATTATAATATTCAAATTTATAATACCTTGGGCGGATTTTCATCCCACAGTACAATGATTTTTGCTGCTAATTGCTGTATCTCATGCCATTTAGGATCAGACAAGATAACAGAGGGAATATTACGCTCCGAATCATCCGACCAAACATACTGAGCATATGTATCGACTTTTCTGTTGAATGTTTTCAATGCATTGTATAATGTGTCATCCATCTCATATAATATATGATTCTGAATTAAAAAATTATCAACCTCAGAATCATCATATGACATAATTGTTTCATCGAACGAATCTGCATATTTGGGAGACAGGCCATTCCATGATACATATTGTATATAACTATCTGAAAAACCTTTTATCTCAGAATAAATGCTATTTAAATATTCTGCACTACAACTCTGTCCATAAATAATTATTGCTTTATATTCATTTACTATATGTACATGCAGATAAATGTAGTTGCCCTGTCAGATAAATCGTCTTCCGTAGCCATCAAATCCTAATGGGCGACCATTTCCTGTCAGAACGGGCTCTACTTCATTGCAAGTTGTGGAAATTTTGTGATATCATGATATCCAATCAGTCTGTATGATCATTTATATGTTTAATCAAATGGAGAATGTAACTTTTGAAAACCATCTTCAGAATTATACTGATACCTCCACACATAGTAATCATCTAAATTTGTGACATGTGATGCAATAGGTATCGTTTTACTTAGATTGGTTCTTTGTAAAATCTCTGGCATAACAACCCCCGACACATCGAACAGTACATCGTTATAGACTAATATTCCGTCTGACTCGTATCGTTTATGACTGCAATAAATTAATATTTCATCATAATCAACTTTCTCAATATGGATATGTCCTTTCATGGAACTCTCATTTCCATTGATTTCAAAGCAGGTTATTGTATCGGTATGGGGCGGCACAAACATGATGGAAAATTTATCTCGACATTGCATTTCATCCATATGCAGACGAGCATCGGCAATAACTTCATCGAGAACCTTTTCGAATCGGTTATCCTTTATGGTGTACAATATGGCATCTATCTCTCTTTCTTCCTGAAATGATGTCAAAAAGGATAAAATAATGAGAGAAATTACACTATATATAAATTGCATATTATTAATACCTTTTTTTAGTTAGATGGGTTCTTCCTTGTTGCTTTTGGAATGTATTTATATAAAATGACGCATTAGGGAAATATTTTCTTGTATCTTCGGCAAATTTTTTATCGTTTTTTGAAGGGATGTTATTGCCACTCGGGTGGTTATGATAATGCTCCCTGATAGTATAATTATTATTTAACAGAGTTGGGCCGACTCCAGATTGAACCTGTTGATTTGATGTTCCAATAATGTTCTTTTCTGAATTTTGATCACCGATTTTTACTAATTCAAATTCTTTTGTATTTTGAGTATGCACTAAGGCCCTATTATATATATCTTCGGCTTTGTCATCTCCCTTGATTTCAAAAATATATATGGAATTTCCATCCTGATCTTTATCTTCCCGATATGAAATATCTTCTTTGTCAAATTCATAGCCGTTTGTCTCGTTCCCGTCTGCATTGACAAAACTAATCTTGGCAATATTGTCATCTTCTATTGTTACAATATTACCATCGGGATGAATTTCCCATATATCCAACCCCATTGGGTCTATATAGCGTATCGGGTTTCCCATGCAGTAGTTGTACTGCCCGATGGAATAGTACTTTTCCATAAGCGGATCCTGCTGGAAAAACAGCACCCCGTCCGAGTCATAATATCGCACCCCGAAGTCGTGGATGGGGGTGGTGATGCCGTCCTCGATCGCTACATCGACCTGCTCTTTGC
>CALUOX010000131.1 GCA_944322375.1 uncultured Alistipes sp.
TTTTCCAGAGGGGACAATCCCGAGATTGACTTGTGGAAGGTCTACAACCTCTTTACGGGAGCCAACAAGTCCAGCTATATCGACACCTTCCTTGACAGGTCGCTGAATGCAACGGAGCTGATTGCAGGAATCGGTCGGGCCTTGGAGGGGGATTCCGAGTACAGTTGGTTTGTGGAGTAACGCTTTACAGAGAAGAATACCCTTGCTGTCTTATGACGGCAGGGGTATTTTCTTATGCTCCAGAACAAAGCGTACTAATACATAGCAAGATAGCTATATTTCTCACAATCTATACGTTACGATTTGCTGCAAAATCTGCAACATACGGTTCTGGAATTTATGCTGACGTAAAGTCGGAATCCGAGGTTTTGAGAGTTCCGAAAAGCAGAATTTTTGAATTTATGCAAGCGTAACAACAAAATCTTCTATTCCAATTTATAAAGAACAAAGTTTTGATTCCATAGGTTGAACTATTGCACAGGACCTTTGTTTTTGAGAACTTTGTAACTACAATACCCCAAGAATGTTGCGTATTGAGAAACATTTTCTAACTTTGTGTCGCTGTCCCGAATGGGCAGTAACATATTAGTTTAGTGAAAGTGTTTCGCTAATCCTTACCGAGAAAATTTGGCGATTTTTAAGTAAGCAAGGATAGGCAATACAGACACTCATCACCGTGCATAGGCATATATCATTCCGATATATACTTATTCGGTGTGGGGTATTGTTTATTTGCTTGCAGGCTACGCCAAATGCCACTCGGTTGATAAACGAACAACTCCACACTTTCTTTTTACCCATAACCCACCGCATTAGGAGTTGGTACGGTACAAATTTATTACGCTATGGGATATTATTACGTATTGGATGAGTTATCCCCCAAAGAAAGAACTTATCTACTTGAAGATTTGGAAACGGGTAAGCAAACTTCTCTAAAAAGAATTTCTTATGCAGTCTTTGAGAATGAGCAACAAAAAAAAGCATCTATAATAAAAATTTTACCTGTCGATTTTAAATTATCTCCATTTCGTTGTCCCAACGATCGATATTTGTTCAAAGGTGAAAATAGATGTTTACTATATAATTTAAGCAATTCATTACAGCCGTTTACAGAGGATTCAAATCTTGACAAAGATTCTATCGTAGAGCTTTCTGCATGGGAATGATTTAAACACGTATATTTTGCTAATTATGAAGAAGCTACTATCTCTTATCACGCTTATGTGTGTGATTGTATTGTCATCGTGCAAGTACAATGATGATGATTTGTGGAACAGTGTACATGGTTTAGAAGACAGAGTCGCTAAACTGGAAGAATTTTGCAAACAGATGAACACCAATATTTCATCGTTGCAGACCCTCGTAACAGCATTGCAGAGTAACGATTATATAACGGGGGTTACTCCGATAACTAATGATGGTGAAATTATTGGTTATACGATAACCTTTGCAAAAAGCAATTCTATTACAATCTATAACGGTACAGATGGCAAAGACGGAGTAGATGGCGAGGATGGAACAGATGCTGTAACACCCACCATCGGAGTAAAACAAGACTCGGATGGCGTTTATTATTGGACGCTCAATGGTGAATGGCTGACAGACGAGCACGGCAACAAGATCAAGGCAGAGGGATCTGACGGTAAAGATGGTTCGGATGGAGAAGATGGAAACGATGGTGCAGACGGTACAAATGGTAAAGATGGAATCACGCCCCAATTCAAAATCGAAAATGATTACTGGTACATTTCCTATAATAACGGAAAGACTTGGGAACAGCTCGCAAAAGCTACAGGTGAGGATGGCATTGATGGAGATTCAATATTCAAGACTGTAACGCAAGATGATAAGAATGTTTATTTTGAATTGACTGATGGAACAATCATCACAATTGCTAAATCCGACCAAGCAGAAGACGATACAACTATCATCCAGTTCAAAGACGAGAGCGTCAAGGCTATCTGCATAAAAAATTGGGATACGAATAAAGATGGAGAACTGTCACATGGAGAAGCCGCAAAAGTAACAAGCATTCGTAAATTCTTCAGAGGAACAGCTATTCAATCTTTTGATGAATTACAATATTTTACAAGTATAGATGAAATTGGGGTAGAGACATTCAAACAATGCAAAAATCTCACCACCATTACAATTCCTCAAAATGTTATTTGGATTGAAGAAAGTGCGTTTAGTGGATGTAATTCTTTAGTAGATATTATAATCCCTACAGATATTACTTGGATTGGAGATAGCGCCTTCCTTAACTGTAACAAGTTAGAAAATATTACTATTCCTAATAATGTCACAGTGCTTGGGAGTGCCGCATTCCAAGGTTGTACAAACCTAACTACTGCTATCATCAGTAATAATATAACAAAAATTGGAGGTACTACATTCTATGGATGCAGCAGCTTAACGCAAATCGTAATTCCCCAGAATGTTACATCTATTGGGAGTAGCGCTTTTTCAAATTGTAATAAACTTACGGAAATATATTGTACGCCGACTACCCCTCCCACATTGGATGGAAATACAGTATTTAATTCTATAGCATCTAATGCTGTTTTTTATGTTCCTCGCGAATCTGTTGAGGAATATAAAGCTGCAGATGGCTGGACAACATATGCCAATCAAATCGTCGGATATGATTTTTAAGTAGCACTTATTGATAGAGGACAGACTTGTGCAGACGGTCTATATTATACCGTTCTACTCAAGTTTGTCCTTTATGTTATTTTTTCTTTGAACTCTTAATTATATTCTATAACTTGTATGGCACATTATAGATTAATAATCATTTGTTTCTCCAATGGCAAAACTATTGCTTCCATACGCAATTAATAATGCAGGCGAGCTTGTCCATATCGACGCTGCTCACAAAAGCGACAATTATACCTGCCCCACATGTGGAGCCCAATTATCGTTAAGAATTAGTAAAATACCTAAAGGTCAAAAATATCATAGAGCAAATCACTTTGCTCACAAAGGTTGCGCTGATAATTTTTGTTCTGAATCATTTCTGCATAAATTATTCAAACAAAGAGCAGCTGAGTATATAAGAATGGAGTTAGGCAGGCCCAACAGAGCTGTTTGGTTTGAATGGGAGTGTGACAAATGCAACGAGCTACATAAGGGCAACTTGCTAAAAAAAGCGACAAAGGTTGTTGAAGAATTAGATTTACAAGTTTGTAGACCAGACATCGCCTTACTTGATGACAATAATAATGTTGTTATAGTGATAGAAATTGTGGTGACTCATAAACCTTCACCAGAGGCGTTGCAATTTTATCAAGATAATAAAATCGCGTGTCTACAAATTAAAGTTTCTGATTTTTCAGAATGTGATGAGGTAAGAAAAAAAGTCTTACATCCCGATATTGTAAATATCTGCCCGAATCCAATTTGTAAAAGATGTGGGACGATTATGAATAGCGCCAAATTAATAGTTGTTTCTACGCCATGCTGGAAGTGCTCTAATGACATGAAAATTGCCATGATTGTATCAAATAACAGCAATCACATACATAGTCCAGCAGATTTTACCAACGAAGAAATTAAGATGGCTCAGAGGTTAGGGGTGAATATTCAAAACCGATATAGCCAAACGGTAAAAGGAAATTATTGGGCAAATGTTTGTGATAAATGCAATGCTTTTGTAGGAGATTTCTATATGCATGAATATTTTTATCTACCTCATGACGAAGAAATAGATTTAAGTTATAAATGTTTCTATTGCATGGAGATGGAACAAATCCGAAGGGAGCAAGAGGAAGAGGAAGATATGAGTAAACGCCATGAGAAACTAGCAACATTGATGGCAAATGATGGAAATAAGCTATGTCCCAAATGTAATGGAATTTTGAAAGTAAGAAACGGAAGGCGAGGTCCTTTCTATGGTTGTGAGAATTATCCTAATTGCAAATACACAGAAACTATATTAGAGTAATAATAGATTCACCTTATTTTAATTTGCATATCTCATAAATTTTAGCTATATTTACATCATGATCAAAGATTTAATCACCCTATAAATTTTTGCTAAAATGAAAAGAAAAACACCAAGAATAGAATGAAAGATAGGCACAGAAATAAAAGAGGGCATTGAATTAGCCTATGTCGCCAAATCCGTAAGTTATGGCGATGATTGTGTAATGACGCTCATTGTTGCCCGTAAAAAAGACAATCCTACACCCGTAGAGTTTTGATACATGTTTGCTTTGGATATAGACCCTGCACAACAAGTATCTATGACTTTTCAGAAACGAGGACAAGGATTTGCAGGCATGTCTTTTCTACTAAATCCAGCAATCAAAATTTCAGCAATAGCGTTCCCCAACATTGTTACCTTTACGGAAACTACTGAAACCCTGAATATGTTTCAGGCACATATAGACAGCGATATGATTGTATTCGATTATACGACAAAAGAAGGCAAACCGAGTGTATTCAAATTTCCGTTGGCTGGCTTCAATGAGAAATATTTGGAACAGTTTGCATAAATACAAAAGCATCTAACAGGTTCCGAGGACAGACTTTGCAAAGGGGTCTCAAATATACCCCTTTGCAAAAGTTTGTCCTTTATTATTTGGCAATAGATAGGTTCCTACTTCAACGAGAAATATTTGGAACAATTCATATAAATTGCCTATCTTTGTTCATACGATATGCCGAAACTGTATATCATAGCAGGTTGCAACGGTGCAGGGAAAACAACTGCATCCTACACCGTGTTGCCCGAAATGCTCGGTTGCAAAGAGTTCGTCAATGCAGACGAGATTGCAAAGGGGCT
>CALUOX010000132.1 GCA_944322375.1 uncultured Alistipes sp.
GGAGCCGGATGCCGGAGACGGTGCGGGCCGTCCAGTTGAAGAATTTGCTGGGCCAGCGTTTGCCGATCGGGTCGTGCCGTTTGCGTTTCCATCCGGAGACCATGTCGTAGCCCTCTTCGAGAATCATGCGGCGCATCTCCGGAATCTCGTCCGGTGAATCCTGCAGGTCGGCATCCATCGTGAAGACCACCTCGCCGCGTGCGGCGGCAAACCCGCAGTGGAGGGCGGCCGATTTGCCGTAGTTGCGGCCGAAACCGATGGCCCGCATGGAAGGGTATTCCTCCTTGAGCCGTTCGATCGTCTGCCATGAGGCGTCGGTCGAACCGTCATCCACAAAGATGATTTCATAGCCGAGCGCATTGTCCCGTGCCACGCGGTCGATCCAAGCCGTCAGTTCCGGCAGCGACTCCTCCTCATTGAAAAGGGGCACGACGACCGATATGTCCAACGTCTCTTTTTCCATTTCCGAATTTTATTCCGATTGTTTGTCGAAATTCCTGGGCGGTTGTACGGTTGCCGCGATGACCAGTCCCAGAATCACTCCGAGAACCAGCTGCCCCGCAATGGCCGAGAATGCCTGAACAAGCGGTGACAGCATGATCTGTTGCAGGTCGGACAGGAACTCGGCGGGATAGATCCCTGTGGCCGCCACTATCCCGAAAGCTTCGTCATAGGCGGCTGCATACTGCTCCGAGAAGAGGATCCGGCAGGCGAGAATCGAATAGGCCCCGTTGATAATCCCAACGAACGCGCTTATTGCCACGACGAAGCCGAATCGCTGCCCGAAATCATACTCCTGTTCCGCCGTCGAACATTCGGCCGTGCGGCGACGGGTAAAAAAAAGCAGCATTCCGCAGTAGAACGCAAAGCCGAGAAGGCCGAAGACTCCGATCCGCGTGGCATCTCTCAACAGCATGCAAAGGATCGACACGCAACCGATGATTGCGCCGCATTTTGCCGCATCGTCCCAGAAGTTGGTCTGATTCATGTTCTTGTATTCTTGCACTTCTTTTTGTTTTGTCAGATGAGTTCCGCCGCGCCCTGACGGATGATTTCGGGTTCGCCCCGTGTCAGATCGACGACGGTTGTCGGCGTAAGCGTCCCGTATCCGCCATCGACGACCAGCGCCACATCGTCTCCGTACCGTTCCTGGATGAGTTCCGGATCGGTCATGTACTCCGCATCGTCATCGCTTTTGAGTGAAGCCGTGACGAGCGGGCATCCCAGCTGCTGGACGATGGCGCAGGCGATGGGGTTGTCGGGAATGCGGACGCCGATCGTGCGGCGTCGTTGCAGCGCCTTGTCGGGCATGCGCGACGAGGCTTCGAGCAGAAAGGTGACGGCTCCGGGCAGGTTGCGCTTCAGAATGCGGAATACGGCGTTGTCCACGCGGCAGTACTCGGCAATACGGCTTATTCCGTCGCAGAGGATCGTCAGCGTATCGTTTCGTTTTCCCGTGAGCTGTTTGAGCCGTTCGAGGCCGCGCGGCGAATGCAGTGAGCATCCGTAGGCATAGACCGAATCGGTCGGATAGATGATGACGCCGTCGTGTTCGAGTGCTTCGACGACACGCTGCACCTCCCGTTCGGCAGGGTTCTGAGGATAGATACGCACGATCATACCCACAAAGATACGATATTATTTTATTTTTCGGCGATTCAGCTCGGCGGAATATGCGCGGGCATTGGCGTTGTGCTGGTTCAGCGTCACGGCGAAGTTGTGGTAGCCGTCGAAGGTCGGACGGGCGCAGAAAAACATGTAATCGTGCTCCTCGAAGTCGAGGACGGCATCGATGGCGTTGCGTCCGGGCATGCAGATGGGCGAGGGCGGCAGTCCCTTATTGATATAGGTATTGTAGGGGGACGGATATTTGAGATGACGATGGAGAATACGCCGCAATCCGAAATCCTGCATGGCATATTTGATCGTCGGATCGGCCTGCAGGGGCCATCCTTTGCGCAGTCGATTGACATAGACCCCTGCTACGCGCGGCATTTCGTCGCTTTTGCGGGTCTCTTCATAGACGATCGATGCGAGTGTCATCACTTCGAGCCGGGAGAGGCCGCTGCGCTGCCGCCTGGCATCGCGCTCCTTTGTCCAGAAGCGGTCGTATTCGCGCCGCATGCGTTTTAGGAAGGCTTCGGGCGTGACTGTCCAATAGAATTCGTAGGTGTCGGGAATGAACATCGAGAAGAGCGTCAGGGAGTCGAAGCCCACCTCCCGGGCCAACCGGGACGAAGTAAGGGTCCGTAACAGCGTGACGGAATCGGCTTCCAGCTGCCGCGCGAGTTTTCCGGCCAGTTGTGCCGGTGTGCGAACGTTGTTGATCGTCACGCGCACGGGGGTCTGCAATCCCAGTTTGAGCATGCGTGCTACCTCTACAACGCTCATCCCCTCCTTCAGAAGGTAGTGTCCGTCCTTTATCGAACCTTCGAGCTTGAGACGACGGGCATATTGTTTGAAGAGCCCCATGTAGCGGATATGGCGACGGAGCGTATCATCGACGATCGTGCGGTAATCGGTGTCGCTCCGCACATAGAGACTTCCCGGTCGGACGACGCAGTCGGCCTTGAACAGAAGGTAATAGAGCGTGCCGGCGGCCAATGCCGCAACGACCGCCAATCCGATAATACCGACAAGAATCTTCCGGAGCATGACTTTATTTTTTTTTCGAAATTTTTGCAAAGATATAAAAAATTCCTACTTTTGCAGACGGGTAAGTCTTATACGACCAGCTCCTGTAGAATCCCCCAGGCAAGGAATTGAGCAAGGGTATATGGTTGTAGCGGTGCGATATGAGTAGCTTACCCTTTTTTTGTTGTGTTTCTCCGGTATTGCCGCCTAAACTGACTCAAAACAATAACACGATAATCATGAAGAAATTCGTCTATGCAACAATGCTTGTGCTTGTGTTCTCAACGACCGGGATACATGCACAAACCGTTATAGACCGGATACATTTCGAGTTTGCGGCAGGAACCGGAGCCAGACAGAATGGAATAAAGCCCGTTGACTTTTCATTTAAATCTCTTGTGGATTTTGTTTCGATCTCCTATCTCTTCGTTACGGTGGAGGACAACATTTCCCTTTACAGGAACAATAACGTCAAGAGCTACTCCAACGGTGTGAGTATCGGCGGCGGTCTGGGTGTAAAACTGCTGAATGGCACGAAGGGCATCCATGGTCTCGATGTACGGGCCAAAGCCCTGACTTGTGCAGGCAACCCTGCCTGGAAACGTACGACTTATGATGCGGCGTTGGCATGGTATATCAAGTCATTCAGGTTCTCACCAGTCGTTGAACTGGGTTATAGATATCTCGATTCCCGTACCGCCGGCCTCGACAATTACGGGAATGCCTACCTATCCATTGGCCTGAGATATTGATATTGAAGTCGTACCGTCCGGTATATCGACCCTCTTTTCCTATGTTGTAAAATTAATTTTTATCGATTTGAATTTTTATTTTCTGTAATCCCGTCTGCAAATCTGCTGACGGTGAGAATGCATTTCGGCTTGTCAGCACGGTATTCAAGATTTGTTCCCGACGTTCTGGAGTGATGACTGGATCTTGAAACACAATAGGAAATTTAGGGTACAATAGGTCATTACGGATCTGATAACTCCAACGAATGCCATCGTCATCCTCCAATGAATAAAAATAGTAGTGCACATAATCCCTATACCGAAAATGACGCATCTTGGCAGTCTTAGAAAACATCCCTTTGGGAGCGTCTCCTGTGATGATATACGTCAATCCATTATGGTTAAAACAGCCCACAGTACTTTTTTGCTTCCGTCCGGGATAGCGATTCAGAACGACATAATAATCCGATCCGTCTTCTATGGTGCGAATTTCTACAGCGCAATAGTTGTATTCTTTATAAGGATTTTCAACCAACCCACGACTAAAAAATAATTTATGTTCCCGCATCAGGAAATCTTGAGCGTTCAGAAAAGTCGAGTCTTCAACCGACAAGATCGGCAAGGAATATTCTACCGTTTCCCGTGTCGGAGGGAAATCAAAGAGCTGGGCATAGGTTTTCGTGCCATACAACAACATCCACAAAACCAGCACGTTGAAAACTTTTTTCATGGTTTTTCAATTATTGTCTTTATTGATGACCAAAAGATACTTTCTGCCAACTTGTACCATGATAAATATTAAGCTGCGGTACATGTGGACCTCTTGCGTGATATGCACATATGGCTTGTGCTGCGCCTAAAGTTACCACTGAATTTCTGCATGATGGTAATAACTATCAGCGACACCTACCTTACCGAAAGAATCTCGTTCGTGTTGCCCATGCCATGTCGTAATCTCGTATAACTCGTATAAATTGTTATAAACTATTTATTTCAAGTCTAAAATCAGTGCATTTAAATCGGATATATCCTATCGGGGCGAAATCAAAAGATATGTGCACGCAATATGAATTTTCTTGTATTTGTTCTACATTAAACGATGTAATCTCCAAATCTCCAATCGTATATATCCCTTTAAATTCAAAATTGAACTGAGCATCATACACCATATCACAACATAATTTGGTTTGGATGTTAGTTGCATAATCTTCAGGAATAAAATCAAACGGACCATTCCAGTCGATTTCGATTTCCAAATTTGTGGGATTTCCATTCAGATCATTACGCCAATGGAATCCATATATATGGCTCTCTTCTAAATTAATCTTATCAAAATCCTCCTTGCTTATAACTAACAGATCCATATCGTATTAAATTTTGCTCTTTTTTATTCTTCCCACCTCTTCATGTGCGGGTTTATGTACATGAATGTGATCCCCGATGGAGTTGATTCAATCCATTTCCCTGCAGGATCAATTCTTTTACCGGATTTTCTGCACAATGATTCATCGTATTTTTCAGACAACGAGTCATGTAGAAAAAACAATACCCGGCTTGAGCATCTTGCCATTTTGCAAGTTATGAAAATTCTGCGATATTGAGAACTCTGCTGTAAGGCAAAATGCTTTATATTCGTTGATCATTTGCCGCCTATTTTTTCTTGTTGCATTTCAACTTGGGGGTAGGAAGCGGAAGATACGAGATCGTTCGTTTATAGCAC
>CALUOX010000133.1 GCA_944322375.1 uncultured Alistipes sp.
GAGGTGTGACCTCGCTCGCGAATTGCTCATGCAAATTGCTAATAATCAAATAATAGCAGATTGCAACTCCGTAACCCCACTCTCCGCAAGAAATGCTAAAAATCAGCAAATTACAAAACAAACACCCAATTTTACACCCAATAATGTAAAGTTGGGTGTTTTCTTTTTTAGGATAATCTTCAATTTGTTGATAGAATATTTGGTTTATAATATAAACTTATTTATATTTGCAATAAATTCAAAATGGAGAGAAAAATGTCTCTCTTTAATTTTGATAGCATAGTTTATTTTATAAACCAATTTAATAAAGTTTAAACATCATCTAAATCATGACAACCATGGATACCAAAGCGAATCAACGACTGCCATTATGGTGGATTCTGATACTGGCTCCTCTCGGATATGCTGGTACGAATCTTTTCCATTGGCTTGCTTCACCTGAAATACAGGAGCTTACAGGCATAGGACAGTACAGGATATTTTCATTGCTGGTTTATACACTTGCAACCGGAATAGCGGTAATTGTCTATATGGTTCTTCTTAAAAACCGGGGAATGACAATGAAGGCAGCAGGTTATCGCAGCAGACTGACATGGAAAGGAGCAATAGCAGCGGTTATCGCAGTCGTTATTGTATCGTTCATTATCTATCCGTTGATAGAAATGGGATTGAGAGCTACTGGTGTACCAATGTACTGGACAACAGGACAAATCGCGCCTGTAAACCAGAATACTATGCAGGATATGTTACTTGGCATATTCGTCACAGTCATTCTCGCTCCATTGACAGAAGACACGATATTTAGGGGCTATGTATATCAGGCTCTTGCCCAAAGAATGAACAAATGGGCAGCGATTGCAGGGTCTTCACTGATATTCGCATTACTGCATATCCAGTTCTTCGGTCCTGGAATGGCAATCTGGATTCTGTTTTTCGGAACGGCATCAGCATGGCTTTACAGCAGGTTTAACAGTATATATCCGAGTCTGCTGTTCCATGCCCTCAACAATCTGTGGGCATATATCATACTGCCGATGATTTTCACCAATAATTTTTAAATAAATCGTAATCATGAAAGAAAACACTTTTTCTGAGAAAGACAGTTTGGAACTGATTTCTCAAATGCTGAAACAGACGAAAGATAATCTTGGAGTAGGAAGTGGCAATATATTCCTTTATTACGGCTATTCCGCATTCTTCATTTCATTGATTGTATTCGGATTCGTCTACTTTACAGCAAATAATGTATGGGCTGCTTTGTGGTTTCTGATGTTTGTCCCAAATGTGATTATCTGTGTAAAGAACAAAAAAGACAAGCCACACGTGGTGACTTATATGGATAAGGCAATAGCGAACACATGGCTTGTCATTGGTGCTCTTTTCTCTTTGACCATTGTTGCCATAATCGTATTAGGACTTTGCGTGGGATTGATAAATTTTGCCCTTATGCTTCCTTTGAGTTTAATCTATGCCGGCATCGGAACATCGATTACCGGAATTATCATGAATGAAAAGGTACTTGTCTATACGCCTCTTTTGAGTTTCCTCATTGCCATATATATGTTGTTGGCTTTGAGTATACATAATGCAGACACAACATACTGGCATCTGTACTTTGGAATAGCATTTGTATTAATGATGATCATTCCGGGGCATGTTATAAATAGAAAATCCATAAAGCAATGTTCAAGGAACTGAATCCGCTCATACATTCCCAGTTAAGGTTAGCAATAATGACTCTACTGTTATCTGTAGAGGAGGCGGATTTTACTTATCTGAAGGAAAAGACAAATGCTACTTCCGGAAATCTGAGCGTCCAACTGGACAAGTTGAACAACGCTGGGTATATTCGACTTACCAAGGATTTTGTCGGAAGGAAACCTCGAACTTCGTGCAGATTAACAGAAACAGGGAAAAGAGCGCTGGAAGAATATATAGAGTCATTAAAAACCTATTTTGAATTATAATCCAATTTTGTTATACAATAAATAGAGCAGTTAAAATAAAAAGCTGCTCTATTTATTATGTACCTAAAATGAGTGTTATATTTTGAACCCTCTACTTTTTCTTGGCTCTTCTTCTGACTGTCGCAAACCTCGTCTTAACTTTTCCCATTGTTCCTTGAACCATTCTCCAATCGGTTGACGGAGTTGGATGTGACTCACAATTCGGCGCTGACATCTCTGGATTGCGGCGGCAATCCCGGGGATGGAATTTCAGCCTTCCCGATCACGGCCTGGTTCGATAACGCTGCAATACCGGACAATCTGCATTTCTCCCAAAAAGAGTGGCAGTACGGTGGCAAGTTGATCACTATCGACATCCGAAAGGCAGAGTAACGGTCTCTGATTCAGTTATCCGCATTATTGTGAACCGACTGCAGATACCTGTTCCGTGGAAGATTCAGAAACGGTTTTACCGGCCGGTCCTCACGGTCACCGTTCGCCTTGCCGCCAGCGGCAAGGCGGATCCGACACCGACGCCGGCACCGATACCCGACTCCGCAAAGACCTGAGTCGTCATCGAGCAGGCAGCGTACACGCTTGACGCTCCGGACAACTGCTCGTCCACCTTTTTGTTCACCGTTTCGGCCGACTGGACGATCTGTGTCACCGACGACAGCGCGGACTGGCTCACCATCACTCCGTGAACGACCCGGCCCCTGTCGGTAAGGTCGGGTGATATGTGCCTCTTACCGGCGATCTTTGTGCCTGCTTCGATACGGCCGGATCCTTGCAGATCCGTATATCGGCAGGTCCGAAGGGAAAGACATCACTATACGAGACGAGATACGGGAACCGGGGCTGTGAAGGTGTGCCCCGATTCCCGTATCGCTCACGATCTTGCCGTTCAGCGTTCGGCCCGCATGGGATTCTCCAGGAAATCCTTGTAGGCAAGGCGGATTCCGTCTTCCAGTTCGGTCTTGTAGGTCCAGCCCAGAGCCGCCGCCTTGGATACGTCGAGCAGCTTGCGCGGCGTGCCGTTCGGCTTCGACGGATCCCAGCGGATCTCCCCCGTGTAGCCGATCACCTTGGCGACAAGTTCGGTCAGCGCCTTGATCGTCAGCTCCTTGCCCGTGCCGGCATTCACCGTCTCGTTGCCCGAGTAGTTGTTCATCAGGAAGACGCACAGATTGGCCAGGTCGTCCACGTAGAGGAATTCGCGCAGCGGACTGCCGTCGCCCCAGCATGTTACGTAGGGAAGTCCCTGTACCTTGGCTTCGTGGAAGCGGCGGATCAGCGCCGGAAGCACGTGGCTGTGGGTCGGATGGTAGTTGTCGTTCGGACCGTAAAGATTTGTGGGCATCACGCTGATGTAATCCGTGCCGTATTGGCGATTGAGGTATTCGCAATATTTCAACCCCGATATCTTGGCCAGGGCGTAGGCCTCGTTGGTCTTCTCCAGCGCCGAGGTCAGCAGGCACGACTCCTTCATCGGTTGGGGCGCCATGCGCGGGTAGATGCATGACGAACCCAGAAACTCCAGCTTTCGGCAGCCGTTCTGCCAGGCGGCGTGGATGACGTTCATCTCAAGGATCATGTTGTCGTACATGAAGTCGGCCAGCGCACTCTGGTTCGCCTCTATGCCACCGACCTTTGCCGCAGCAAGAAAGACATATTCGGGCCGCTCCTCGGCAAAGAAGCGTTCGACGGGCTCCTGACGTGTCAGATCCAGCTCCTTGTGCGTGCGTGTAATGATGTTCGTGTAGCCCTGACGCTGCAGTTCGCGGACGATGGCCGAACCGACCATTCCGCGATGTCCGGCAACGTATATTTTTGCATTTTTCTCCATCATGGGACGTATGTTTTATTCAAAGTGACTATTTTACGATACCTTTCTCGAGATATTCGGCCAGATTGGTGCGTACCTCCTCTCCGACTCGTTCGACGGCGACCTTTGCCATGTCGGCATCGACCATGATTTTTACAAGCTGCTGGAAAGTAGTCTTTGTCGGATTCCACCCCAATTCGGCTCTCGCCTTGGAGGGGTCGCCCCAGAGATTGACAACATCCGTCGGGCGGTAAAAGTCCTTCGATACCTCGACCAGAACACGACCCGTGGCCTTTTCGATTCCCTTCTCGTTCTCACCTTCGCCGACGAACTCAAGTTCGATTCCGACCTGCTTGAAGGCAAGGTAACAGAATTCCCGGACGGAGTGCTGTTCGCCTGTGGCAATAACGAAATCTTCGGGCTTGTCGTTCTGGAGAATCAGCCACATGCACTCCACATAATCTTTGGCATAGCCCCAGTCGCGGAGCGAGGAGAGATTTCCAAGATAGAGCTTGTCCTGTTTCCCCTGGGCGATACGTGCCGCTGCGAGCGTGATTTTGCGCGTGACGAAGGTCTCGCCGCGGCGTTCGGACTCGTGGTTGAACAGGATGCCCGAACAGCAGAACATGTTGTATGCCTCACGGTACTCCCGGACGATCCAGTATCCGTAGAGCTTTGCTACGGCATAGGGGCTGTACGGGTGAAAGGGGGTCTTTTCATTTTGGGGGACCTCCTCGACTTTTCCGTACAGTTCCGAGGTAGAAGCCTGATAGATCCGGCAGGTGGAGGCCAGACCGCAGAGTCTTACGGCTTCAAGGATTCTCAGGACGCCTGTGGCATCGACATCGGCGGTAAATTCCGGTGCGTCGAACGAGACCTGTACGTGGCTTTGAGCCGCGAGGTTGTAGATTTCATCGGGATGGACCTTCCCGATGACCTGAATGATACTCATGGAATCACCGAGGTCGGCATAATGGAGATGGAAATGGGGTTTTCCTTCGAGATGAGCGATACGTTCGCGGAAGTCGGTTGACGAACGACGGATGGTACCATGCACGTCATAACCCTTTTCCAAAAGAAACTCCGCCAGGAACGAACCGTCCTGACCCGTGATTCCTGTAATTAAGGCCGTTTTCATTTTTTTGAAGCTATTTTTTGTCATGGAATATTTTGGACACAAGGATTTCTCCGATTTTGTATGCATAACGGATCCCTTCGAACAACAGATTGGAGTATATATGATTCTGTTTGTATGCAGCCATGTGTTCTTTGAGAATCTGCCTGTGACTGATCATCCCGGATGAAGAAGCTCCGCCCGTGCGCATCGTAACAAAATCAAGCGGAATGTATCTGGTGCGGATGCGGTTTATGAAGATCAGCCGCAACAGATTCTCAAAGTCCGCTGCAATCCGGAATGAGGTGTCGAACCCTCCGTATTTTTCATAGATCGTCCGGCGGCAGTAGAATGATGGATGTGCAGGCATAAAACCGAAGCGCATCAGATTCCTGCGGAAGATCCGGGAAGAATAATATCTCGTACAATGTGGTGGCTGATCATTGCTTACATAATGTACATCGCCGTATATGGCATCGATATCAGGATCGGACATTGCCTCTGCAATCTGTTCGAGTACGGAATTGGAGGTGAAGTAATCGTCCGAATTGAGTATTCCGACGACCTCTCCGGATGCCAATCGGATTCCCTTGTTCATGGCGTCATAGATCCCTTTGTCGGGTTCGGAGATCCATCGCAGCCGCTGCCCGAAACATGATTCATATTGTCGGATGATGTTGAGCGTGCCATCTTTGGAACCTCCGTCAACAATGAGATACTCAAAATCCTGATATGTCTGTGAACGCACACTCTCTATTGTGTCTTTTATCGTTTTGGCACTGTTGAAAGAGACCGTGATAATAGTAATTTTCATTAAAATAATTGATTACGAGATCGTTCTGGTCCTTATTTCTCGAGCAGGATTCCCTTGATAAATACAATTGGCCTTCAAACTGCGTTGTGCCACAGAGCAAACACACAAGACAGAATTAACAGCTAAAGTGACCCCGGGGCAAACAACACTCTTAGCTCCGACCCAACAACCATTTTCCAATGTTATTTCCCCTGTTATCAGATCAAAAGTCTCTTTTCCATAATTGTGATTACCACATAATAACATGGACCCTTGGCTGATACATACGTTATTGCCAATTTTTACATGAACCAAATTATCTATCCATACATTCTCTCCAATCCAGCAATTATTCCCAATTTCCAGGAACCATGGATATTTTATATTTACTCCAGGTTTGATATTTACATTTTGTCCAATCTTTGCACCAAATAATCGCAAAAGAAATACTTTTAAGGAGGAGCTTGGGATAAATGTATTTTTCAGAAAGGAGACATTGATAAAATACCAAATTAAACGTTTCCATGCTGGCCCAGGATGATACCAAGAGTTTTCGTATTTATCTAATGATACTGTTTTGCTCATATGATACACGTTATTCATAAATAAATTTCGGCTTGGAACCATTTGCACCTATCCATTCATACAATTTATACATTTGTTGAGCGACTTGTGATGCAGTAAATTTTTCCGAGACCAATTGTCTTCCACGAAGCCCCATTTCTAATAATTGATCAGTGGGCATATATATAATTTGCTCCATTACATGGGCAATATTATTGGGACTTTGGTCGATCCACCATCCACATTTATATGTATTCAGATCCTCCCATGGTGTACCTAAACTGGCCATAACTGGAGTCCCGACAGATAATGCCTCTGTGACAATCATACCAAAGTTTTCAAAATCACTCGGGACGAATAGTGCTGATAGTTGAGCTAAAGTTTGATATTTCTCACGACCGGAAAGAAATCCACAAAAGTGGATATTATGCATATTGAGGCGTAATACTTCTTGTTTCAGAAATTTCTCATAATTAGGATCGCCTTTCCCAATTATAAGAACCTCAAAATCGGATCTGCCTAACAGACTTGCTGCATATATTATATTTTCAACCTTTTTTCTCGGGTGCAATCTGCCCAAGAATCCAAATCGAATAGCTTCATTATCTCGTTTAATTTCGTTTATATAATGTGGAATGACTACAGGATTGGCAATGACTGCAATAGGGCCTTTATAACCAAATCTGCGCACGTTCTCTAATTCGGCTTTGCAAGTAACATGAATACATGATGCATGTAAAATATCTTTTTTGAAAAACAGTTGTAAAAGCGGCCATTTTTTCCAATATGAACGGCTTAAGGCTTGACTATACAGCATCCCGTGTGGTGTAATAATATAAGGCCGAGATTTTTTACGGGCGACTAAACAAGTTTCATGATTGCAGAACAACCACAATCCATTAGTGTGGTACAAATCATATTCTCCTTTTAATAAAGCAATCCGAATGTTTTGTGAATATTTATAGGGTGTAATTGTGTCGTTTGAAAAAACTTTGATCCAATTCTCACCATGTCCCATAATATGATCTGCAGGATCTTTAGATTGGAGTGTCAGTAAGTCAACCTGGTATCCTGCACAATTCATTGTTGATATTAAATTGTAGGTACAAGTCGACGTCCCGCCACTTAATGAACCAAATTCGGGTATAGTTTGTAAGACTTTCATTACTATTATATCCTATTTTACGTTTAGACTTAATAATATGTTTTTGAACTCGGCCTTCTCATAATGGGAGATCTTTACTATGTTGCTGGGCTTTATTATATATAATAATTTATAAGCTACAACTTGAATACTCTATCCTATTGTACCAAGTTTAGATGAGTGGTCAGAGAGTTCTTTAACATGCAAAAACCCAAGAGTAGACGAGTCTGGTTATAGTAAGTTATTCGGTCCCCTAAAATTTGAAATAGAATCCAGATAAATCGGGCTTTACTATATATGGAATACTCTTAATTGCATCTCCACCTCTCGCTTACACTCCTCCTATCTTTTATCTTCCGGTTTAATGCTTTGAAAAGAAAATCTGAGATTGCTTCATGTCTTACAGTAATCTATGCGCAATAATGCCAACTAATAAACATTAAATATGAGAAAATAAAATTACTCTAATCAATGAACAATACCCCCTTCAATATTACTCATTATTTTATTCCATTGGTGGGCATTAAAAGCCCTATATATAACCTCTCCTTGATTAGCATAGGATAATAAGGTGTCATCAGACATTTCCAAAATAGATCGTATTCCCCGCATAAATGTTTTATTGGTCGATTCAACCTCTATATATCGAATTCCATTTAACTGGGGATAATGAATAGTTGATATAATAATACGATTATGAAGCAAGGCTTCTATTACCTTGGATGGGAAATTGCATTGGTTCTCGAGGGCTTTAGGATCTCGAGTGCTTAACTGAAAAGTTATTTTATGCAACAACTCCATATAATGAGTAAATGGTAATTGTCCATACCAATGTATGTTAGAATATTTCTTGGAATATTCTTTTAACAAATTCTCATTTCCATTACTCCCTGTAACATAAAGTTCGCATTCCGGTAATTGGGAGAAAGTATTTAACACCAATGATAATTGAGCGATTTCTTCCGAGAGATAGCCAGATAATAAAAATTTTTTTTGAAGTATCTCAATTTTGGGAAATCTTTTATGGCTAATTGAGGTGACTCCAGGTAATATGGCTGCATTTTCCTTTTTGAAACGGGTTGAATTGGCCAAACAAATACGGCCATCAGCAGAGTTTATAAGCCTAATATAAATATTGTTGAGTCCCCATCCTTTGGCAACGGGGATAAAATCGAGAACTATGACGTTTAATTGTACCGAAGGTTTAAAGAGTTTTAACAAAATAAAAAGTAGTGCATTTAGTGTATTTATATTATAAAACCAGAGAGATGCTTTGCGTGGTATTTTACGAAAAATTGTCCATTGTTCTTTCAGTACAGCCAACTTTTGCCAGATACCTCTTCGTTTGCGAAGATTGTCGTAGATTAACTCGAATCGATTGTCCGTAAATGCACTCGGATCCATTTCACCTCCCACGAAAAGCGGCATCATGCTGTAAACATGATCAAATCCGCCTCCACTTATTAGATTGAAGGAGAAATTACATCCGGCAAATGACAGCTTGTATTGGCCAATTAATTGTTCCGGAAGGATGCATGTCCAGAATATTCGAGGGTAATTCATATTTTAGTTTGTTTTGTGGAATGTTCTTAAGGATTTCGACATTTTTGATGTTGGCTTTATATCGTATATTAAAAAACAACATACCAAGTATGATCGATGTTTCTTCAAAAACGAATTTTCTTATTATAAAGTGATTGTTAATATTTTATATTTATGAATTCGTTTCTCTCTTTTTGTATGGTGAAATATGCGTGCAATATGATTGAGAAGCATAATAATGGATATAAAAGTTGTGTGCCATCATATGGCCGTTGTAAGAACCCTGCAATTAAGATCCAAAAGGCCCATTCGTATTTTTTGCTGTATTTCCTCAAGGAAAAGAGATAAAAAAACGGACTCCAGAAGATTAATAGGCCCACAATACCGTCACTGGCTAATGTATAAAATGTATTTGCCCCGAAAAACATGTTTTTTTCTTTGGAGATCTCTATAAGATGACGGCCTCCCTGTCCGAAGACTGGTGCTGTTTTGAAGATATCCCAGCAGATATCCATGAGTTCGGAGCGATTGTCTCCGGCCAGGGTGCCAGTCTCTTCATCGTATTCAAATCGTCCGAATATGGCTCTGTCCAGACGATCGTTATACGAGGCGAGACCTTTGAGTACAACCAGAAAAAGCAGGGCAGGGAGGAGGATCTTGAGCCATTTCTTCTTGTAAAAGAACCAGATGTATAGAGCCAACTGAATGAAATAGGCCATCGACAGAGTCGATATCAGCCCGAAAATAAGGATGATTTCCACTTTGCGATTATCAACATACAGTTTGTTTATCAGCAATGCGATTATCCCCCAAAAGGCCAGGGCACCCGGTTCATCAAAGAATCCGGCATTACGCACAAAGCCTTCGACATACGTATTGGTTGTAAAGAGTCCAAAGAAATATCCGGGTCGCGTATCCATCTCAATAAATTCGAAGATGGGATGGAGGATGCCGGTCATAACCAGAACAAATCCGATTGTGCCGGCCAAAGCCTGAAATGCCAGCCAGAAATTATAGGTTTTAATAAATTCGAGATTCCTGTATCTTGTCTGTATGGCGAGGATTATGCTTGTGACACAGAGCATAAAGATGCGGGTGAAATATGACGTGTCGAAGTTGTGTATTACGGAATAGATCAGCCAAGCGATGCATTGAGCAACAATTAAGATCCAGATTGGACGAGGTATTGCGAATGTTCTCCGAAAGATGGCATACAACAGGACCAAGATAAACAGGACTATGTAATTGACCGTATAATTAGGCAGCCACCCCATCAAATAAAATACACAAGGCCAGCCTGCAATGAGACTGAAGAAATAGAGCAGATATCGATAGTTCGGGAAGTGTGAAATCTTATTTGACATCGTCTTTACCAATTAAGGTTCGGTATATTGCGGCAAGTTCTTTGGCATTCTTTGTCCTGTCATGCCGATCGGCCGCCAATATTTGTTCGCGAGAAGAGAGGTCCGAGAGATCGTTTTTGCTGAAAAGTCGTATGACGATATGTGCGAGCATCTCGTATTCCTCATAGCGATAGAGATAACCCGTCTGCTGGTCAGTCAACATGGACGGTGTGCCACCACAATAGCTTGCAACTACGGGAACACCCAATATCTGAGCTTCACAGAGTGAATTTGATGAATTTTCAATAGCACTGGGCATTACATATACGTTGGCATCAAGAAACGCCTGTTTCATCTGTTGCTCGTCAAGCACCCCCAGGAATCTGACGTGTTTTTGCAGCCTGAGCCGCTTGACAAGACGACGCAAATATAAGTAATAACCTTGAAAATGGATTTTGGATTTAAGGTCATTGTTCATGACGAGCGTTCCGCAAAAGTTAACGGTTGTATCGGGATAATAACGCAGGATGATGGGCAGCGCCTTTAGGACCTGATGAGCTCCTTTTAAGGGCGCATTGCTGTTGCTTACAAAGATTGAAAAACGTTTGCAGCTTTCAAGCGACCACCGTTTCCCATGGTAAAAGGAGTCTCGCAGCGTTTCGTTCAGAAAATGGTATTTCAGATCCGGATTGATCGTCAGTACATGATCATGATCCCATTGTGTTCGACCGATAATGTCGGAGATATGTTGAAGAACATACCGTTCACAACGGCTTCGTTTTTTGAAGATTCGCGCGGCATTGAAAATAAATGTGTTTCTGTAAAAATCAAGTGGCGCAATGTTCAAGATCTGTTCTTTAAGGGTCAATCCCCCTTTTGCGTAACGGGTATAGGGGCCGGCAAGACCCTGAATATTGGCGACTGTCTTATGCCGGCCGGCATCGGCAAGACATACGGCCTGTGCCAAGGAGTGTTCCGTGCCATGAATGTGTATGAGATCGGGCTGGAAGGAGCGAATGGCTTGACGACACGCTTCGATTTGGCGGTTGTCAGTTCTTGACATTTTTTTTGTCGGAATCAGATAATAGTGGATTCCATTCACATAATATTCCATATATCTGTTCCCGTATGAATATATGGCGACACCCAATTGCAGATCGTCCATTTGTTGGAGAACGGCCTTGGCCGATGCATACAACCAGCCGCAGGATGCAGGAACCTTTTCTCCAAGATATTCACACAGAGGCGGGAACTTGACCAGAGAAACCCAAAGTATTTTCATAAGCTTTTGATTAGATCAACCCATTGATGAACAATTTTGTCTATGGTGAATCTTCTGCAACTCTCAAGTCCGTTTCTTGCTATTCTTTCCCGTTCGTCCTGATGAGACATCAATTGCGCCATATGACTTATGTATGAGTCAAAGTCATCGTCTTTAATAATGACTCCGTCATAGTTGTTTGTGATGATGTCATGCAAGGCTGGATAGCTGTCGAAGACAATGGGGACAGTTGCCGTCTGCATGCTCTCCGTGAGGGTCAGTCCCCATCCTTCCACTGCACTCGTCATCATAAACAACGAAGCTGCAAGATAATATGGATAAGGGTTCTGTCTTCCTGTAAATTCAATGTTTTTTATCTTCAGCTTCTGTGCGAGGTCATGAAGATAGTTTTCGTGTGGACCGCTTCCCACAATTCGCAGTTTCCAATCCATAAATCCCTTCTTTTCCAATTGTTTCCAGATGTATAAGGCCTTGTCCAGACGTTTCTCCGGATTGTACAATCGAGATACGATCAGGACCTCCTTTTTTTTGTGCGGGATGATGCTTGGATCTTCGATTTTCTCCCAGGTTAAAGGATTGTTGATAACCGTGCATTTGGGAATTTCTTCATGTATCAGAGCCTTGATTTCCGATAATTCCCGTTTCGATAGAATAATTAGTTTGTCTGCAATATCGTAATTCTTTTGAAACAGCTCGATCTCTGTTTTTCTGCATTGTTTTTTCCATAGAGGATAGACGGCAAGTCTTGCCAGAGCCAGAGCCTTTGATACAATCGATCTGTCATGTTTCAAGAGCCATATCCAATAATTTCTTGAAAGGGCATTTTCAAGAAGGAATATGCTGTTATGATATACAGAAATGTATTTTATGTCCGGATTGTTCCATTGTTGGATGATTTGGGACAGGCGAGATGATAATACAGCGTCTTGACCGATTATCAAGTCACAATGGAACTCATTCAGTAATGACTGGAGGTTTGAGAGTGGGATAGGGGTGGCTTCGTTTATGGATTGGTAGTGGTGAAACGACTTGTAATCATCCGTTGTGTATAGATAGTGGACGTTATATCCGTGCTGTGGAAGTTGCTCAAGCAACATGTTAATAATGCGATGGACACCACCACGTTGTACATTCAACCGTATGATCCATATTATAAATATTGTTCTTGTCATAATATGAAATTGATGTTAAGGTGATGATCCAGAAAGTATTTGCTCGTTTCAATGCTTGTCTCCATGAATTGTGTCCCAAATATGTTGGAAGTCCATCTTTTTTGCGGATTAAACCGTTCCGGCATTTTGGCGCAAGATAATAAATCTGTCATTCTGGAAGAGTTTTGTTGTGTATTCAGTGGAAATGTGTAAAATTCCTTGTTGAAAATGCAGGAAAATGCTGTTGCGTGGAAGGAATTGGATATAACAATATTTGCATGCTCGATCAGAGAGATAAATTCCCACGGCCCCGCATTGTTGATATTCTGATCCGCATATGGGATGGATCTATAATCGTTGACAGACAATATTTGCATGCCGGTTTGTTTGGCGCACATCTTTACGAAAGATCCTATTTTGTGATCATTGACAAAATCATAAAGCAGTATATAGTTGTAATTGGGTATTTTTATTTGACTGGCGGTTTTAGTCAGATTGCTCCATTGTGGTGCCGTAAGTAAAAAAACAGGGTCAACTACGTGGACTGCATTTTTGATTCCTATTCTCTTTAATATGTCCAGACCAGTTTTTTCTCGTACTGAGATTGCATCGAAATGAAGCAAGTTCTTTTTGATGAACTCACAGTCGTGTTGTTTGATGTGGTCTATGCCAAAGCTTGCGGCATATGAAATCCGCTTGGTCGTTTGTTTCCCAAAATCGAGAAAATAGGCGGGTTCATGACCATTGTACATGTCTGGATTCCAAATCTGATCACTCCCGGCGATATACAGATCCGCTTCCGGTGGGACTTCTCGTAATGTCTCGCTGTCATGATATTGTTGAGGCGTAAGGCGCAGATATTCTTTTGTAAATCTGTCAAAACGGATTTTGCGACCGAAAGTACGTAGTTTATGCGCATTTACAATGGGACCGACTAAAAATCTTAAGGGAGGACACCATTGGGTATATTTGTAGCTTCGATTGACCTTTGGTAAATAAAAAAGATCGTATCTGCCTCGTTGAAACCATGGACGGAAATCAATGATTTCAACATCCATGTTCCTTTGCTCTAAATAATGTTGTAGAGCGAAGGCCTGAAGAGACGCGCCATAATTATAGACATTGTGGCAGGTAATAATATTGATCTTCATATATGCAGGCGTCTAACCAAATGAATAATCGCTTTCAGCGGATTCTTCATGATGCGAAGAATTCGACTCCTTCGTTGTGCTTTGAGAACGATCTGTTCGACAACTGAAATTGAGGTGTTCGGGTTATTGAGCGTTTTTTTGAGAGCATAATAGTATTTTGGTTTCGGAGGCATTGTCTCCATTTGTCCTTCCATGACTTTTTCAAGGGGGCATTCGATTAATTGGCAAGAACTTTCTTTTAGAATACTGTCTCCTTTTTCAGAGAGTGTTATTACGGCAGAGGTGCCTTTTTCATCGCTCTTAAAGGTCTCTCCCAAGAAATCCCCGATACGGATGTCCGCTGAGGAACAGCATCTCTTAAATTTACATTTTTCATAGCATGCCGGGCCCAGACATCCATTATCCAGAAATATGCGGTAGAAAGCATCTCCATGCGGTATGTCAGACTGATAGAACGTTTTCCTCTCCTTGATTAAGTCTTCATAGGAGTTGCTTTGGTTATTCGATAGGGAATGTGAGGCTCCATCAACACCCATTAGCCATGAATTGTGCCAGCCCGAGAATTTGTTTCGCCATGATACATATGTGACAGGCCCGGTAATTTTTTCTACCTTTTTAATATATTTGTTCCACATCCACATTGACGGTACACCGTGGCAGAAGAAGTCTATTAGCAGGAAGTTGTCCTCACATTTGAATTTTCGTATGTATCTGCGAAATGAATCCATTTGACAAGGAGTTCCAATGACCATGTATCTTTTGTTGCGATCCATGGCGCGGAATCCGTCCAGAGTATAGCTTTGGATATATTTGGAACCGATTGTCCAGACAAGATCGCGCATTGTTGTTGCAATAAAATGCTCAGCCCGGTTACTTTGGGCTTTATAACGAACTCCACATACCTTGTACCCTTTATTGATCAACAAACGACCAAGTTCAAAACTGATGCCTCCGGAAGAACATTTTTTTCTTACAAGATTATCATTACTCCAAGCCGCGTAGCCGCGAGGTCTTATTTCCTCCTGCATAATAAAATCCTTGTGTAGATAGGAGCATACATCTACGCAGAGACTGCACCCAATACAACTATCCGGATTTGCGATGCGAGGCTCATAGAATCCATCCGCATTTAATTGAATGGAAATAATACCTTTAGGACATGTTGTAGCACATAATCCACATCCGTAACAATTATGTACTGAGGATATGTTTATCGGAGACATTTCTGTTTATTCAAGGTCTTGCGTCTATTTGGAGAACTTCAACCAGTTGAAGTAAGGCTTGCTCATTAACCATATTATACATTCAGAGATCAGCCAACAAATAAGCAATGTTAGCAGAAATACCAGCAGAATCTGGTCATGAAAGAAATACTTGACAATAAATATAAGAGTAAAATGCAAACAGAAGAAGTGCGTGCTGTATGTCCGAAGTCGTCTGTATATTTCAGCGCTTTTGTTGAATTTTATGTTTTGAGCAATGGAAAGTATTGCAATTGAAGCTGGGATACAGCATATATAGTTATATTTTGGGTAAAAATAACCGCATAGAAAAGAACCGATCAATAGGAGGCCTGCTTTATGTATCTTTAAAGACCTGGTAAATTTATGCATGGCCTCACCTGACAACAGATAACCCAATGTAATCCACCATAACGCATTGGGAAATGAGAGGAGAGGTGTCCGTATATAGTGAGTATAGCATTGAACTAAAGAACCGTGCGGGTACGCATGAATATAGAGATATATGATTATAGGAATTATCCATACTCCTTTATCCGGGATTAATCGTGTAAGCAGAAAAACAATTGGTGTTCCAACAATTAACGCTCCAAAGAACCATGATGCACCAAACTGAAATCCCAGAAAATATTGTTTTATAAAATCCGCAATGGCCATAAATAGTGGAAGTTCGAGATATTCTTTGTGCCACATTGTCAAGATAAAGGGGCTTAAGGCTATTATCCAGAACAGGTAAAGGATATTGATGCGTTTTTCAAACGACCATAATATTTGCCATTTGTTGTTCAAGTTGTTCCTAAGTTTAGAAAATAAGAGATAGGAAGAAAATACAAAAAAAGAGGGTACAGCATAATCCTGAATAATAAGATACCAATTGCCTATTATCCTGTATAATTGAACATGAATACTGACAATGATGATAGCCAGAATAAATTTGAAAAGATCGATTCCTGGATAATATATGTTTGTTGTTTGCTGCTTGTCCATAATTTTATGTGAGTAAGGCGTCTTAAATCTCAGAATAGAGCGTTGTGTGTAATTTGTTCAATATATTCCACCATTTTTCAGCGACCAAGTCTTGAGCAAAACGCCGGCAGTTGAGGATTCCCTGAAGAGCTATCTTTTTGCGCATGGAAGAGTCCTGCATTAATTTGAGCGTGTTATTCACATATGCATCAATATCCCCTTCGGTAATAATAATTCCGTCTTCTCCATTTGTTATAATGTCGAGCAAGGATGCATATGTGTTGAATGCGATAGGAACAACTCCGAACTGTTGAGCTTCTGTCAGGGTCAATCCCCAGGCTTCGCTTTTTGAGGTCATGAAGAATATGGAAGCCTCTTTGTAGTAGGGAACAGGATTCTGTCGGCCGAGCAGTTGTACGTTTGGGATACCTTCTTTTTGAATGGTATGCTTGTATAACTTCAGGTCTTGTCCGTGTCCGACAATATTGAGCTGCCACTCTTTTGCCGCAGAATGTTGTTTTATCCGTTTCCAGATGGCAAGCGCAAGCGTCAATCGCTTTTGTTTTTCATCAAGGCGTGAAACAATCAGAACGATTTGTCTCTTTTTGTCCAGATCTTCTTCTGGCAGGTATTCGTTGAATGACAATGCATTCGGAATAATGGAAAATTTCCTGCTGTCATTGAATCGTCCGAAAGACTGATACTGTCTGATAAACTCCTGGGAGAGCAGAATTACACGATCCGCATATTGATAGGCTTCATAATAGACCTTGGGGAGGTCTCTCAAATATTTTATACGTTGGTATGGGAAAAATATCAGTCGTTTTGTCCATCTGGCAAAATCAATGATGGATTTCATTCTTCCGGGATGGAACAGCAGTTGATGAAATGACATGAAGCGAGTTTCCCAACCGGGTTCGAAATGATGGGCAAAAATGATCCGACAAGACAATCCTTTTACGGCCGCTTTGAAATGTTTGACGTAGATGAATGTTCCTTGATTGACAATAAAGTCTATATGGTTTTCAATGACAAGTTTGCGTATGAATGATATGTTGTCCGCCCAATTTGATGTGACAGTCCACTGAAATTCTGCGGTGAAGCAATCTTCCATCTTTGTTCCCGCCTGGATTTCATAGAGGGAGAAACATTTACAACCATAGTTTCGGGTAAGTCCCGAAGCGACGGAAATTGTTGTACGTTCAGTTCCCCCTTTGGTGGAATGGACCTTGCCATAGGTATAAAATAATATATTCATTGATAGATCATTTTAATTTTAGGACCTGAGTGCACATCCTTTTAACAAAATCCTTCATCCCATTTGAGATTACATATAGAATCGGACAGAGAATTGCAAAATATAATATTGCAAATATGCTTACCTGCAGTCCCCAATTGAAATAATTATCTGGTACTGAGAACGATAATTTATTGAAGATGATGAAGGTGGCGGCAGCGGCTACTGCACAGGCAACGTAATGTTTTAAATTGATCCATACGTATATGCTTATTGGCATTTTAAGGCCATTTCTGAATAGAAAGAACGGTTTCCATAGGAAAACTATAAAAATCAAACTTAAAAGGACTCCTGATAATACACCGTTAATTCCCCAGAAATGTCCTAAAAGTATGGATAATCCAACATTTAAGATAGCTTCGGCGATTGGGGCCCATACGTCTTGAAAGAGCCCGGTTGCATATATATACGAATCGACGGTTGTTCGTGACAAAACTATATAAACCGTCAGAGTAATGATTAAAATGGTATTTGAGTCCAAAACAAGATCTTTTCCAACCCATATACTCATAAATGGGTTTACAAACTTATAGAAACATATAAGGAATGTTGTTATAATCAGGAATTTGGATGAAAACAGTTCTTCGAAAACACGGATTATTTTGTCACGGTTGCCTTCTGCTATGAGATTGCCAACTCCGGCTGTTACTCCTGTGAATATTGCGTTGAACAGCATGCGTACACAATTTGTAATCAGCATATAATTCCCATAAATTGCGACCATCGTCAAATCGACAAAAGCATATATTATAATGGAGCTGGATTGTGTTAAGACAACACCTCCAATGGCATGAAAAAAAAGTTGTTTGATCTTCCGAGTAATAATTGAATATTTTCTCAGTAAGTTTTTCCCTTGTCGCAAGTCTATCTGCAAATAAGGATGTGCTTTTGCTATAGCTCGATTTAGATTCCATGAAGCCAAGGATGCAAATATAACCTGAATAACCAACCACCAGACATAAGCGAAAGGCAGGAAAATCATCGCTCCAATCTGGACAATTGATTTCAACAGCATGATGAAGCTGTAGTTCTCCGTTATTTTGTATTCCTGTTGATTGGCGGAAAAGATAATCTGTTTATAATTCGTAAAATACGTTAGTAAGGAGGAATATAGAAACACTCCAAATGATGCGTATGCATACCATAGGGGTAATCCAGAGTTTTTAAATATGACGGGAAAGAAACACATCAAGGCGCAAGCGCCTATTCCTATAAGATATGCAATTCTCCGATACAACCATCCTTGTACGGTTATTATTTCCGTAATACTTTGGCGGTCGTTGTCTGCCAATGGTTTATATAGAGAGAAAGCAATAGCTGAACCGATACCCAGTTCCGCCAGATTTAAAAATCCGAGCAGATTCTGTGCTGTTTGATTAAGTCCTAAAACATCAATGCCGACATACTCAATAAATACTTTGCGAGAGATAAATCCTAAAAGAAGATTTGCAAAGTAATATATAAAAGCAAATTTACTGTTCGTAATGCTTCTGGAAGTCCGCGACATGATGGCTTGAATGCTTTACCTGAGCCAATAAGACGAGATTACATACGATCCATTTTCTTCTGGAGCCAGAAGAAAATGCCGGTTCTGCTGAGATGCGTTCTGTATCCGATGCGCCGGAGCAGGTGGACCAAAGGTGTTCTGCGGCGAATATGCCACTCCATGAAGTTGTATAGTCCGAAGGTGATCAGTGTGTTAAGGATCAATACGATATACAGCTGCATGTCGATTGAAAGGCCCGCTCTGTAGCAGATCCACCAGCTCAGAATGACAAAGGAATTCAGAAGCAGAATGGCCAGGGTCGTTGCGGCGTGCGAGCAACCCAGGCGAATGAACATATGATGCAAATGGGTCTTGTCGGGATGAAACGGCGATTTGTGTTTTGCAATCCGGGTTGTCATTACCCGCAGCGTATCAAAGACGGGGACAGCCAGAACGGCCAGTGTAAAGGGAATCAATCCGATGTTGTCTCTGTCATAGACATTGCACAAGGAGCCGTGTTCGAGAATTCTCATGACGAATATGGACATGATGATTCCCATGACCAGCGTTCCGCCATCGCCGATGAACATTTTCGAAGTCTTCCCGAACATGTTGTGAAGGAAAAATGGGATGAGGGATCCTGCGGCAGTCAATGCCAGCATGACCATTATTCGGTCACCGACATGCCAGAACATGAGTCCGAACAGCAGACTTGCCAGGATGCAGTACCCCGACGAGAGTCCGTTTACTCCATCGATGAGGTTGATGGCGTTGATGATGCCTACCGAGGCGATGAGAGTCAGAGGAATGGCTGCTGCGAGCGGAATCTGATTGATTCCCCAGAGTCCGTGAAAATCGTTGATGATATACCCTCCGACGAAAATGAGTAACAGGACCATACAGATCTCGATCAGGATCCGGAGCCCCGGTGAAAGGTCGAGAATATCATCCATGGTTCCTGTATAGAGCATGATCATCATTGCTACCAGGACAATGAAGAGTTCGGAGCAGTCATAAAAGATGCCGGCGCAGCCCAATCCGGTCACCATGCCGAAAAAGACGGCGATTCCACCCAATACGGGGACCGGTTTCCGTTGAAGTTTCCGCGCGTTGGGATTGTCCACAATGTTTTTCTCAAGAGCGATCCGTACAAGGCGCGGATGGATCCAGCGAACGGTGAGCAGTGCGATCAGGAAAGAGAGGATGTATGGCATAAATGAGAAGAGAGATGTTTGTTTCTTTCGGACTGGTTTCCGGTTGGCCGCCCCCTCCTTTTCAAGAGGTGTATGGCTTGTTGTTGGTTGGCTGTCGGTTTATTTGCCCTCGGCGGAGGCTGTCTCTCTGGTGGTCGTCCCCGGAGCATGTCCCAGCCAGAGGTCGTAGTCATCGAGCCGGAGGATCAGTTGTTGCTTGCTCCGTTTGAGCGGGTTCTCCTTGCGCCACGGATCGATCAGGGCATGTGCCTGGTCGTGGTACAGACAACTGTTCGTGCAGCCGTACAGGGTGACCAGCAGCAGAGCCCGGGCCTGTTCGGCCTGAATCAGCGGCAGGGTGGTGCGGATTGTCGCAAGCAACCGGTCGAAGTGATCGTTGTCCGCGAGGATCTTGTACGCCGGCAACAGCAGCGCATAGAGTTTGCAGCGCATTACATCGCTTGCAAGTTGCAGGTTGCCGTATTGTCGCAGCACCTTGCGGGCCAGCGCCCGGTCCTCTTCCGTCGTACCCTCGGACGAATATCCGTTCTTCAGGGCCTTGTGCAGCTCCGCCGGGAGCCGTTGTGCATCCATTCTGGCATATATGTGGCGTTTGTCACATCCCAATGCGATGACCTCATATTGTCCGGGTGCTACGTGGAACAACGGAACATACATGCAGTTTTCGATTCGGACCATGACCTCTTTTCTGCCGCCTCCGGGCCGGATCATGACGCTTGCTTCCATTCCCTTGAATTCACCCTCCAGAATGCGGATCCTGTCGCCTTCCATTAGCCCTTCAGTTCCTGCGGCATATACGGGAAGCACGTTTGCATAGGATGCGGCGATCCATTTCAGATTCTTCATCGTCTCATCCGTGACGTAGGGATAGTGCCCGTTGAGACCCTCGCGGATCCGTGGCAGGAAGTTGTATTGCGGCAGATACCGTTTCATGCGATAGATCTCGGATTCCGAGGCATGGATGAAGACGTAGTTGTAGAGCAGAGGCCGGTTTGTCCGAATCAGCTTTCCGTCGCGCCGCTCTACCTCGACATACGACGGGGCAAAATATTCGAATGCGGGTTCTCCCCTTCGGATTCTGCGTTCCAGCTCAAGCTGCAACCGACGGGATGGATTTCCTCGGTACTCGCCCTGAGGTGATAGGGGAAGGATCAGCACGTACCATCTGACGGTATTGCTCTCCTTCCGGCCCGGAAGACGGGTCCTGGCGGAATCGGTGCGATCCGATATGTTGCAGTTCGAGGTTGCCATGTCTGTGTTGCCTGCATGGTCCGGGTTTCTTTATTTTCAAGCATAACCCGGCCTTATCAATTGGCGAATACAATCAATTGATATACAATAATTTAATCTTGAATATTCCGGCTGTTTGTGAAAAATTCCGATACTTCGACCGTCGATGGCCGATGGAATTGGAACCTTCACGTCTTCCGGAGCGATCCAGGATTTTACACACTGTTAGCGGCAAAGGTAAATAAAAAGAGTCTCAGAGCCAAATAAATGACGATATTTTTTATCGGTGTAACCATTTGGTTATAAGTACATATCGACCGGAATGACCGGACTGTGAACGGATTGGACGGATTGTCATATCCCTGTTGTTGCATTGGAACAGTTTCGTGCCGGGAAGTTGCAGCCAACCGTTGCTCCTTTTGCCGGCAAGAATTATCGCATGGATTTCAGTCAGAATCCGTTGCTTTTCGCCGCCCCTGTGGTTGAAGCGATCTGTTGGGATTCGAACCTGCGTAAAATCGACTTTACGGACTCTGTTTCGGTTTCGAGATTGTGCCGAGAGTCGTTGAACCGGGCTTTTGCGGTTGCCGGCCGACGTCGCATGCGATCTCAGGGAGACATGACCGCGCTTCCGATGAACGAAGTGAGAATCCGATCCGGGACACAGACGGTTGGCCTGCCGCGGGTGGGCTGAAGTCCCCATATATGATTGATTCGTTGAGATAACAGTAATAGCAAGGCCGAACCTCCCGACGGGAGATTCGGCCTCAATACGGAGAGTCGATGAATATTCTTAGTGGCTTTTCAGTCGATTCAGCGTGCGTAGAGCCTCCTTGCGAATGGCTTCGGGTTGTTCGCCTTCAAGCAGACGCCGGCACATCTGTTCAATTGCCGGACGCTGCCAGGAGATCGAGAACCAGCCCAGCGCTTCGACGGCTGCGACCCTCAATGTGAGATCATACGAGGCATCTTCGGCCAGCGCAATCAGTTTCGGCGCCTGATCGTGATGGGGATAGTTGCGGAAGTAGGTGATCTCGCCTTTTCGGCGCGACAGTTTGTTGGTGGTGTCGGCGACGAAGGCAAAGGTCTCCTCCAGCCGTTTCTTGGTCGTCTCGGTGCTTCGGAGCTGTTGTTTCAGCCGTTTTTCTCCTTCGTAGAGGTAGGGTTTTGCCGCATATGCCCGTTTGAGCTCTTCGGCAAGTTTGTCCTGATCGAAGAAGCCCATCGAGGTGCTGAGCTGGAACTGGACACGCTTCGAAAGGTCATCATCCGTCAGTGCCTCCACGGCTATGGGAATCAGCGCTTCGTCCCCGCAATCCCCGATATAGATGGCGGCCATGCGCCGGATTAGTTCATAGGGGTCGTTCGAGGCGATCCGCAGGGCTTCGATGAAGCGGGGATCGTGCTTGCAGGCGAAGAGCGTCAACGCTTCGAGCCGGACACTGCCATAGGGTGAGTTCTGCAGCCGTTCATAGAGCAGATCGGCGATCTTGTCGTATCCGTTGTCGTTGAGGCGCCGCAGGGCGATCGCTTCGACGTCGGCCGGCATCCCCTTGTTGACGAATCGCAGCCAATAGCTGTTGTCGTCGCTGCGTGTCGTGAGAAGCGTGCCGAGGTCGATCGACGGCAGGGCGCGGTTGACAAACCGATAGGTGGGATCTCCGATCAGATGTGTCTCCAGGTAATGTACGTTGCGGCCCCATTGCCCGATGCGCACGCCGCAGTCGAGCAGCCCGATATAGCGGTCTGGCCATTTGTCCTGCAGGGCGTTGACCGTATTTCCCTGTGTTATGACCACGTTGCCAGGCCCGAAGATGTAGCTCGAGGCGATGCAGTCGTCCAGATAGAACGATCCGTTGAAGCAGGCGTCGAACATGACGAAGCGGGGATTCATCGGCCGGTCGCAAATATCTTCGATGTGGACGTCCATCATGTGGTTGAAGATCGAGTCGGCAACATTCAGGGAGTCGTTGACCTCGCACCATGCTTCGGGGACGCCAAACTTATCCATGAAGTATTTCTTGCTCTCCTCGGGATTCTCGTTCCCGGCGATTTTGCTGCGCAGATAGAGCCGGATGTTTTCGATCGAAGTGTTGATGTCCGAACCGTTCTTGTATCCGGTGATGTACTGCATCGAAGGGGAGCCATGATGGTGGCACAGTGCCACATCGACATCCGGTTGCGACATCTTTTCCAGCAGATAGGGTTTCATCGGCCAGCGGCTCTGGAAGTCATAGAACCGGACCTTGTTCCCCGGTTTGAAGAGCCCGGGGAGCTGCTCGCGCAGCGATACCTGTTCGCCGGACCACGCTTCGAGGGCTTCGGAGTTGTATCCGTGTCCCCGGAAGACGAAGAGATTGTCCAGCGCATTTGCTTCGTGATGGGCCGCAACGACCTTGCGCAGGTAGCTGCGCAGGAGTTCATACGGATCGGTTCCTTCGCGTTTGGGGGGCCGGATGCGTGCCGAGTAGATCTGCGATGCGATGTATTGCGGCGATTCGGGTGCGAGCGAGTAGTAGAAGTAGAGCGGGTTCTCCTCGTCCTGCCGCAGGAATTCGAACTGCAGGTCGGGATCGTCGTAATAACGGTCCGACGGCACCGACGAGGATTTCCAGTCGCGGTCCTGGCTCGCCTTGAATGCGGAGGTGAGATGCTGTGCATCGCGGATCATCGGGACGGGAATTTCGCCGATGAAGACAACCCCTTCGAGCGGAGCCCGACGGTTGTTGATCATCGTCAGGATCTGACTGCGGATCTCTTCCGGGGAGTTCCAGTCGTCGATGAGCAGGTAGGTGCCCAGACCTTCTGTTTCGAGTACGGCGCGGTAGTCGTTGACCTCCTGCGTCGCTTCGGTGTAGCTCTTGCTGTCAATGAAGATGGCAAAAGTCGTGGAGCTTTTGACTCCGGGGCGGATGATCTGCGGGGCTGCAACCGAGATGAGCGGGAAGAGTGCCGCAATCAACAGAATCTTGAGTTTCATATGCATTAATAAGTTATTTTTTGGTATTCGGTACGGAAACGGTGCTCTCCAGACGCAGGGCTGTCTGGATCAGTTCATCTTTCACACCCTTGTCGGAGGTGTCGGCCGCGAGACGTCGGCAGGTGTCGATGATCTCCTGTCGCTGCGGCGTATGGACGAACCAGCCGAGACATTCGGCGGCATTGACACGCAGTTCGAGCGGTTCGGACGGTGTGCCGACAAGTTTCAGCAGTTCGGGAACATATTCGTGATAGGTGTTGTTGCGCATGGAACGTATGGCCGAGATGCGGGCCTTGAGTGTCTTCCCGCTCTGCAACTGCTTGATATCGCGCTCC
>CALUOX010000134.1 GCA_944322375.1 uncultured Alistipes sp.
GAGCTTAGCTCAGCTGGTTCAGAGCGTCTGCCTTACAAGCAGAGGGTCGGGGGTTCGAATCCCTCAGCTCCCACAAAGAATGCTCTAAATGAGTTATTTACAAATTAAAAAGCCCTATATGTCAATTGATGTATAGGGCTTTTTAATTGTCGTGCTAATGAATTAGAGCTCCGCAATTCATAACAAAGCAATGCACCAAAAAGCACCCTGCCTCAGAACCAAATTGTGGCACATAAATAAATGAGCAGAGAAGTACCACGATTTAGAGTGTAATACACTGTAATACACTGTAATACACAATATTGTCATAAACAATCTTCGTCGTAAAAACGTTGTATTTGTAACCAATAAAAAGAAAAAATAGACCTGGACGGCAGCGTTATAACCGTTCATTCACCCGAATATCATGAACTGATCGCAACGATACGGCAAACATCCCGTATGGCTGATAAGGTATTGTCGGAAGTGCAGCCTTCTCTATTCAACGAACGTTACCTGACAACAAATGAAGTGATAAAGATTTTTCGGATATGCCGAAGAGCCTTGCAGAACTACCGCGACCGGGGAGAAATCCCGTATATCTCTATCGGTCGCGTCATCCTCTATCCTGAATCCCTGTTGAAGAAAACGTTGGAGAAGAATTATTCCCAACCACTGATTCCCGGATTTTAATATCGTTATAAGATCATAGCGGGCTGTGCTGTTTGGCACGGCCTTTTATGTGTCTACATCAAATAATCCCTGGTAAAATAAGTTGAAGTTCGCTATATTTACATATCTGAAAGATCTGAAGGCGCCTTTTCAGACACACTTTTTGAAACACTACCACGAACAGCGATATGATACCGATTTCTGCTATATAGAAATTTCTTAAATATAAAAAAAGTAGAGTTAAAGAAATTGTTTCGTAACTCTACTTTCACATTATTATTTAATCAATTTTTGTATACCTATCATGCCATTGCATACAATCCTCCGCAATCCACTGTCCTGTACTATCCTGGACGAACCCAATATATAAATCTGGCAATTTATTATATGGAAGTTTCCAAAATACAGCATTCATCTTCAGCGTGTCATTTTTCTTTTTAAAATACTTTGCAATATACCGCGCAGGCCAACTATATGCATCAAGAGATTTGTCTTCATCGAGTGTCCATATTTCATCGGATACAGGTGGCGGCAGAAGTTTTAAGATCGAGTCTTTCGACATATGATAATACTCGACCTGATTACGTTTTCGAACATTTTCTAAGTAAGCTAAAGAATCTCGTTCCCAATGTATCTCCCATGTGATAGCTTCCAACTCTACATATCGATGCTGCTGAAAAGCTATGATTGCAATCAAGATAAAAATCGCAATCGTCTCTCCTATAAGTAAGAATCTATTTTTCATAACTTTTAACATTTTCATTATCTGACCCATTTGCCATCCATGGGGATGTCAAGACTTTCATTGTTTTTCGTTTTTATACATTTCGCTGTTGTAGATATCAATATAATACACCGTCGCACCGGATTTCATTGCATTCTCCAGGAACATATCGATATTACGTTGTTCTACTTGACGAGGCTTTTTATTTTCATCGAGGCTTCCAGCCATAAGATTTGTTTCCCATCCGGGCAAAGGCTCGTGGTCATTGCTATCCCTATTATATTTATCGTCCAGACCCAGAATATGTCCGAACTCATGGGCGGCTGAGTTATTATCAGGGGTGCCTTTTGCCCATATTCCTGTTTTTGCATTCTTGGTCTCGGACGTTATTTCTTCGTCTACGACAGTGATATAATTGTTTATACCATTGAAGTCAATAGTTTCTTTGTAACCTTTGATTCGAACGTTTACATTGAATTTCACTGCATATTGAGTGCCGTCTTCTGTCGTATAGGTCCAACCTTTATCCCAAGCATTGACAATTGATGACTGCATGTATTGGGCGACATTTGTCCCAACACCTCTCTTTGGGAGGATAAAGATATTCGCAGTAACAGTTACCGTACGACTGTTATGATCGATCGCGACTTTAGCATCTCGCCCGTCATGATCCACAAAAACAATTGGATTTCCCATACAGTAGTTGTACTGCCCAATGGAATAGTACTTTTCCATAAGCGGGTCCTGCTGGAAAAACAGTACCCCGTCCGAGTCATAATATCGCGCGCCGAAGTCGTGGATGGGGGTGGTGATGCCGTCCTCGATCGCCACATCGACCTGCTCTTTGCCCGAGAAGGTGTAACGATTCTCCGATATCGGCATACCCGATTGCGTCCACGCTTTTCCGAACGGATAGTAATCCTTACGGTCAAGATCATCTCGTCCCGCAGTTGTGACCTTCGCTACAACCCGCGTGCTGCCGATATGATCCGTCAGGAAATAGTGCGCTTCCGAATCATCGTAAGTTCCGACGATCCGTCCGCCACCGAACGCCGCGCTCTCGAATACCCCTTGATCATATACCAAAGAACCTGCATAAATCCGTTCCTGCCCGTCCTGATACGCATGCCGCACCTTCGTGCCGTCGGCAAGGTAGTCATAATACTCCGCGTAATCGCCCCAGCAGAACAGTCTTGTCAGCAAGGGCCTTCAAATTACTTCATTTTCGCCTCAACTAAAAAGAAATAGATAATAAATGCCCTCTATTGGGTTCCTTTATTAGGCCGCAAATCGGAGATATTCGTTGTCAAATCACGATATTAGGAATCATTCGTTTTTGTATCGGGAACAATGCGTCTTCAATATAATTATTATAAGAATATATCGTTAACGCGTTATTCTCATAAGTTAACTTAAAAATAAAAAGTGTCGGATTATCGAAATCAATCACACATTGGGAGATCCCGGTTTCGATGTCATATTTATAAAGTTTCCCAAATGATCCGTAGATTACGAATTTCCCATCTTTCGTGATACAGCCGTATTCGGAATTAAATACTGGTTCCTCATTAATCTTGCGAGAGACTCTACTTTGTAAATCAATCAAATATAAATCAATTGCTGTGTCTAAATTATCTTGACTTTGATATAAAACTAGCGGCACAACAATTTTATCATAATGAGCAGAGTAATCAATTGGACCAACCATTGCTATGCTATCCGTTTTGAGCAATATCGTTTGGCCTTGTAATATTGATATGGTGCCATAGTACTCGTCCGATTCCATTTCCATTTCAGATCCTAATGCTTTAATAACATATTCCACATGAAAAATGCTATTTATATTTTTGTCTATCCATAGTGTATCCGATTTTTGCTCCTGCGAAATTCGTTGAAATGATATACCGAGATCTTTAAACTCAACCGATTGTGCAGGATACTCATCAAGGTCAATAATGCGTATTGATGTCTGGGCATCGCAAAGCCCCTCAAAAAAAAGCAATGCCGAAAATAATAAACTTATCTTTTTCATTATTTTATGTTTATGTTTATGGATGGATTGGTTGTCAGCCACGCTCTTATTATATCATAAGGATTATTCTCTGTTTGTAGCTTTCCCTCTCCATGTCGATCGATAAATATGGGTATTTCTGGATGCTCTTGAAAATAGCGGTCATTTATCTCAATCGCTTCTTTTCGGTCTTTATAGCCAAAATTAGCCTCATTCATATAAAAATGTGGTATATCGGGATTATTCCAATTACCCCCATAATAAATGCCATATTCTTCGGCAAGTTCGGTCAGTTGTTTTACTAGATCTCTCTTTGTAGTTTTAGAGTTTCCTTTTGTGATTCCAAGTTGTGACCCAACATTAAAGTCCAAAGCAAATCCCGCAGAATGACCGCTTGTTGTTGCAGGTCGTGCTTTCAAGCCTTCACGCCGTCCAGCATCCCAATCCGCTTGCATTTTTTTCTGTTTCGTCAATGATCTATAAGCAGATGTTACAGTAATTCCATATTTCTCATAAGCAGCCTGTGCAAATGCCTGAAATTGTTTTGCAACTTTCGAATCAACTATAACAGTTTGATTACCACCTGTTTTTTCCGGCACAGTGATTTTCACTAGATCCATTCCTTGGAAATCGACAAAAATAATCGGATTTCCTGCACAGTAGTTGTACTGCCCGATGGAATAGTACTTTTCCATGAGCGGATCCTGCTGCAAGAAAAATACACCTTCCGGATAGTAACTGCGTGCCCCGAAATCATAGACCGGCAAAATACTGCTGTAATCGTTCTCCAAACAAATATTGCTCCGCTCCTTGCCGGAGAACTGATAGCGGTTATCACTCGTCGGCATATCCGATTGCGCCCACTCCTTGCCGAAGGGATAGTAATCCTTGCGGTCGAGGTCTTCGCGGCCTGTAGGCGTTACCTTCGCCACAACCCGTGTGCTGCCCAGATGATCCGTCAGGAAATAGTGCACCTCCGAACCGTTGTCTGTCCCGACAATACGTCCGCCGCCAAACGAAGCACTTTCAAATGTCCCATCATCATATACCAAAGAACCATAATATACATGTTGACGTCCATCCCATGCGTCATGCTGCACCTTCGTGCCATCAGCCAAATACCCGTAATAATTCGAGTAATCGGCATAGGTATCCATGTATGTAGGCAAGTTAAGAAAATTATAGGAGACAACAAAATAATTCGTCCCATCTTGTGTCATATTGCCATTGGCGTCGTATTGATAGCTCCGGCCTTCTCCCAACTCCTTGTCCCGCAGGTTTCCAACATACGAGAACTCAAACTCCCGATCATCTTCTTCCGATGTACTCGTTCTGTTCAGCGTAAGAATATTGCTGTTTTTGTCATAGGTAATTCCTTTTTCCGTGAACGAATCTTCCGGGCCTTCCGAATCCGACCAGAATTGTTGGGCCGCCGTCAGACGCGACAAATCGTCGTAACAATATCCATAGGCATATTCATCGCCATTTGCCGTGCCGTCGATATTTTTATGCTGCCACCACCATGTGGCGATATTACCCCTATAGGAAGGCGTCAGCCAGTCTCGGTAGCTCTCGAAATAATCCAATCGCATATCGAACAGCTCGCTAGACTTCTCGGTCAGCCATCCTTGGAGATTGTAATCCATCGTCTCATGAATGGCGTGTGCTCCCGTACCATAAGTCTTGCCGGTAAGCTGTCCCAGATCGTCGTAGGTATAGGCGACCACGGCCTGCTCGCCGGCATTGAACTGTGCGGTCTCCTTCAACAGCCGGTTGCGCGAGTCGTATTCGAAGGTGCGGTCGAGGCTGTCCGTCTTGTTTCCATAAGTATAGCTTTCGCGCTGGGCAAGCAGGTTGCCGATGAAGTCGTATCGATTCGATATGCGCAGCAGATGGTCGCCATCGTCATCGCATTCGACCGTCTGCAGGGTCCGGCCCTTCGAATCGTAATAGAAGACCCGTTCGCGGTAACCGACAATGCCGTTCTGATTGATAACAGCCAGCTTTTCATAGGTCGCAAGGCCCGTCGTGCGGTTATCCTTGACGTCCGTGACAGACGAAACCGCTTGGAACGCCAGTTCCGACCTCAAAGTTGCAGGATAACTGTCATAAACATGCCGGTAAACGAGCTCCGCTGTGGCGGAGGTGTAGAGAGCCGGTGTCGTTCCGCTGTCGAACGGCGTCTGCAAGGCTGTACGGCGCTCGCGGCCCTGTGTCGCCGTATCGGTAACCAACGACTGTTCGACAACACGGCCGTAGGCATCATATTCGTAGGTCAGCCACTGTTTTTCCTCGCGCAGGTTGCCGTCCTGCGACATGACAAGCCGGTCACCAAGGTCATAAACCATGTATTCCGGTTCGCGCCCCGGCATCCGTTTCTCGATCTGACGGCTGCGGGAATCGTAATAGTACAGATAGCAGTAGTTGCGGGCAAGGGCACAGGTATCGGCATAATATTGCCCCTGCACAAGCTGGTCCGTGCCCTCCGGCGTTACAACCCATGCCAGACGTCCGCAATCATCATAGACATAACGTGTGATAACCTGTTCGACGGAATTGTCGGACTGGCGGTTCTGCCGCTCTTCATAGATCGTGTTTCCGTCGTGGTCGGTGTAAGCAACCGTGACGGCTCCGTCTTCGTCGGTCGTGCGGACGCCGGACAGCATGTTGGCCGCATAGTAGCCGTTGACATGCAGCCGGTTGTTTACAGGGTCAATATCGAGCCGGGCAATCGTCAAAGAGTCGTTCCCAATATAGTCATTACCGACATAATGGTCTTGACTGTGATATTCTACGCCGGGTTTGTACGATTTCAATATCCGGTTCAGCGGCGATGATTCATATTCATCATAAGTATAGGCGTAGGCTGAATGGGAAATACCCAAACGTAAACGATAAAAATTATCTTGATTGGTCGTTGCGTTCGAATCGTAGGCGCCATATCCGTTTGTCCGAGCATACGGAAGGTATTTGCGCGCTTCACGATGTAATTCATCATATACGATTGGCCGTACAAGATCATAATTCCCTCCTTGAGCAGCGCCTACGGAAACCTCTTGCGATGCATACCCCAAACCATCATAATATGTAATGTCAGATTGACTGTTTCCTTGATCGTTGTATGTTCGCGAATAGATCCAGTTCTGGGTGTCAGATAATAAAACAAGATTATTCCCACAATACATGGCGCCATTCAATTCCTTGTATGCATAATTCCCTTCATCATCTTCGTACTCTGCTATCACACTGTAATCACCATCTGATAATGCTACCGTCTGTGTAAGCGCCGATGTGAAGGCTGTTCTCGAAGAAACCTGCACACTGTCTTTGAAAACTTTATATGTAACGAACGGTTGAGGATTTGCTATTGTCACCTCCATCGTCATTGTCTGACGTTTAGGCCGATATGTTACGGGAACTGATTTTATCGTACCTCCTGCGGGCTGCTCAAATACAACATGTGCTCCATTTCTGTTGCAGAGATAAGAATCGTTAATAATGGCATTCGAACTCAAATTGGGCGGAGATACCACCTGTATGTAACATTCCGGTTCGGAAGCCTCGGTATCACAACCGTAATATATCTTCATGTGTGGATCCCAGATGGTTGAATATCCACCTTTGAATTCATCAAATGGATCTTCCAGAAAATGGATATCCTCGTCACTTTGGACATAGATCTCTTCGTCTCCATCCATAATCGACCAAAACGGCAGATAGACGACACCTCCATCCGCATTGATCGAAACCTGTTCGTAGTTAAAACCATATCTAACATTAAACGCATATGCATACATAACAGTGAAATTACTGTTGTTCGCATTTTGAATCCAATACTCACCCGGAGTCAATACCAATTCGAACGAAACAGCGGATCCTGTCCCTACAACTGTAGCCAATGTAACTTCTTCGCCCTCCGAAAAAGTCATTAAACTATATGTTTGTCCGACATTCGACGTCTCAAGAGTGATTGTCCTTGGGCACCCCGGATATATACTAATTATCATGCCGGACGGAATGTCTGGCTCCGGATTCTGAGACTGCGAGTTCTGAAGAATCTCAAGTCGCTGACTATTGGTGCCAAAATAAACAGCACGAGCTCCTGTTCCTTGATTTATGTCCAGTTGAAGAGTAATGGTAAATTGTTCATCCGTATATGATTCAATCGACAGGACCCGCACCCAAGAAAAATTAGCTGCGAGCAATTGCTGATTTAACGAATTCTTCATCGCCTCGGTATCGTATCCAGAATCTAATCCATTTGTCGTTTCAAACGAATACGAGGTTGTATCATAGCTTAATGGAATACTTCCAGCAGGGGCATTCCCCAAATCAGGGTGCCAAAAAGGTTGAGCTGTTGCCGACCATATTCCCGTGAGGAATAGAACAGCTATTATATATATTTTTTTCATGATAATATAGCTTTATTTATTGATAATATGATATCTGTATTCGTTTGTCTTATCTCCAGCATCGTCGAAAACATAGATGAGACGACCTTGGGAATCATATTCATATGAAGTTTCTCGACCAGAAGGATCGCTAATTCGAGTAATACCAACCAACGGCTCATATTCATAAGTTGTAACTTGGACCCCTTGCAATCCTCTCAAAGTCGCCTCAACACCGCTCAATGCGTCCAGATTTGTCGTAAGAGGCTCTTGCTCTATAGTAGATGGAAGATACGATGCAATTTGAGAAAACGTTGCATTGTCAATACGGGCTACAACGTATAATCCATTGTATCCCCATATGTAACATGTACTCTTGCCGGATTTGTCTGTTGTTTGCAACGGATGTCCCATATCATCGTATAGATCATAGTTCATCTGTGTGTGATATATGAGATTTTCGGGAGTTTCAGAAATACTAATCTCCGCTTTTTCGAGCGATTCGGGAAGATAAAGATGTTGATTCTCCTCTTCGGAATTGGAAGTTATTGCGTAGTAATTGTACCGTGTTGCGTCAATCAGCCGATCACCTCGCTTAACAAAATGATTCTCCAAATAAGCAGGTACACCAGAAAGATATTCACAATATTCACGGAGCGTATTATTTTTACTATCACTTGTTTCCGTTATGGCCAGACGTCCGTAATCGTTGAGTATGTTCCGGATTCTAACAGAATCGATTAAAGAGCCAGTCGCAGAATAATAATATTTTGCCGTCGCAGAATTATACACCGACTGTGCATTAACTATGTATTTGCACATGGTGTTTGCAATGATCGAAGGATAGGATATTTCAGATTCTTGCGGAGTATATTGGTCGTATTCATAAAATTCTTTGTATAATTTTCTTCCGGTAGAATCGTAATATACCGTTTCTTGAGGTTTCCCCCAAAGATTTGAACGAGCCTGGACCTGACATCTTACAAGTTCGGTGTTTGCTGTATTGGAGGTTAAAGTCCATGGTATGCTCCCATAGAACCCATCCAGTCCATAATATGTCGCATTGGCAATTTGATCCTGATATCCGTTTCGATATAGAGCATAATAAAAATGTTCTATTTGTGTCGTTTTATTCGTAACCTCATCTTTGACTGTTTCCAAGACTCGTGAATATCCGATATGTGGATTTTTGGAATATGGAAAATTATTGAGTGTAGAAACATGCTCTCGCATTATGTGGTACCCATATGGACCGCCACCCACTTCTTCCATGCAAACGTTTTCGTTGATATAAACTCGAGGTTTCCAAAAGAGAATGCCGGAACTTCTAGATGGGATTGTGTCGGTATAAGAAAATGTGCGAGATATCGCGGTTTGACCGGAAGAATTGTATATTCTGGAGATACGGACACCACCAGTATTCTGGTCAATCGGATTGGTTGTAGCCATGGGCGAGTTCCCGGGAATCTCTTTACGATAAGTATTCAATTCATATTCAAATGACGAGGTACCTCCCGTTGGATACGTTATTTTTTGCAGCATGCCGTATCTTGTAGCTTCAAAATCAGGATCTCTATTCGTATTTGATTCGGGGATAATTTCTCCTTGTGCTGTAATTTTGGGATAAAAGGCTAGACCAGTGACCCCATGAGAAATATCTCCAGCTGTCGGATTATTTACCTCCTCTTTATTATAATAACCAAGCCAATCGATGGCAAATGTATTGATCCCCGGAAAATCATCATGCTGATTATAATAATCCATTTTATATTTCCCTTCTCCTGAAATATCTATTTCGGTTAAAAAAGTTATCGGACTCCCATCCGAAGTATCATATTCGAAATGACAGGTCTTAAGAGATTCCGTATGACCATCTGCGTAAATGGAAATTTCACTAATTCTGTCATTTTCAGGATTATAACTTGAAGAGTTATACATGCTATAGTCTTGTGTTTCCTCATCTTTGGGTTCGTATGAGAATTGAATGGTCACTTTCCCGTCGATGGTGATAGATTCGAGATAATATTGTTGGACAATATTGACAACAAGGTCGCAAATAGAGATTTTATCGGGTGTCGGATCAATAAATGGCTTGTACCCAGTTCCTTCATAATCGTCGGTATCTACAGGTGTATCCCCTGCATAACGATTTCGCACATATGTGATATCATTACTTATACGAGGAGTACAACTATTGGATTTATTATCATTGTTACGATAAGAAAATATTGCTTCTGCTCCTGTTGGAGCCACAATTCTCGTTAACAGCCAATTAGTGTCGTATTTGCTCGATGCTTCACTGGAAGAATCAGCGTAAAATGCTTCACAAGGTTCAGTTTGTTCGAAAAAATACTGATAATGGTCTCCTGTAGTAATTTTAAAAAAAGAAAGAGTGCTATTTGTATTAATTGTTAATTCTCCGGAAGGTGTTGATGAATCGTATATGGAACATTGCAACCCTGGTTGGATGATAAATGAACCTGAATATCCCAGAAATTTGAAATGGAATTGATCGGGCTCTGTCTCATAGAGGCTTCCGTTTTCTTTATATGCTAATGTATATTCCTGCCCGGGACTTCCTGAATAGAGAAAATCATATGTTGGAATGTCCGAAAGTCCATATTGAAATATGCCACTGAAACCATGTAGCGTATATGATTCCATTGTCCAACTTTCATCGACGAATCCACGCATCTTATTGGACATCTCCACTTGAGCATTATCTGCAATCCCGTTAATTTCTCTGGTAATGGATCCGCCACAATTCAGATACCATCCTAAGCCTAAAATACCTGTTTGTATGTTTGGTTTATAGCCTGATGATGAATAACCTATTGAGATAGGTATTGTAAAATCACTGTCTTCATAGGTGTAAATTGGAATGGATAGGCCCAAAGTCCCAGTAAAAAGATCGACATCCGCGTCCCCGTATTTTATCATGCTCCAAACATTCGGTGAAGCCGCATTGACAAATCCATTACTGAAAGCTGGATGGATATACATTGGAGCCTCTTCGCTGTTAGTTTGGGCTGTGGAAGAATCGATCATGAAAAGCAGCAGCAGTAAATAATAAATTTTCTTCATATTAAATTAGTTTTAAGGTTTTTGTAGTTTGGTGAGATATATAAAATAGCTATATAGGAATCTTGTATAGCCCATAAAAGAGAGAAATAAGCATATCTTCCTCCCCATTGCAAAATTAAACAGATATAACAGTTGTGATCCACATTTATGGGACATCATTACAATGACAAAGAATGCGTAAATTATTGTATATCAATGCATATGTACAAGAAAAACGCATACTTCCTGCTACAAAATATCACTTATCTGAATATCAACAATTTAGAAGTTTCATAAAAAGATGTTCGGAGCATTGCGTGCCCCGAACAAAAAAATTATATTAATGTTGATTTTATCAAAAGACAATATAAAAACAATATGGCTTTTGGTCATAAATCAAAGATTGTATATCTTTGTTCAACGATAAAATTCTATTGAATATAGATTGATATATGAACTTTAATATATAGGTATTGTTCTTGACTGTTTATTCCATTCCTTAAAGCCTCCAATCTTTTATAAACAAATAGGATTAAACAAGTCGATGGTTTGTGTTGCAAAAATCAGCACGAACCTGACTTGCTATTTGTTGGGATTTGGAGCTCCTTGGGAATGCGAGTTTTGGTTCGTGCTTTATAATGAACTCTTAATAAAGCTATCATTATGAGGCACCTATTTCTTTCCGTTGCATCGGATGACACTGTTTTGTCATTCTGCTTTGCTCACAATGGCTCTATTCTTGCCGTAGAAAACCTTCTCAACAATCAGGCCAATCTTTCTGTTCTGAATGAATTCCCGTTATGGGAACTTCTATCTGTTATTTTGGCTCTGTTTTCTTGCTTTCTGTCGTTTATTCTTTTCCGGCAACGGAAGCTTTTTTTCATGCAACGTTATCGTTTGAATGAACGTCTGAATGAACAACTGCGTCTCATCCGAAGTCTGCTTGATTTGTGCTATGCATATCGAGAGTCTCCCGCAGTATTCCTCGATAAATTCAAAGATAAAGTAAATATCCGGGAATTAAAATCATATGTACTGATAGAGCCGTCTAACAAACATTTTCTCAAATTAAAAGAAGAAGAACGGATCCTTTGTTCTCTTTTAGAGGCAGGATTCACACACCGCGAGCTGTGCGTCATATTTAATCTTAAGAAAACCAGCAATTTATATACAAAATATCATCGAATCCTACAAAAATTGAATCAAGATAAAATTCAAGATTCTTCAGCCGTAGAAAAATCTTGAAATCATCTGAAACGTTTTGTCGTACAACTTTCCAATATTGTACACTGACAATCAATCTATTACAAGGGTTGTGTCATATCTATTATTCCCTTTACCCCTGCTTTTTTTTGAGATTCTCTCTCTACTTTTGTCTTATCCAACGAACTAACCCATCTCTTATGAATCGTTATCTTACACTTCGTCTTCGTGCATTTTCGTTGCCGGAACTTTTGGTTGTGTTGGTTATCATCGGTATTCTTGTGTTGATCGCACTGCCAAATCTCATGCCGCTGATCTCGCGGGCAAAAGCTACCGAGGCGCAACAACAACTGACCTACCTGCATACGTTGCAACGTTCGAACTTTTATACCTATTCCCGCTATTCGACATCGCTCGAAGAGTTGGGCTTCGAACAATCGAAACTCGTCACGGATGGCGGTCAGGCCAACTACTTGATCGAGATCGTCGAAGCTTCGGAACATGGATTTCGCGCTACGGCTACAGCGGTGGTAGACTTCGACGGCGACGGCACCTATAACGTCTGGGAAATCGATCAGGATAAAAATCTCAGAGAGACGATCAAAGATTGACTCTCCCGTTCAGAACCATGATCATACATGCTTCCCGCAACCTATTTATATCTGCTTCCGGCTGTTGCCGTTTTTCCTCTCATTCGCGACGATTTCCGCATGCGACGGGTGGGAACGGCATGGCTTGTTTTTTTCGGTATAACGGGAGTCGTTGCAGGATTATTGACATTCGGAGGGGCAGCCTTCCTTCGAAATACCGTGCTGAACATTTTGTTCCTGCTCTTTTCCGGAGCGGTTCTGGCTCTGTATTTCCGCATGCGCGGACGGTTGTTCCGACGATCGGTCGGTTGCGGTGATCTGCTGTTTCTGCTCTGTCTTACGCCCTTGTTTCCACCTGTCCGTTTTCTTTATTTTCTGATCGTATCGTGTCTCGCCGCCTTATTGTGGTGGATTGCGACTTGTCGGCTGCGGCGGTATACAATTCCGTTCGTAGCAACGACGGGGATTGTTTTTATGGGAGATATACTCATTCATCTGCTTCGATTATGGCTGCATTGATGGAACATATTCCCACCGAGATCATTCAGCTGCTGTCTGCTGCGGAGGCAGCGGAATACCGGTTGTTGCCCTGTTCCCGCAACAACAACATCGTGCGTTTTTATGGCGCACAGCGGCACGATTATACACAGGCAGCCGAAGAGCTGGAGACGCTCTACGGCTGGCAGATCGAGATCGAACCGATTCCCGACGAGGAGTTGCAGCGACTTCTGTTACAGTATTATCGGCCGGGAACATCGGGCAGCACCGTTACTGCCGGTCGCACGGCAGAGATCAGACAGGGACGGCAATTCCTTTTCGCACTGATCGGCGAAGCGCTGCGGGATAATGCCAGCGACATCCATTTCGAACCTTATGAGACACGCTGCCGCATACGTCTGCGTATCGACGGGAAACTTGCCGAGCGTTATGTGGTTGAAAAGGCTCAATATGCACCGCTTGTAAATCAGATAAAGATTCTTGCCAATCTCGATATTTCCGAGAAACGTTTGCCGCAGGATGGCCGTATAGGTTATGATCGTGACGGTGCGAAGTTCGATGTGCGGGTCTCGACACTGCCGACGATCTATGGAGAGAAGGTGGTGCTGCGTTTGCTGACGCGCCGAGTCGAGCTGCTTGAATTGAAGAATCTGGGATTTTCCGATCGGCAGTATGAGGACTACTGCCGCGCTATCGCCCATCCCTTCGGTATGGTATTGATCTGTGGTCCGACAGGCTCGGGAAAGAGTACGACGCTCTATGCTACACTGCGCCGGCTGAACAGGTTGACCGACAATATCCTGACGATTGAGGACCCGATCGAATATACGCTCGAAGGGGTCAATCAGGTACAACTCAAGGAGGAGATCGGCTTGACGTTCACGGCTGCATTACGTACCTTCCTGCGGCAGGATCCCGATATCATCATGCTGGGCGAGATCCGCGACGGTGCAACGGCCGAGATGGCCGTACGCTCCTCCCTCACCGGACACCTGCTGTTCTCGACGATCCATACCAATACGGCATGGGGTGCCGTTGCCCGACTTTCGGATATGGGTGTGCACTCCTATTTGGTTGCCGATACGTTGGTCATGACCGTTGCACAACGTCTGGTACGGCTGTTATGCCCGCACTGCAAGCGTGAAGTTCCTGCGACGGACGAAGTACGTCATCTGATCTCCAATCGAAGTATTGCGAGCTACTGCATACCTGTCGGGTGCGAACACTGTTTCTATACGGGCTATGCGGGGCGCCGTGCAATCTATGAGGTTATTCCGATGGATGAAGCAATGTCGGCCGCAGCCCGCATGCAGCAGGCAGATATTACACCTTTGTTGAATGAACGAGGCATTCCGTCGTTGAAGGATGCCGTCATTGAACTCTTCTGTTGCGGGGCTACCTCCCTCGACGAGACTATTCCATTGCTGAACTATTAGCCTATGAAACAATTATATCTCACACTGTTATTTCTTTTGTCTTTTCACCTCCCGCTCTCTGTTGCGCAAGAACGATTTGACCGCCTCGGATCTTCTGAAACGGCCAGACCTATTGCCGCCAAATTACAGGACACGATACATAAGGGAAAAATATCACTCGATCCGGATTCCTTGCGCCTGTCTCGGATCGACTCGGAGCTTGCGGCGCTTGTTGAGCGGGATTCGACCTTTCGGCGCGAGGTGGACGTTACGTCGGGCCGGTTGTCGCTGTCGGAACTGCTGCGCAACATTGCCCGCGCCAGCGGTGTGAACGTATCAGTCCGCGGCGTGGAGAACATTCCCGTATCGTGCAACTTTACCCGTGCACAGGTGGATGATCTGATTCGGTTCCTGTGTCGGGAGTATCGTCTCGATGTCGCTGTAGCCGGAAATATCCTTTCGATTTTTCCCGCTGCGGCACAACCGGCTCCAGCCCCCGATCCCGACATCATCTTTACGGCTTCGGATACAACCCTTGCCTACGATCTGCGGGATGACCGGCTGATTGATGTCGTGAAGAAAATCGGGCAACTCAGTTCGCGCAATGTGATCATTCCACAATCGCTGTACGATTGCAAGGTTTCGGGTTATGTGCGGCGCATGCCCTTTGACAACGCGTTGCAGACACTGGCGGCAGTCAATGGATTGCAGGCCGAAAAGGATGCCTCGGATGTCTGGACCTTGTGGCGTGAAGAGCCGACGGCACAAGGCGGCAAAGCCTCCGGCCCCAGCTATCAACGCCGCCGGCAGTTTACGCACAACGAACTGCAGGTCGATTCTCTGGGACGTATTACGGCGCATATCGTGCGTGGGAACGTGCAGGATGTGATTCTCGATTTGTGTGAGGAACTCGACCTGAATTACTATTTTCAATCTCCCGTGAACCTTACGGCCGGTATTTGGGTTGACCACACCGATTTCGAGACACTGCTTGCCGTCCTGCTCAAGGGCTCGGCGTACAGTTACTATTGCGAGCGGGGTATCTGGATCTTCGGCTCGGCACAAAGTAACGGTCTTCAGGCTGCCAGCGTGCTGCCGTTCGTCTATCGGGCGGTCTCGAAAGTCGAGGAGATCATTCCCGAAGCATTGAAACAGAATGTTGCCGTGAAGATCTTTCCCGATTTGAATGCCTTGATCCTGTCGGGAGACCGGCGTGACGTATCCCGTGTCGAGACGTTCCTGCAATCCATCGACAAACCGGTGCCGCTCATTACGATGGAGATCCTCATCGCCGACGTGACCAAAAGCCGAATTCACGAAGTCGGTATCGGAGCCGGCATGGGCGACAAACGATCCGGCACGACCGGTACGCTTGCCCCCGGTGTCGAGATGAATTTCGGGGCCGGAGCCGTGAACGATCTGTTGCAGCGTATCCGGGGTACGGTCAATCTGGGTCGTGTCACTCCGAATTTCTACCTGAGTCTGCAGGCACTCGAAGAGGATGGTACGATCCGTCTGCTCTCGACGCCCAAACTCTCGACGCTCAATGGCCACGAAGCCGTTCTGACCAGCGGCGAGACGCAATATTACAAGGAGGTGCAAAACAACTATTACGGCACGCAAAATCCTATTTCGTCGGAGTCTTACCAATGGAAGTCGGTGGATGCGAACCTCTCGATCAAAGTTACGCCCTACGTCTCGGAAGATCATCACATAACCCTTGAGATCGAGTTCGAGCAGACGGAATTTACAGACCGTGTAGAGGAAGATGCACCGCCGGGAACAGCCACACGAAGTTTCAAATCGATCATCAAGGTCGAGAACGAAGAGATGGTTCTGTTGGGCGGACTGGACCGTAACTCGCTGGAAAACTCTTCGCGGGGCATTCCTTTTCTGGCGCGCATACCGGTCATCAAATGGTTTTTCGGCAAGGAGAAACGCAACAAGGTCGAGCGGGCGCTCAATGTCTTTATCAAACCCACGATTGTTGAATGAAACTTCTGCAACATCTTCTGTCATCTGTTCGGGTATTGGAGGTCGTCCTGACATCCGACAGTCATACGATTGCCGCATGGCGTTGCAGGGCTGGCCGCACGGCCGAACAGACGGCATACGATCCTGCAGCTGTTGCCAAGGAGGTTGTTCTTGTAACAGTTACGGGACACGGTACGCTGTCGAAGCCTGCCGCTTCGGAACTTGCCGCGCGAGTGCGCAGCGACGAAGAGACATTCCTTTGGAACGACCATGACGACCTGATCTCTTTCGTGCGGCGCGAACGGGTGCAAAGTGTTTTGGAAGAACTCGCGGCGGCAAACATCCATCCGCAGCGGATCAGTGTTGCCGTTACGCCCGACGCGGCTGCTCAGACATTTTTTGCGACACTGCGCTGGCGGTCATTGTTGCATC
>CALUOX010000135.1 GCA_944322375.1 uncultured Alistipes sp.
CAATAAACGAGGGACTGAGTTATGAAACGATTATATCTATTACTGGCGATCTTGATTGTGTGTTTTCAAACGACATACGGGCAACTGATCTGGCATTCAAATTTGGGCACAGCACCTTCCGGGACTGTAACACTGGCATGGAATGCCACCTCACATGTAATATATACGAACGACGGCGATGAATTTACGTCAGGTGGTGCATGGGATTCTATCAACGAGCAACTTGCAACAGCAGGGATCCAATGGATTCGCGTTAATTCAATCGAAAATCCCGCAGACGGCTCTTATGAAGTTTGGTTCGAAGTAGATACCAATACAACAGGCGCGGAGCGTACCGTTCTGTTCGGCACGTCATCGAGCTATCAGACGTTGATACAAAAGCCGCAGAACTACTCTCCTACGGTTGATTGGCCCGCAGGTCGTTGTTTTTACATTTGTCCGGGGCAGTCGGCTGAAATCCAACTTCATGGTACTGAAGAAGGGAAAAGTTATTTCGTATGGCAGACATACGAGGACGACAATGATGAGGAATTAGACTTTTTTACAGGTACCGGTGCAGACTATACCTACCAACTCTCTACACCGGGGACCTATCGGTTCGATTTCCCGGATTCGGATTTCGAGGTGAAATACTATGAAGCATTCGATTATGTATATGATGCCGGGGAAGAGATTCTGTCTCCGGATCCCAATGGCGGGGTTTATCGCTATTACCTGACCAAATATTGGAAGAACGGGACGATGTATTCGGTCGTTGAACCGGCAGACATCACCTTTTTCGATGAACCTTTTGCCGCCTTTAATGCCGGTAAATCCAATCAATGGGATCCGCACATGCGTATTTCATACGGTTACGATGACAGTCAGGGGAAACTTTATTTGGAGATCAGTTGTCCGCCCAACCTCTCGGAATCGACCATCCGAAGTTACTCGCATTTGCGTTTTGACGACAACATGGCTATGGAAGTGCATCAGACCGGAGGTGGCAAAGTGCTTTCCCTGCCGGTAACATACCGATATAATGGATCCTCAGCCAAGATCGAGGCCGTCATTGAAGGCTCTCAGCCCGGTGTAACCTATATACTTTACTGCCAGAATATCGAGAAAAGCAGGGCTCTCGGAGACGGAGCATCGATTGCGTTGCAGGCATCGAAAGTTCCGGGATATTACCATGTTGTCGCCTCATATTCTGAGGACGGGTTGAGCGACACCGCATGCTTGGACAGTATATGTTACAACGCAGAGATGCTGGCATTGGACCAGTACAGCAACTGGATTCTCACAAAAGTATTCAACGGCAACAACTCGCCCATGGTTAACGTTGATTACTACAATGGTTTAGGATTACCTGTACAGAACATTCAAATTGCAGCATCGCCAGAGGGGCTGGATTTGGTAACCCCTATCGGTTATGATATTCAATTGCGAGATGATGCAAAATCATATCTTTCCTATGCAGCTACCACCTGCGATGGACGAAAACAACGATCGGCCTTTGCTGATCAACAGATGTTTTACGAAAAATTGTATGGAGAACCCGATGCTCAACGTGCATTCACGGAAAAGCTATACGAAACATCGCCGTTGGGACGTGTCCGCAGGCAGGCTCTGCCCGGTTATATGAATGACTCTGTACGATACACGGCATTCACCTATCGTAGCAATAACCTTGATGAAGTGCGCAGGCTCTCGGTGAACGGCAGTGGAGAACTTGTTTGTGAAGGATGTTACGATGCCGGAACGCTCTCCTGCACAGAGACCGTCGATGCTGACGGCCATATCGCACAAACGTTTGTCGATGGACAGGGTCAAACACTGCTGACACGCACTTTCGACGATAACGACCTTATCGACACTTACTCCGTTTATGATGATGCCGGACGCTTGCGGTGGGTTGTGACTCCCGAAGGAAGCAATTTGTTGAGCGATTCGCAAACCTTCGCCGCCAACGACGATTTTGCCAAAAAATATTGTTATATCTACACCTACGATGAACGAGGCCGCATGATCGAAAAACAGCTTCCGGGCCGTGAGGCGGAATACATGGTTTATGATCTCGGTGACCGGCTTATCATGTCACAGGACGGCAATCTGAGGGCACAGGATCAATGGATCGTCTATTGTTACGATGACTTCGGACGCCTGACCGAACAACGATTGGGTACGGTTCCCGAGTCGGAGAGTGGCGTCATTATCGGTTCCGAGAACAATCCGCTGTTTTTATATATGACCTTCACGAACGACCCGACCGTACCGATCCTTCGCAGTTGTACCTACGACTCCTATCCGTCGCATCTTCAAACGTCCGGACTCGGATTCCAAACGATCAACGGTCTGACAAGTGAGAATGGAGCGTCGCTGCGCTATGAAAACGCCCAAGGAGCCATGACTTATGAGAAACTGGCGGTTTTGGCGGACGGCGCCATTTCGGGCTACCACGAACGTGCTTACTACTACGACTACAAGGGCCGCGTGATCCAAACGGTCGAGCGGGATGCCGAGGAGGGAATTCTCTGCACGTCCCAACGATACGATTTTATCGGCAACATACTTGCCCAACAAGAGCGCTACTCCAATGTAAACCGTGCGATCGACGACTGCATCGACCGCACCTTCACCTACGATGACCGCAGCCGTTTGCTGAGCGAAACAACTATGGTAAACGATGGTCAAGAGGCCGTAGTGACCTACAGTTATAACGCTTTGGGGCAGTTGTCGGGCAAAACCTACGGAACAGGCACGTCGGCCATCCACGAGACGATCGCATACACTATTCAGGGTTGGCAAACGGCAAAAAGCAGCGAGTTGTTCGACATGACGCTCGGATTCTACGATACGGAGAAACCATCCTATACGGGAAATATCACCTCATGGCAGTGGCAGCACAAGGGCGATCCATCCGGAAACGGTCCGCAGAACCGCTATGTCTTTACCTATGATGATCTCTCACGCCTGACGAACACGGATCAGTATGTAAACAACGAAAAGACGCGACAGGATGTGGAACGCTGTCTTTCCTATGACCGTAACGGAAATCTTCTGACAATGGTTCGTTATGAGAATGGCGAAGAGCAATGCAACTTCAGCTATACTTATGACGGGAATTGCCTTAAAACCTATCTTACGGATAAAATCATCGATCTGGAGCTCGGAGATCATGAGATCATTCCGATACCCCGATCTATCCCGCCATTTATTATCGAGACTCCACTGCCGATGTATGAGTACGATGCAAACGGGAATATTGTTGAAGATTACATCCGAGGGTTCGATTTATCATACAATCAACTCAATTTATTGGAAAATGTGACGTCCGACAACGCTACTGTTGCAAATTATTCCTATCTTTGGGATGGTACGAAGATATCAGCCAAGACAGGCGAGGATACAGGTCTCGCATACAGAGGTTCTTTCACATATCATTTGGGCTCGGGCGATCCGGCAGCTGAAGATTTCGAGAGTGCGGCGTTCGGCGGCGGACGCATTGTGGCGACAGAGGAAAACCCGGAGGTACAGTATTTCCTGACGGATCATCTGGGCAGTGTGCGGGTTGTGGCGACCGACAAGGACAACGTCCTTGAACGCAACGACTACCAGCCGTTCGGCAAGCGGTGGAATACCGCTTCGATGCCGGTTGCGGACAACAGGGATCGATTCAACGGAAAGGAGGATCAGGCATTCGCGGGTCTGCCGTTCTCGGATTACGGGGCCCGCATGTATGAT
>CALUOX010000136.1 GCA_944322375.1 uncultured Alistipes sp.
AAACAATCGCAAATTGAAACGCTCGAATCGTATAAAAAATCTTTGATTTACGAATACGTCACCGGCAAAAAAGAGGTAAGCCATGTTTCATTATGATAATAGTCAATCAATGTTGGCATATTCTGCATGTGACTTAATAGAAAGGGAAGAGAGGCAAAAAATTGAAGAAAATCGACGGTATTTGCAAGGCGTCTGACAACAGCAGGAGGCACAGGCACCGCTTTATAAAGAACTGCAAACGCATAGTCGGTTATTGCAGAGTCAAGTCGCTTCACAGCAGGATGAAATCCAAATATTGAAAATGCAACTTGAAACATTGCAAAAAGATTCCGAAAATGCACAAAAAAGTGCCAAAAGGTCTAAAATATTTTCAATAATTTCTTTTGTGGTTTCAACCTGTATTTCTTTGACAGCGATACTTGTTTCTGTTTTGACCTCAGTAATAGGATAGTTGCAAAGGTGAGTATATGATGAACAGATTGATAGATGACGTCAATAAAGCATTGGATGCAGAGGCATATTTTGCGGCGCTTTCGTTGGTCCTTACATTGCCGGATATATGCGCGAAAGCAGAGTATGGAGATACAATCAAGAGCAATAAAGAGCGTTATATTAAATGGTATGATAAATATATCGGTCAAAATTTGAAAGCGCCTCTTGATGAAGGTGAAACTCCCTTTCCGTATTTGAGCGGGGAGGTCGTATATTCATTGCGCAATTGTGTTTTGCATCAGGGCGAACCAACGGTCGAAAAAGAAAAAATTAAAGATGAAACGAATAAGCTGGATTATTTTGAACTTGTTATACAAAAGAAAAACGAGTGGGGTATTTATGTTGATGCGGCACATAAAAGCGAAAGTTTGGAGGGAATTAGGCGTAGTTATTCTTTAAATATCAGAAGGCTGTGTATGGTTATATGTAAAACCGTAGCGTGGTACTATAAGAATAATTTAGAAAAATTTGATTTCAGTCATGTAAACATTGTAGATTGGGATGAAAGGAGTGCGCAGTTGCGTTCTTAAACAAGACAGCCGCTTAAGCGATACGGGATTGATTTATGGGGTGAAACGAAGGAGGAAAACGATAAATGAATAATATCCTTTCCGAACTTGAATTTGAAGATTATATTATCGAGCGGCTCGTGCAGGGCAACGGGTACATCGAGCGCGACCATACATATTATGACGATAAATTTGCCGCCGATCGGGAACTTTTAATGCGCTTTCTTATGAATACACAGCCCGAAACGATGGCGCAGCTCAAAAAAGTGTTCAAGGACAAGTTGGAAGAAACGCTCATCGCCACAATCAACGCCGAGGCGACCAAAGAGCGGGGGAGCCTTCTTTCCGTTCTCAAACACGGTATTGAACTTGCAAATTTCAAACTCGATCTGCTCTATCAAAAGCCATCCACCACATTTAACAAGGATGCGGCGGTACGCTATGAGAAAAATATTTTCTCTGTCATGAAAGAGGTGTGGGCGAGTGACAAAGAACGCGTCGATCTCGTCGTCTTTATCAACGGGCTTGCGGTCATCGCCATTGAACTCAAATGCAATCCGGCGGGGCAGTCGTATGCGGATGCGATTACCCAATACCGCACCGAGCGCAACCCGAAAACGCGGCTTTTCCGCTTTAAGGCGGGGTGTCTCGTCTGCTTTGCCATAGACCTGAACGAGGTCTATATGACCACGCGGCTGAACGGCACGGCAACATTTTTTCTGCCCTTCAACATGGGCAACGGCGAAGGCGTCCACGCTGGCAAGGGTAACCCCGTGTATCCCGATAAATACAGTGTTTCCTATATGTGGGAGGATATTCTCACGAAAGATACGCTCATCGACCTCATCTTCAAATTTATCTTTATAGAGACGAAGGAAGAAAAGGACGAGCTTACCGGGAAAAGAAAGGTCAAAGAGAGCGTCATCTTTCCGCGGTATCATCAGTTGGACGTGATCCGCAAATTGCTCGCCGACGTAGAGCAAAACCGCACGTCGCAGAATTACCTGATCCAGCACAGCGCAGGTTCGGGCAAGACGAACTCAATCGCGTGGCTTGCGCACAGGTTGGTTTCCGTATACGATGCCGACAACAAAGTGATTTTCGACAACATCGTCATTGTGACCGACCGCGTTGTCGTGGACAGGCAGCTGCAGAATGCGATCCTCGGCATGGAGCATAAAACGGGGTTGATTCGCGTGATGGACGATAAATGTTCTTCCGCAGACCTTGCCATTGCATTGAAGGGAAATACGAAAATCATCGCAACGACCATACAAAAATTTCCGTATATCGTAAACAGCGTGTCGGGGCTCAAAGAGAAAAAGTTTGCCGTTATCATCGACGAGGCGCATTCTTCCACTTCCGGCAAGGATATGGCGGCAATCACCATGACGCTCGGCCGGGGAGACGTGGAGATCGATACGGAGGGTGCGCCCGACGCGCAGGACGTTATTGCCGACGAACTCGCGCGGAACGGAAAACAGCCGAACGTTTCCATGTTTGCGTTCACGGCCACGCCGAAAGCGACGACTTTGCAGCTATTCGGCAAGGAAAACGCAAAGGGGCAAAAGCAGGCGTTTCATATCTATTCGATGAAGCAGGCAATCGAGGAAGGGTTTATTCTCGATGTGTTGCAAAACTTTACAGAATATAAAACGTTCTATCAGATCAATAAAGAGGTGGAAGAAGACCCGCGCTGCAAAACCTCGGAAGCAAAGCGGCAGATCGCGCGGTTTGTTGAATTGCACGAAACGAATATCGCCCAGCGCATCGAGGTCATCATCGAGCATTTCCGCACGACGGTCATGCAGGAACTCGGCGGCAGAGCAAAGGCAATGGTCATCACCAAATCGCGCGAAAGCGCAGTCAAATATCATCAGGCGTTTGAAGATTACATTGCCAAGAAAGGATATTCGGATATAAAATCGCTCGTTGCATTTTCCGGCAAAGTGAAAGTGGATAATATCGAATATTCTGAAAGCGGAATAAACGGCTTTTCGGAAGAACGGCTGCCGAAAGAATTTGAAAAGGACGATTATAAGGTTTTGCTCGTTGCAAACAAGTATCAGACGGGGTTCGACCAGCCCAAACTTTGCGCTATGTATGTCCTGAAAAAACTACGCGGCGTGAACGCGGTGCAGACGCTTTCCCGCCTCAACCGCATTTGTCCGCCGTTCGATAAAAATACGTTTATTCTTGATTTTGTCAATACATATGACGACATCGTAAAGGCGTTCGAGCCCTATTATACGACGACTCTGCTCGCAAACTCGGTGACGCCGTCCGCCGTTTACGATCTGGAAGCCAAGCTAGACGGGTATTATATTCTTGATCCGAACGACATTGAACAAGCGGCGCAATTATTGTATGGCGGGGATACGCACGCGAAGACGAAGGAAAAGCTGAATTTCTATTTCGGCCGCGCAAAAAAGCGGCTGGAAGAATACGATTTTCTCAAACAGCTTGAAATTGCTGCGGTCATGCGGCACTTTGAGCGGTTCTATCAGTTTCTCATTCAGGTATCGTGCTTTGAAGATGTTGAACTGCATAAAAAATATCTGTTCGTCGATTATCTGCTGTCTTATATCGATATCCGGCAGCCGGGCAGAGGGTATGACCTTGACGGCAAAATCAAAGCGTCGAATTTTGTTCAGAAAAAGGGCGAAACGCATATAAAAGAGCGTATCAATCCGAGCCCGGTTATCAAATTACCGACGGCGGATACGATTGCGTTGCCGGAGGATAAACAGGAACGGCTTTCCGTCATTATTGCGGAAATCAACAGCCGTACGGGAAAAGCATACGATAACGACGTCGCAATCAAAGCGATGCTGCAAATCCGGGATTTGCTTCTGAAATCGGATAAACTTCGCGCGAGCGCAAAGAGCAATACCGAAAAGGATTTTGAATTTTCGTATTTTGACGGTATCGACGATGCGCTCATTGAAGGGCTTTCGCAAAATCAGGATTTCTTTTCCTTGCTTTTGAATAACGAAGAGATAAAAAGGGAAGTGCTGGGCATTTTTACGAGCGAAATCTATAAGAGTTTGCGGGAAGCCGATTGAGGAGCTTTTTAAGGAAAGGGGGATCAGATGATGTATTCGCATTATGTTCCGCGATTCATCCTAAAAAAATTCAGCAATAAACTCAGCCTGTATAATATTCATACGGGAGAACTTGCCGAAGATATCAAGGTGGATAAGGCATATTCGCAGAAAGGGTTTTATGATGACGATACGGAGAAGAATCTTAACCTAAAACTTGAATCACAGTTCGGTAACCTTCTCGCCAACAAGTTGCTAAAAGCCGAAAATATAATTGAATTGAACAGGACTGAATTGCGGTTAATAAAAAAATTTATTTTAATTTCCACTTTGCGCAGCTTAGGTAATGAGCCGTTTTTGCAGAAAGAGAAACGGTTTTATGTAGATTCGGCAGAGCACTGGCGCAATTATTGTCGTCAAAATAATATTTCTGCGGAAAAATGTGAAAGAGGCATCAAGGATATGCAACCGCCTTTTGAGGAAAAACAATTTTCCGGAGAAACTCCGTATGATTACTGGATGCGCACTCTGAATGTAATATTAGATACAGACGGTTCTCCGCAGGAAATTTTGGAACACCCCGACAAAACATATCCAGCGCACAGGTGGGCGCAAATAATTGCGGCGGGTTATCTTGCCTTTTGGGATTCGGAATACAAACACGACGAATTTGTAATTACAGATATAGGCATGACTTCCGAAAATGAAAAGGATTGGAACGGAGTAACGGTTCACAATAGCAAGAAATTATTGTTTTTGATAGATTTATTAAAAAAGGAAAAGGATTCTGAATTCATTAAGTTATTACAAAATCAGATTTATTTACAAGGATTTTTCCACGAAAATTTTCAGATGTATCCTATATCGGCAAAGCGCATGATAGTTGAAATCTCTCCCTTTTATAAGTTCAGGCAAATGTATTCATGGCGGTACAAAATGCCGGAGTTAAAAGATTTGACAGAATTGCCCAATGAAAATTTATATGCCCCCAATTATAACAATTATAAGTTGCCTTTGAAAGATGGGTTACCGCAGTATCATCCTGATGATTTGAATATTTATGATATCAAGAAACTTAGCTCGGCAGAAACGCGATACTGCAACGAGCTGTTTTTGGACAGGATAAATACGCACTTGGGCTTTTCTTCCCTGCGAAAAGCCGTCAGAAGTATAGTGCAGTATAAGAGAGATAATTCATATCCTTATACTCCTCGCGTTGACTATACTAATTTATATAAAATAATTGAAGAAAGATATGGCGGTAATTTAAATGTTTGAATTCTTAAAACAATTAGACGAAAGACTGTATGTACGCTATCAAACTTTGGAGCGAAACATAAAAGCTGCAAGTAATTCGTTTTA
>CALUOX010000137.1 GCA_944322375.1 uncultured Alistipes sp.
GGGATCGATTCAACGGAAAGGAGGATCAGGCATTCGCGGGTCTGCCGTTCTCGGATTACGGGGCCCGCATGTATGATTCCGAACGAGGCAGATGGCTCTCGCAAGACCCCCTGCAACAATACCATAGTCCGTATGTTTTCTGTGGTAACAATCCGATTCGGTTGGTCGATCTTAATGGAATGGAGGCCCGTGATTCGACGAGTGTGATGATTCCTCCGGTTATCGTTTATCCTTCCGAAGATAGTGAAAGCAATAATAATTCCGGTTATTGGGGAGCGGCGTTTGATCTACTCATGCCGGGATACGCAACGTGGATGGAAGCAGAAACCTATCGGATAAATGGAGAATATGGTCATGCTGCGGCTCGTTATTTATTATCTACGTTGGAAGTAGGGGTGTGTTTTTTCACGGCAGGTCAAAGCAATAGTCTGCGAATCGGAATGCAAGGCAGTCGAATTGCCGCAAACTCAACAAAATTACTTGGCAGACCAATTATAATACCGGCAAAAAATTTACGTTGGAATTTTGAAAAACACGTATTACAAACCGGTAATTATGTCAATAAAAGTAGATTTTATATAAAGACAGAAAAGGAATTAGAACAATTAGTAAGAGCCGCAACTCACGTTTCCGGTTATGTGCAAGCATCAACAGGAAATTACATACGAATCGTCAATGCTGGGAAAACCATAGGATTCGATATAACGACCAATTCATCAACAACAGTATATACAGTCATTACTAATTCTCAAACAGGAAAACTAATATCTATTTTTCCGGGATTACCAAAATACTAAGTTTATGTTAGGAATCTATATTAAAGATTTTGAGCAGAACCTAATAGGTTCTGTTTATGCAGATCAAGATCAAATATTTGAATCTATAATCTTCAAATATTTTAAGGACGATTCAATAAAAATGATTAAATATATCGATATTTATGATGATACAACATTAAACCATCTTATGGTCAAGGATTTAATAATTGATATAGACCATTTGTTACAACGTGCAAGTGGTAAAGAGTATGATGTTTTATTGATAATTAGACACATGTGTGATGATGTCTTAAAAGAAGACCATCAATATCTAATATTTGATGGAGACTAAACGAAAATCTCAAAGACAGCGGCGGAACAATTGTCCCGCCGCTGTCTTTGAGATTATTCTCTTTAACCGCTTCCACACCTCAGTATTGCAGCCATAAATAAAAAAAGAGCGAGAAAACAACCGACTTACCTTCGAACGTTTCCTCTCCTACGACTGCAACGGGAATCTGACCTACGACATGGAGTTGCAAACGGATTTTGCATACAACAGTCTGAATCTGTTAGAAAAAGCGGTGCGGAACGATACGATTGTCGCGAAATATTCGTATCTTGCAGACGGTACGAAACTTTCAGCGACGACTGCGGTTTCTCGTATCGAGGTTCTTTTACATATCGTACGGATGAAAGTTCCCAACCGGATCGAGTATTCGAGAGTACGCCGTTCGGCGGCGGGCGGATCGTGGGAACGGTCGACGATGAAACCGAGGTTCGCTATTTCCTGACGGATCATCTGGGCAGTGTGCGCGCGGTCGTAAATTCGGGGTGCGAGGTTCTCGAACGCAACGACTACTATCCTTTCGGAAAACGCTGGGTAACGCCTTCGATGCCTGTCTCGGATAACCGAGACCGCTTCAATGGAAAGGAGGATCAATCGTTCGCCGGCCTGCCGTTCTCGGACTACGGGGCTCGAATGTACGATTACGAACGAGGACGATGGTTGACACAGGATCGGTTCGCCGAAAAATATTACTCTATTGGACAATACAATTATTGTGCAGGAAATCCAGTAAATTATATTGACATAAAAGGAGATAGTTTGATGATTATAGATATGGCGTCTATAATAAGTATCTATAATGGATTAGCTCAGGGACAAACTGTGACTTTTAGGATGAATAATGGAGTACTTGATCCGACTTCATTAGCCGATGTTGCTGTAATTTCTAATGATTTTTTCTTGCAAGATTTGTTCGACATTGCTCAAAATTCAACAATGGTTGAATTAAGTACTGCAAATCACTATACTTATTTGGATCAAAATGGTACAATTCAAACAAATACTTTTGAAGAGGCTCCATATGATTCTTATACAAGTGATATTCCCGAATATGAACGTTATCTTGTCGAAAATGGAGAACCGACAGGTAGATCCATTGTTGGTAATTTAGGTCAAACTAAATTCCCGGGAACAGCATCTTTATCTGGAAGACGATCTACAAATCAGAATATTCAAATTGTAATTAATGCAAAAGGAAATATTAATCATCGAAGTGTGGGACTTGCAGATGAATTTGGACATGTATTGCTTTATATGCAAGGGCTTCCGCATGGACATGGTAGCCCGAGCGCAAATACATATATTAATAAACGAACAAATGCCATGAAAATACGGTTGGGATATGATTTCTAAAATGTCAAAATGGGTATTTCCTATTGTTATTTTATTTATCTTACATAACGCTATGTCTCAGGAGCACAAAAATCGCTATAGTAATGTAGATAATAAGGCTTTATATGATATGAATGGGTCGCTCATATGGACGGATTCTCTTGGTTACATAACGCTTAAAGGTGATACGATTGCGAGGTCTGATCTTCAACCGTTGGTGAGTTTTGATAATGATAAAGACGGGTTCTCCAATTATATAGATAGCTGCTACTACAATAGTCCAATGTATCATGATAATGAAATCCATTTTTGGATCACATTCCATATCATTTTCAATGACAACATGAAGATTGAGGAGATACGTCTGACCGGCCCTATTTCATCATACATTACACCAAAATTGCGGTCATATCTTATAAATTGTATCTTAAAGACAGACGGACGATGGATTTTCAAAACGAAAACTTACGGTACATATGCTTATGTAAGAACATGTACGTTTTATTGATAAAGAATAACAAATATTGACAGTGAGGATTGGATGATGATGAGAACCCTAAGTGCAACAGTCATAAAAGAAATTCTTTTTCTTGAATAGAAGATAATTCTTATGAGTGGGATGGAGAAAAATGGGCGCGAAAAAATTGATTTATTAATTTTGAATGCCATATTGATTTTATGTATATTGTTTGTATTGTCGTGGCCCTGCTTTTGGTATTTCAGTGATACTTCAGACGCATTGTCAGTGGCAACCATATGGTTTCTTAGTAGTTGTACACTCACTGGCAGCCATGTAGCTCTTTATCAATATTTAAAGAAAAAACGTATATTGGTATTCAAAAAATACCGATGGCGGTTATATTTGGCAAATGTTATTTATTTATCAATTAATATTTGGTTTATGAGTTTCTTCAGGTAAGGTTTAAAACAGAGATGCGAAATATATTTCGCATCTCTGTTTATTAGTGAAGGGGTTGGCATCGAAAGTTTTCTGTCTATAATCGTAACGGCAATCTGACCTATGATTTGGAATTAGAGACCGATTTTACATACAATAATCTTAACCTATTGGAGAAAGTAATTCGAAACGACACGATTGTCGCAAATTATTCCTATCTTGCAGACGGTACGAAACTTTCGGTGGTAAATGGCGACGACTGCGGTTTTGCGTACCGGGGTTCTTTTACATACCATACGGATGCCGGAGGAGGCAGTGTATTCGAGAGCGCACCATTTGGCGGCGGGCGTATCGTCGGGACTTACGATGATTCCGAAGCGCGTTATTTCCTGACGGATCATCTGGGAAGCGTGCGTGTCGTGGCGACCGACAAGGACAACGTGTTCGAACGCAACGACTACCAGCCGTTCGGCAAGCGGTGGAATACCGCTTCGCTGCCGGTTGCTGATAACCGCTATCGATTCTCCGGCAAGGAAGATCAGGCATTTGTGGGTCTGCCGTTCTCGGACTACGGGGTCCGCATGTATGATTCCGAACGAGGCAGATGGCTCTCGCAAGACCCCCTGCAACAATACCATAGTCCGTATGTTTTCTGTGGTAACAATCCGATTCGGTTGGTCGATCTTAATGGAATGGAGGCCCGTGATTCGACGAGTGTGATGATTCCTCCGGTTATCGTTTATCCTTCCGAAGATAGTGAAAGCAATAATAATTCCGGTTATTGGGGAGCGGCGTTTGATCTACTCATGCCGGGATACGCAACGTGGATGGAAGCAGAAACCTATCGGATAAATGGAGAATATGGTCATGCTGCGGCTCGTTATTTATTATCTACGTTGGAAGTAGGGGTGTGTTTTTTCACGGCAGGTCAAAGCAATAGTCTGCGAATCGGAATGCAAGGCAGTCGAATTGCCGCAAACTCAACAAAATTACTTGGCAGACCAATTATAATACCGGCAAAAAATTTACGTTGGAATTTTGAAAAACACGTTATACAAATTCCTAAATATAGGAATAAAAGTAGATTTTTTGTAACAACAGAAAAAGAATTGGAGCAATTAGTTGAAGCCGCAACTCATATTTCCGGCTATATACAAAAAACGTCTGGGAATTACATTAGAACCGTTAATGCAGGAAAGATTATTGGTTTTGATGTAACCACTAATTCAACGACAACCATATATACCGTTGTAACCAACCCTAAGACAAATGAATTAATTTCAATTTTCCCTGGGTTACCAAAATAAATGCAACAATGTTAACTATTTACGTTGAGGATTTCGAACATGAAATACTAAGTCCCGTTTTATCGGACAATGAGTGTATTTTTGAATTATTTATCCAGAAATGGATAGATGCCTGCCCATTGAATGTTGTCAAGTATATTGATATTTACGACGATACGACGTTTAACCATAAAATGGTAAAGGATCTTTTAGTAGATATTGATATACTGATCCCACACGCGAATGAACGTGAAATACAGATTCTCCAACAAATAAAAGATCTTTGTTTTCTAACATTGTCGTCAGAACATCAGTATCTCAGATTTGACGGAGATTAAGAGTCTCTGATTAACAATAGCATTATGAGCTGGAAAGATGATTTATTGGAATTGAAGCGCCAAGAGCGCTGGATGGATATTATAGTTTCCTGTGAGCAGCAGATACAAAAAGATTACCATTCTGCAGATTCATACATCCAGACAATCTATTTAACCCACGATATATTGTTGGAAGAGAACCCAACACCATTAGAAGCGCAGGAAGCACAACGATTGTTGATTCTAACGTTTATGGATGGGCAACAGCGCCATATGGATAATGCGGAATATTTATTTTTTGTTGGTTCTTTAGTCCCTATTGCCGAATGGTTGTTCGGATTAAAAGAAACGAATAAAGAGCCCAAAGAACAATTGGGCTGTAAGATGTTGTATCAAGCGACATTGATAGAGCCATATAACATGCTGTACAAATGGAGCTATATGGATTATTATGGGGATCCTCAGTCCAAACAGCTGGCACAGGATATATTGTCGGATCAGGTTGTTGTATCCTATCTTCGCCGTCAAGGCTATGCAGGAGAGTATATGCTCGATATTCTTGGTGTTGCCAGCACTTGGGTGGATGATTGAGAATTCCCTAATAGCCTGAAAATGCAGGAAATATGTCGTCGGGGACGATGCATGGTTCTTGTTAATTATTCCTATCTTTGGGATGGCAGGAGGCTGTCAGCCAAGACTGGCAAAGGCACTGGAGTCGCATACAGAAGTCCTTTCACATATCATTGCAAAGAAGAAACATGGTGACTGGTCGAATTTGGGCGGTCGCATTGATTTGGATCTGACTGGAATGTCCGCAGCGCAATTCCAGCGATTTTTATTACGGGTTATCGATTATATAAACAGCAAGTAGTAATATGG
>CALUOX010000138.1 GCA_944322375.1 uncultured Alistipes sp.
TATGTCGTTTGAAAACACACAATCAAGATCGCCAGTAATAGATATAATCGTTTCATAACTCAGTCCCTCGTTTATTGATTTTCCGTAGCTAAATGATAAGTATAGGTTTGAATGACTTCATTTTGGCCGTCTTTTATCGATATAAGACGACCATATGCATCATACTCATAGGATGTACTGCGTCGTGAAGGATCAGTCATTGAGGACATGCCGACTAATGGAATGTAAGTCGCCGTAGTGACATGCCAAGCGGGATAGGCTGTGCGGAGGCCATCAAGTAATGCCAGATCATTGTCTGTCAGAACCGTTGACGTACGGATGCGTTCGACTACCTCAGTTCCTAATGCAGTTTTTACCTCGTCATAGGTTGCATTGCGGATCTCGGCAACCAAATATAACCCTTTATAGCCCCATAAATAACATATGGGAGCTTGTCCGACCGATTGTACCTCACAAATATTGCTGTCCGCATCATAATGTAGCGAAGCTTTGCCAATGTAATGATCATCAGGCAAGTAAGAACCTGTTCCAGCCCCCGTATAACTGCCTGCAGAATTTTTGTTGGAAAGGCGAAACGATGACAACGAGAGATTCTGGGCTGCAAGTATGGACAACGAATCCGGCCGACCGTAAATGTCGTACGAGAATGTTTCGCCTTGTGTAACCTCGTTTTCCGTATAGACAATCCGTTCAAGCGGCAAAGATAAAAGATTGCGGGAAAGCATGTTGCTCATACTTGCAGCAGGATAGTTCTCTGCATAGAGTGTCTGCTCGGTCACGGTTCGACCATCGGCATAGGTCGTTTCTTTACGTCCAACGGTATAAGGGTTCGCGTCATAATAATATTTCGTCTGCTGATGTAAAATCCGCCCATCGTCTCCCCGTTGTTCGAGATCTTCCTGTACAAGTTGCATGCAACCAATGTCAATTGCATTATACGAATATGCATAACGATTTTTATCATCCTCATATGGAGAAAATGTCAGTCTCGGCCTTTCTTGGAAAGAACCATTCTCCAGAATTTGAATATGACGAGTTGTTGGCCATACACGCCCTCGATATATTTTTTGATTTGAAACATAGGGTTCATATTTGTATTTGGTGCGTGCAATCCATTCGAAAGATGATCCATTATATTTGTACTGAATTACCGAGTCAAGAAGTCCTTGGTGCCAAAATTCTCCTTCCATCGGATATGGGCTTTCTGGAATAGACTCCAGCGGCCTATTTAATGCTCCAGGCAGAGGCGGATCAAGATCGTATTTATAGATAGTCTTTCCCGAAAGCGTGCTGTCGCGTTGATATTCGGCAACTTCTTCGTATTGGATATAACTCCCGTCATTATAGTTTGTACGATATGTTGTGTGTGGATAAAAGGTACGGCATCGTGCTTTTATATAATTGACGGTTGCTCCGTCATACATTTCATAATATACGATGTTTTGTAATGTATGGCAGTTACCGCGATCTTCACTTACATCCGGTTCATGGCGAAGAATTCCGTTACCATTTCCATCGGGACCATACGCATAACATGTTTCTTTGAGCAATGTGCTGTCTTGATCAAAATAACGGATATTTTTGACGCGATAACTCGATATGTATTGTGTCGTGCCACTACGATCACAAAATTGGTTGTTGTCGCAATGAAACTCCGTATAACCCCCTGTCGGATAACGGATAGATAGTAATTTCTTTGTTTTTGAAGAAACGTCGTAAATACTTGTATCGCCATAGCTATACCATGGTATATATTTCTCATTCTCTGATAAAGGCAAATCATTTATTGCCTCTCCGTTTCTACCTCGAGGTGTGAGACCTTTTTCTATTTCAATTTTATGTTGAGGAATATCCACTGAGCCGCTTATGTAATCACCAATGATTTCATATCCCCAAAAGTCCGTACATGCATAGCCCAGATGATTGACTCCATATGTGAATTGATAAGATTCTGCACCTATGGTAAGAGCCGTAAGATAACGGCTATATAATTCGGCAACAGGTCGTTCTAAATAACGAGCAGTATCCACCTGCTGGGTGAATGATATGGTCTTAACAAGGGTATTGTGCGTATCATAGATTTTCAGTTTATTTAAAAATGGTTTAGTAATAGATTTGTTATCGGCACTATACTGTTCGTAGATAAACCTGACCTTACCTCCACGAAACATGATTTCATTCGGATAACAATGATGAATCGTATTATATATTTTGTTTACATATGGATTAAATGATGGATCTGACAGCGTACTTTCTTCCCAATAATCGAATACTGCATCATTGCCTCTTAAATATCGATCCTTTGAGTTGTAACCTGTGAAATGTTGAACGATTCGAGGTGTTCGCGCCAGGGCTTCAAATGTCTCTGAACCATGACCTGAGATTTCAGCATTGTCATATAACTCCAAAGACATTTCCAACTGTTCTATAAAATCTATACTGTACGGCAGGTAGGAAAATGTAATCGAATCACAACCATCGGCACTTTCAATTTTAGTACATTTCCATGCTGTTGCAGCCGGCAGGTCCATTTCATTAAAACCTTGGACCCAATCGGTGTATTGGGATGAATAGGTGTATTTTGTACCGTTTGTGGTAATGATCGTAAAATCAGCATCTCGGCCATTTCTATTGCAGGTAATTTTATCTCCATTGACCGGAACATTTACTGGCCCAAGATTCTTTTCAATATAAAAACTGCCATCCGACGTACACAGTTTATAATAAAATTTGTCTGGTTCTTCATCAATTTCCCGAGTCCACATTGAGAAAAGATGGGAATCTGAAGGAGTTATCTCTGGCGTTTCGTTATTGATAGATACATTTGACGTTCCTGTAGTCAAATATCCTTTCTCATGAAAATCATCACGACCGTTTATGATACGTGATACCTGCAGATCGCAACTCAAAGACCAGCCGGCACCAGTACTTCCAGCCTGTTGATTGGCTCGTGTAAAGTCATCCAGATGAAAACTTAGGGTTATAGGCAGTTCCAGTTTTCCGGATCGAAGTGTATAAAGCGGAATCGACACATCGGGAATACCGGTTCGGTGAGAGACCGGATAATCGATGTATTTCATCATCGAAACCGCCGATGGCGGATAAAAATGCACATCCGTCAGATCGGATGTGTCCTGTGCTTGAGCATACGTCGTACAGAGACATACGAACGACACTACGAAAGAAAGTTGTTTCATCATTATAAAGTTTAAGGTTAATGAATGTAGATGAATGTAAATGAATGTAAATGAATGTAAATCAGATCCGAATAAAGGGCAAATAAAGCAGTTGATAGTTTATAATATTATCCCATGATTCCACCAAGGGAGAACATGGGCATGTACATGGCAATGAGAATCACGGCAACGAGCAGTCCGACAAGAAGAATCAGTGCCGGTTCAAGCAGTATCCCCATGCGTTTGATCGCATATTCGAGTTCCTGCGTGAGTGTTTCGCCCTGACGTCTCAGCATTTCGGGCAGACGGTTCGTCTCTTCGCCCACACGAATCAGTGCCGCGAGTTTTCGATCGTACAGAGCCGGAAATGCCGCAATGCCGGCTGCAAAACACTCTCCGCGTTCGAGCCGGTGTGCGATTTCATGGAGCGACGTGCGATAGGGATAGAATCCAATGACATCGGCAAGCATCTCCACGCCCGAAAGCAAAGGCACTCCTGCAGCACAAAGCAGATCGAGAAGTTTGCAACATCGGGCCTGATAATTTTTCTTTACTATGTTTCCGACGACGGGGATGCGCAGCAGCATTTTCCCCGTAAATTGTTCAATTTCCGGACGTTTTCGATTGACGTGATAAAGTGCATAGGTTCCTCCTGCTGCAACGATTGTTACAAAAAGATACGAGGGAAACTTTCGAGACAATGAAATGATCGCACGCGTAAGTGATGGCAATTCGCCGCCCATGCGCGCATAGACCTCTTCGAACATGGGAACGACGACCGAGAGCATGAAGACCACGACAGCAACGGCAACACATAGGATGATGAGCGGATAACTTACGGCTGACGAGATCATACGTCGCTGTTGGGCCCGTTTGCGGTAGTAGTCGCGCAGAAAATCAAGGGTTTCGGTCAGGCGTCCCGTCTCGTCACCGATGCGCACCACGCCGCACTCCATCGGCTGAAACGCCGTGCTGTGTGTCATGGCCTGAGCCAACGTATCACCCCGCACAACGCAGGCATAGAGCCTCTCCAGCAACGCCTTCATCCGCCGATCTTCCTCGCCTTCGATCAACAGCAGGAAAGCGTTCGAGAAATCGAGACCGGCTGTCAACAGTGCGTGCAGCTCGGCATAAAACATCTCACGACGAGCGTCAGTAAGTTTCACTTCCGGGGTTTTCATATCCGTGTGCTTCTTCTATTTCGGCAATCATCTCCTTATATCGCTCCTGAGCAGGGGGTTGCCATGCGAATTTGAATGTATGCCCCTCGATCTCGATCGAAAGGGTGTCGGTCAACCCGATTCCATCGCATCGTCGGTTCTGCAACAAAACAATCCCTCCGACTTTGCGCAGCAATGTATCGGAGAATGTTCCAGCGTGATAAACCAGTACGGAATCGCCATGTACGAATCGAGAGGCTTTTCCTGCATGCCAGCGCAACAAAATCTCTCCGGAACCATATCCTGATAAAAATCCGTCGGGCACCGTAAGGCTGTCGGCCGTTGCAAGCAGCTGCTCGATACGATAGAATCCCTCCCGTTGCGCGCCTGTCGCATACAACGCCGCAGCACGTCGGGTACACAGACGGGTAACAAGCGTAAGCGCATCCATTGCTCCCAGGAAAACAATCCCGGCAACGAGCATCATCACGAGTGTCTCAACAAGCGTGTACCCGCGTATATGTCGTTTCATCCGAGCCATTGTATCACCTCTTTGTGAATGATCCGTTTGCTGCTTCCTTCGATGTGAGCCGTAATCGTCACAAGTTGCAGGTCGCCGTATTTGCGATATGGCTCCAGGCGAATCGAGACTGTTCCCCAGTCGTAATGTTCGATGTATTCGCCCTGCGGCCACACGCCTGAGGCGTATGTATCGAAAGCCCTGTCCACACGATATTCAGCTTCGGCGACAAGCAGCGCATCATCGTTGCGCAGCGTAAAGCGCGGCAGCAACTCCATCGTTGCAGTGAAAACGAGCAGGAGAACAACCGCTGCAACGATGGCCTCCAGCAGCGAAGCGGCACGTAATACCGGACACGGCGGACTGATTGTGCCGAACAACGCTCTCAATGATCGTTTCATTCGACCCATAGAGCCTCCTTTCTGTGCAGTGTGTCGCTGGCCGCCAACCATAGTGGATGTGCCGTTACGGGATTCCGGAGCAGGGTGAAGTCGTACAGCATCTCCTTGTAATAGCCTTGCGGCGAGAAATAAACAGCTTTCTTGATGATCGTTCGTCCTGCAACGACACCTTGCAGCTGAGCGACACCATCGACATAGAGCATCCCGCGCAGGCGAGCCGTTCGTGCCTGCCGGAAGGAGGGTGACAGTTTCTTGCGGGAAACCGTATCGCTCACGATGACATATCCGTTTACCTCCGCATGTTCACCCAGTTCAGCATAACCTTCAACATGAATTCCCGATGGATACTCCAACACGGCACGCGGTTCGAGAATGACCGTATCGCGAGCAAAAAGCTGTGCCGCAACATGCGCCCCTGCACCGACAACGATCTTGCGGGCCACGATAAGCAGATGTCGGATGCTGGCGGTCGAATCGATGTGAAGGCTGTCGCCATAGAGAAGGATCCGTCCTTGCAGTGTGCGATTCCCGACATACGGAGTATCGGAATACAGCACGACAGTCGAATCGCGGCAGAACATTGTAACAAGCGTATCGGGCAATATCTGTCGTCCGACAGAATGGATTTCCTCCATTAACGTTCTGATGCGCGAGACGGTTGCAGCATTCGGTTGCGGCATCCGGCTTGAGGCGCGTTTGACCATTGTTTGCGGAATCGGCTCCCCGCGATAAAAATCGGACCCTACACGTCCGTAAGCAATCCCGTTTCGCGGCATGCGTAATTCACCTTGCAGACAGGTATTTCCGGCCAATGTCACGGCCGTGCGGCTGTCGGCGTAGAACAAGGTCTGTTCAGGGTCGGGTTCGACGCCTGTAATACGACACGTTGAAATAAGCGAATCGGCAGACGCAATGTGCAACAACTCATACAGGCCCCACATTTCGCGCCGCAGGAAGACTCTCGATTGCGGCAGAGAGTCATATAACAGACAGCCGTCGGCTGCGGTCAGCGCCGGATCAGTCGGATGCAGGCGGTAAATCGTTGCGGCGGACTCTACATCGGCTCGCGCCTGCCGCAACCGTTGGCTGCGGGCAAACAACTGCATCTCCTGAGACCACAGCATCAGCAGCCCCAGCATCATGACAAGCATGACCAATGTCACGACGATGACGGTCGGCAATACTGCTCCTTTTCGATATGTCCTGCTGCGGCCCATACGTCCCGATTGTTATTCACATCGTTTCACCCCATAGATCTCACCTTCGTGTTCCAGATAGAGCGAATCGTGATCGCTTTTCGTCAGGCGATATGCTCCCGTCGTTTCTCCTTCATGAAGTTCATATTGTCCCTTGCCGATGGTCAGAATGTAGAGTGTGTGTCCATCGACTGCAACCGTTGCCAGATGTTCGATCGCGATCCGTTCACGGCGTGACGCGGTCTTTTTCGCCGAAGGTCGTCGTTGCTCGGCAGTACGCGCTGCCGGTATAGGACGTGCAGTCTCCTTCAAAAAAGGATCGGGATAGTCCAATTGCAACGTTACAGTATCGGATGCCGCAACAGCCGGTACAGCCGGTTGCCGTGCGATCGGACCCGAAACGGGATGTGCCGGCTGGAAAATCTTCCAAGCTACAACACCCCATACAGCGATGACGGCCGCGATAAGCAGATATGTCGTCCAGCGGGATTTCACGGTTTGGAGGATTCGGTTGTCGGGATTTCAGAATCGGGATTTTCCGGTTCTTCCGGCACTTCGGCTGCGGCAACCGTCAGATGCAGCACATCGGTCGTCGTTTCGTATGCGCCGTTGAATGCCGTAACGGTCCATTCGTAATTACCGGCGTCGAGCGGCAACTTACAGCCGTAACTGCGAGCCGCAGTCAATGTATCGGTCATAATGAGCGTATCGGCTACAAAACGTACCGCGTGGGCGAACGACGGCGCGACAACACGCAGTCCGTATCCTGCAGCGCCGTCCACCGCATGCCACCGAAACGCAATCATTCCGGCCGAAGTTTCGACACCATCCATTGGGGCTATTACTGTCACGTCACGCTGGGACAGATCCTCTTCGAGAATCTCGCACGAAACGACGAAAAAAATGAGGAACAATACGAAACGTCTCATTGAATATCGGATTTTAGGGTTAACTGTTGAATATAAAGAGTCAATACAAGTTGCGGTTTGCGTGTGCGGTGCTGTACTACGGTTTGCCATTGCAGCGACCGCAGGCGACACTCCGGAAGATGTTCCTCAAGCGCCTGTACCGACTGCAACAGTTCATGGAAGGAGCCGGTGAGCATCAGCTGTGCCGTGCGGATTTCAATACCGTCCTGTTGCGACGTCGTGACAGGGAAATATCCTGTGATGCGAAGTCCCGGTGCGGCATAACGACGCACCGTATCGAGAAGAGTTCCCGACAGAATCAAATCCGACGTCGTGACGCCGTTGCGCACGGACATGTCGGAATCCGACGCTGTCGGAGCAACTTGTTCGAGCCGCTTCTCCAGCCGCCGACACTCCCGCCATGTCGCGAAGCTCCCGGCCAAAGCGAAACGCCATGCGGCAGCGGGCAACAGAACGACAAGTGCTGCAGCCATAACTACTCCTCGATATTTGTACGGCAGTGTCATAGTGTCATTTCGATTCGGAAATGGAGTCTGTCACCGTCACGTTCGCGTTCGACATTTGCAAGGTGTACCGCCCGAAAACAACGCTCGGTGGAAAGCCGCTCGACAAAATCCGAGATGTCGTCCGCCGTTGCTGCCATACCGTTTACGACAGCAAAATGCTCCTGCCGTTGCAGCGGTTTCGCCGCTTCAAAACGTTTTGTGAGCGGTTCGACCCTCAGTTGTGTCAGTACGATCTTCTGCGGTACGGCGGCAGCAATACGATCGCACAGCAAGGCGCGGGAGGTCGGAGCCGTCGCCGTAAACGCTGCGGCCAAGGCTTGTTGGCGGGCCGTAACATCAGCCTGGGCCGAGGCTGAACGTTCTCGGACCGCAAGTTCCGTTTGCAGCGATTGACACCGTCGCCCCAACGAGGGGCTGACAACGGCATTGACCGCCAAAAGGCACAAAAAGATACCCAAGACCGGAAGAGCAAGGCGTCGTGCGATACATTGCATCAGGGCGGAAGCCTCGACCGTAGGAT
>CALUOX010000139.1 GCA_944322375.1 uncultured Alistipes sp.
TTCCGCACTCCGTTGCGTTTCCGGCATTTGGCAGAATAGTGAAAAACCGCTCATTTCAAACGGGTTACGTTTTATCTTTACTTGTTTGCTGACGGGTGCTCTGTGGGTTCTGTTCCATTGCGCCCGCCACACGTTCGCCACGACGGTGACGCTGGCCAACGGCGTCCCCATCGAGACGGTCTCAAAGATGCTTGGCCACACGAACATCCAGACAACGCAGATCTATGCCCGCGTGATCGACACGAAGATCAACAACGACATGGAGGCCCTGGCCCGCAAGTTGAATGCCCGCTCGATCATCCGGCAGACCGAAACGACAGCCGTGTAACCCGAGAGGTTACACGGCTATATCATGGTCATCTGGTTGATGCCATATCGTACAGTTGGGAGACAAATTCGGGAGTAGGCCGGAATTCTCGCTTCATATAGCGAAGGTGGTTGGTGAACAAAACGATCGTACCGACCAGATTGGTTTTACTGATCGTTTTGCCAACGCGATCCGGATCGTCTCGCATTCCGGTTATTCTTCGGACGACTCCATAAGGTATTTCGTTTCCGAATTCCGGGATGGTCTCAAAGGTATAACCCATCCAGACATTCGTCCACCTGTCCTCGATTCGCGTGGCTTGAAGTCCCCAAAACATCCACGATCCTTTGTTCTTTACGATAATCAGGCGAGGGTGAAGACGCTCGATTTCCTGTTGTGTAATGGCCAGATGTTCGGCGATGAACGATAAGCCTACCGGATGTTTGATAAATTTGGAGAGTTTGTTTTGAACGGTTTCGCGTACGGCAAACAGATCGAGATAGCCTGCTTTTGCATGCAAACGGTCGTCGAAAAACGTCTTCCTGATCTCCAAATAGTAAGAATCTTGTTGCGCGTCCCGATAGCGGAATACAAAAGACCCCGCTGCGTCGCCTTCCCGAAAAGAGGGATTGATACCCGTTACAAGAATATCCGTCATACCTGCCTCATTTTCGGCCCAAACCATGCCCCGATCGAGGATTCTGCCAAGTTCATGGGTTTGAGTTGTTTCGTCAACCTCAAATGCGGCACGGTATTTTTCCCACAAATGTTCCAATGCGGTATGCATCGAACCATCAACGATTGAGTCTGATTCCATTCTCATAGATTTCAAGAATCTCCTTCCGCAAAGGCTCCGGTTCTTCAATCCGAAGGGTCCCGGCTCTGGAAAGCAATGACATTACGACATCAGGTGTTAGATAGACATCCATCGAAAACGTAGTACGTTGCGAAGTCTCACATACAATCTGTTGCGAAGCGTGGAGAGGCATCGTCTTGAGGAAAGCCGCATCGGCATCTCCGACCGAAAAGACAATGTGTTCGACCTTCTCCGAGATGTCCACAGTCAACGAATGGCGGAATCGCTCCCGGATGTCGATGGCTGGATCTTTTCTGAAACGAGTATTGCCAATCTCCAGATGCCCGATCCGGTCAAGACCGAACGTCTTGAGCTGCCGATCCGAGCAATCGACACCTACTACATACCACCGTCCCTGAGACTCTTTCAATGCATAGGGCTCCATTATGCGACGACTGGCACTCGGAAGCCAGAACTTCCGATAGTCGAACGTAACGGGATGTGTATCCCGGATGGCTTGAATCAATCCGTAAAGATGTTCTGTTCCCGTGGCCCGACGTTGTTCGGGAAAGATGAAGTCCATAACTCCCGTATCCTGTCTCATGGTGGTCAGCACTTCAAAAGACTCTAATATGCGTTCCAGATCGGAGTTCGACTCCTCGTCGTGCGGAATGAAATAGCCTCGTTCGGTTCGGGAGTAGTCGATACTGACACCCAACGCCGTGCGAATGTCACGAATATCCCGTTCGATGGTCCGCTGCGACAGTATGCGGATCGGCTCTCCACGGGCGATCAGTTCCTGTTCAACCCCTTGGCGCAACTCTTCAAGGGTAATATAGGGATGGTTGCGGACTCGACGTATCAGCAAAAGGTAACGTTGTATGTATCCGATCTTCGACATTCGATGCGTTTATGACTGAAGCAGTCGTTCGTATTCGTCTTTCAACCACTGCGCCATATAAATCTCACCGTTCCTGCGGCCGCAAAGATTGGATGCCTGATTGCTAAGCAAATCATAGAGCGCATTGGCCTGTGTTTCTGCATACCCGTTTTCAATTGCATGGCGGACAAATGCCGGGCGACGCTCCTCCACTCCATCCCTGTGTTTCTTGGCCATCAGACGGCGCAGGTCATTGCTTTCTTCCGGAGAGAAACCTCCTATGCGTTGGGCAATTTCCATCAGTTGTTCCTGAAAGACCAACACCCCATATGTATCGTGCAGAATATCATCCAGAAAAGGGAAAGGAGGAACGACAGGGCTTTTGCGGGCCCGCAAAAGCTGCATACTGAACTTTTCATCGCTGGATACATGCAACACATAGAAAATGACCAGATCCTTGAATGTAAAATCATTAGCTTTGGTTATAGCTCTCATTTTACAGACTGCTATGTATTACTGTTTTATCTCCCATACGTTGACTCCAAACTGATGCGGGTCTTCGCATTTCGCGCCGGGGTAATTCTGGCGCAGCCAATCCAGAAGCACTTCTTCCCGATCCGGGCCCATGAAAGCCGAAGCTGTCTGAACGTCATCTACTTCAAAGGTGCGATCCACAGTGACAATACCGGAACGATATAGTGTTCCACGAATCTGAACAGCCCATCGCTTGGGAGGCTCTTCTGCAAACATCTTTTTGAAAAATCCCATGTCTGTTTTTGATTAAAAGTGTTTAACAAATATACGAAAAAGCCATAGAAAATCCGATTAACCGTCAAGTCGTTTCATCCGTTTAGCAGATTCGGATTGTTTTTATGCTTTTCGTGCTGCAAAGGAAATACGCATCACCGTCAAAATACGACGGAGTAAATAAGAATTATGCATTTCCACATCTACCGTAATCGGGACAAAGTATCCCTGTAAGGTAAGGCACCGCTGCTACCTTTATCCCGAAAGAAGATACGGGTATGGCGGAATTCGGCGTGAAATACTGGACGGAGCTGCGGTCGCGGTACAAGGGCGTGCTGTGGCGCGTGGAGATTGCCGAGCGCGGATTTACGGGTACGGCCGAGGAGATGGCTTTCGACGGCGGCACGCCGCTCCAGATCACCTGGGAGAAGCGCGGCGACGAGTTCTACGTTCCGGTCAAGGCCTCGGAGGCAACCATCAACATTCTCTGCCGCGAAAACTTCCGCTACCTTTCACTATTCACCTCCGACCCGCGGCAGTTCCGGGTCTCCATTTTTCGCAGCGGGCAACTTTACTGGCGGGGTTACGTCACCGCCGACCTCTACTCCGAGGCCTTTGCAGCGCCTCCCTATAC